>NZ_JBMULZ010000003.1:319173-335736 GCF_049534875.1 Uniformispora flossi
TTTTTTTTTTTAAACCACCCCCCCCCCCCCCTCCCCCCCGCGCCCGCCCCCGCCCCCCCCCCGGGGGGGGCCCCCCCCCGGGGGCCGCCCCCCCCCCGCGGCCACGACGTAAGGAAACCCCCACCATGGGCAAGCGCTCGCGCCGGGACGGCGGGCCCCGGGACACCACGCCGCCGCCCGCCCCGCCCTCGCTGCGCGTGCCGGTCTGGGACGCGCACACCCACCTCGACCTGCAAGAGGGCGACGTGGGCGGCGCGTTGGCCGCCGCCGCGGCGGTCGGCGTCTCCACGGTCGTGCAGGTCGGCATCGACGTGCCGTCGTCCCGCTGGGCCGCGGAAGCCGCGCTCGACAACCCGCGCGTGCACGCCACCGTCGCCCTGCACCCCAACGAGGCACCCCGCCTCGTGCACGGCGACCCGGACGGCTGGTCCGGGCAGCGCCGCGAACCCGGCGGCATGGCCGCCCTCGACGCGGCGATCGCCGAGATCGACGAACTCGCCGCGCTCCCCCAGGTGCGCGGCATCGGCGAGACCGGCCTCGACTACTTCCGCACCGGGCCGGAAGGCACCGCCGTGCAGCAGGAGTCGTTCCGGCGGCACATCGCCCTCGCCAAGCGGCACGGCAAGGCGCTGGTCATCCACGACCGCGACGCGCACGACGACGTGCTGCGCATCCTCGCCGAGGAAGGCGCCCCGGAGACCGTGGTGTTCCACTGCTTCTCGGGCGACGCGGAGATGGCCAAGACATGCGCCGAGCGCGGCTACGTCATGTCGTTCGCCGGCAACATGACCTACCCCAGCGCGCAGCAGCTGCGCGACGCGGTGGCCGTCGCCCCGCTGGACCTGCTGCTGGTGGAGACCGACGCGCCGTTCCTGACCCCGGTGCCGTACCGGGGACGGCCGAACGCGCCGTACCTCGTTCCGGTGACGGTCCGCGCCATGGCCGCGGTGAAGGACATCGACGAGGACGTGCTGTGCGCGGCCCTCGCCGCCAACGCCGAACGGGTGTTCGCGCAGATCTGACGGCTCGGCAACCTGTTACAGTCCCATGCTCGGTTGACTGGCAGGGGACGGGAGCCACCTTGAGTCGTTCGGCCGAGCCACGCGGCGGATCCGCGAACGGATCCGCGGGCCGGCGCGGGAACCGCCGCGGCAAATCCGCCGGACGGGGCTTCTCGCCGCGTGCCCTCGCGGGCCAAATCCTGGTCGTGGCCGTGCTCGTGGGCGGCACCACCGCGTTCGTCGCGTACGACAAGACCGTGACGCTCGTCGTCGACGGCAAAGAACGCACCGTGCACACCTTCGCCGACCGCGTCTCCGACGTGCTGAGCCGGCAGGACGTGAAGGTCGGCGAGCACGACATCGTCGCGCCCGGCCGCAACGCCAAGCTCGCCGACGGCGACCGCATCGCGGTCCGCTACGGCCGCATGATCACCCTCACCCTCGACGGGAAACCGCAGCAGGTGTGGGTGACCGCCACGTCCGTGTCCGAGGCGATGGACCAGCTCGGGGTCCGCACCGACGGCGCCTTCCTGTCCGCGTCGCGCAGCCAGCCGATCGGCCGCGAGGGCCTGAACCTCGACGTCCGCACCGAACGCGGCATCACGTTCCTCGTCGACGGCAAGCAGATCCCGCTGCGCACCAACGTCGCCACGCTCGGCGAAGCGCTGGTGCAGGCCGGCCTGACGATAGGCCCGCAGGACCGGATGAGCGCGACGCCGGACGTCTACCCGACCGAGGGCATGACCGTGTCGGTGCTGCGGGTCTCCGGATCGACGGTGACCAAGGACGAGAAGATCCCGTTCGAGACCGTCAAGCAGGACGATCCGACCGCGTTCAAGGGCACCGAGACCGTCGCCACCAAGGGCGTCGCGGGCCTCAAGCGCATCACGTGGGCGTACGAGACCGTCGATGGGGTCAAGCAGAACCCGCGCAAGGTCAACGAGGAGACCGTCAAGCAGCCGGTGACCCAGATCGTGAAGGTCGGCACCAAGGCGATGCCGAACTCGGTGGCGGGCGCGGACGACCTCAACTGGTCGGCGCTCGCCCAGTGCGAAGCGGGCGGACGGGCCGGCGCCGTCGACCCCTCGGGCACCTACCACGGGCTGTACCAGTTCGACGCGCAGACCTGGCAGAGCCTGGGCGGCTCGGGGGTGGCCAGCACGGCGCCCGCATCCGAGCAGACCTACCGGGCCAAGCTGCTGTTCGTGCAGCGGGGTGCGAGTCCGTGGCCGGTGTGCGGCCGTAAGCTTTACTCGTGAGTGCTCGTGAGTAATCCCCCCGCGGGACCCGGTCTCCTCGGCCCCGCGGACATCCGCGAGCTGGCCGCGGCGCTCGGCGTCCGACCGACCAAGCAGCTCGGCCAGAACTTCGTCATCGACGCGAACACCGTGCGGCGCATCGTGCGCACCGCCGAGGTGCGCCCCGACGACGTCGTGGTGGAGATCGGCCCCGGCCTCGGCTCGCTGACCCTGGCCCTGCTGGAAGCCGCCGACCGGGTCGTCGCCGTCGAGATCGACCCGGTGCTCGCCCGGCACCTGCCGACCACCGTGGCGAACCGGATGCCGGAGCGCGCCGACCGGTTCGCGCTGGTGCACGCCGACGCGATGACGGTGACCGAACTCCCCGGCCCGGCGCCGACCGCGCTGGTCGCGAACCTGCCCTACAACGTGTCCGTGCCGGTCCTGCTGCACATGCTGCAGACCTTCCCGAGCATCGAACGCACCCTGGTGATGGTGCAGTCCGAGGTCGCCGACCGGCTCGCCGCGACGCCGGGCGGGAAGGTCTACGGCGTCCCGTCGGTCAAGGCCGCGTGGTACGCCGACGTGAAGCGCGCGGGCGCCATCGGCCGCAACGTCTTCTGGCCCGCCCCCAACGTCGACTCCGGCCTCGTCTCGCTGGTCCGCCGCGAGCCGCCGAGCACCACCGCCACCCGCAAGGAGGTCTTCGCGGTCGTCGACGCGGCCTTCGCGCAGCGCCGCAAGACGCTCCGCGCGGCGCTCGCCGGGTGGGCCGGATCGGCGGCCGCCGCCGAGGAAGCGCTCACCGCGGCGGGCGTCGACCCGAAGGCGCGCGGCGAAGCACTCGACGTCGAGGCGTTCGCCCGGATCGCCGAGCACGCCCCCGCGGGACGGGGTCCGGGGTCCCCTGCGGCGTAACGGCCACCTCACGCCCCGTACCATCGGACCGACCCGGCCGAGGGCGTCCCGGCCGCGCCGGGGCCGGGACGTGATGCCGAGCCGTGATGCCTTGGGAGTACCAGCAGCCGTGAATTCCGTGACCGTCCAAGTCCCTGCCAAGGTGAACCTGCAACTCGCCGTCGGCGCGGTCCGTCCGGACGGCTACCACGAACTCGTCTCGGTGTTCCACGCCGTCTCCCTCTACGACGAGGTGACCGTCACCCGCGCGGATGAACTCGTCGTCACCGTCGAGGGGGAAAACGCCGACGACGTCCCGGTCGACCGCTCGAACCTCGCGGCCCGCGCCGTCGCACTCCTCGCCGACCGCCTCGGCCAGTCCCCGGACGTGCACGTCCACCTGCGCAAAGGCATCCCGGTAGCGGGCGGCATGGCGGGCGGCAGCGCGGACGCCGCGGCCGCACTGGTCGCCTGCGACACCCTGTGGCGCGGCAACACCCCGCGCGACATGCTGCGCCGGCTCGGCGCGGAACTCGGCAGCGACGTGCCGTTCAGCGACCTCGGCGGCACCGCCATCGGCACCGGCCGCGGCGAACGCCTCGCCGCGGTGCCGACCGTCGGCGTCTACCACTGGGTGTTCGCGCTCGCCGACGGCGGCCTGTCGACGCCCGCGGTCTACCGCGAATGCGACCGGCTGCGCGAAGCCGCGGGCACGCCGGTGCCCGACCCGGCGCCCAGCGAGTCGCTGATCGCCGCCCTGCGCGCCGGCGACGTACCCGCGCTCGGCGCGACCCTCACCAACGACCTCCAGGACGCGGCGATCTCGCTGCGCCCGTCGCTGCGCGCCACGCTGGACGCCGGGCTGGCCGGCGGTGCGCTCGGCGGCATCGTGTCCGGATCCGGCCCCACCTGCGCGTTCCTGGCCGCCGACGAAGCCGGGGCGCGGACCGTCGCACGGGCGCTCGCGGCATCCGGCACCTGCCGCACGACCCGGGTCGCCTTCGGGCAGGTCGGCGGGGCGCGCGTGGTGCCGCAGCGGCTGCGCAGCACCGCGCCGTGAGCCGAAGGCCGGTCCCGGCCCCGGTCCTCGCCCTGATCGGCGGGTCCCGGCCGCGGGCGCTCTAGAATCGGCTGTTCCCCCTCCCCGAACCGGGTCCCTCGCGCGGGCCCCCGAAAAGGTCGTGTCGTGGCGAACCTCGTCAACCTGGAATCCGTCGGCAAGGCGTACGTCATGCGCACGCTGCTCGACGGCGTCTCGCTCGGTATCGGCGAAGGCGACCGCATCGGCGTCGTCGGCCGCAACGGCGACGGCAAGACCACGCTCATCAGGGTCATGGCGCAGCGCGAGCCGGCGGACACCGGCCGGGTGACGCACATGACCGGGCTGAGCCTCGGGTTCCTCAGCCAGCAGGACGACCTCGACCCCGCGGCGACGGTGCGCCACGAGGTGGTCGGCGACCGCCCGGACCACGACTGGGCGGGCGACGCCCGGATCCGCGACGTGCTGACCGGGCTCTTCGGCGGCCTGGACATGCCGGGCTTCCCGCAGGGCATGGACACCGTGATCGGCCCGCTGTCCGGCGGCGAGCGCCGCCGCATCGCGCTCGCCAAGCTGCTCATCGGCGAACACGACCTGATCATCCTCGACGAGCCCACCAACCACCTCGACATCGAGGGCATCGCGTGGCTCGCCGACCACCTCAAGAACCGGCGCTCGGCGCTCGTCGTCGTCACCCACGACCGCTGGTTCCTCGACGAGGTCTGCCTGCGCACCTGGGACGTGCAGGCCGGGCGCGTGCACGACTACGAAGGCGGCTACTCGGCCTACGTCCTGGCGCGCGCCGAACGCGAGCGCATCGCCGCCACCGAGGAGACCAAGCGGCAGAACCTCATCCGCAAGGAACTCGCGTGGCTGCGGCGCGGCGCGCCCGCACGCACGTCCAAGCCGAAGTTCCGCATCGACGCGGCCAACGAGCTGATCGCCGACGAGCCGCCGCCGCGCGACCGCAGCGAGCTGATGAAGTTCGCGAACGCCCGGCTCGGCAAGACCGTGTTCGAGCTGAAGGACGTCACCGTCCAGGCCGGCCCGAAGACGCTGCTCACCCACCTGACCTGGAACCTCGGCCCGGGCGACCGGGTCGCCCTGGTCGGCGTCAACGGCGCGGGCAAGACGTCGCTGATGCGGGCGCTGGCGGACGCCGCGTACACCGAGAAGGAGCCGGCCGCCGGGCGGATCGTGGTCGGCAAGACGGTGCGGCTGGCGTACCTGTCCCAGGAGGTCGCCGAACTCGACCCGACCTGGCGGGTGTTGGAGGCAGTCCAGCGGGTGCGCGAGCGCGTCGACCTGGGCAAGGGCCGCGAACTCACCGCCGGCCAGCTGTGCGAGCAGTTCGGGTTCACCGGCGAGAAGCAGTGGACGCCCGTGGGCGACCTGTCCGGCGGCGAGCGCCGCCGCCTGCAACTGCTGCGGCTGCTCATGGACGAGCCCAACGTGCTGTTCCTCGACGAGCCCACCAACGACCTGGACATCGAGACGCTCACGCAGCTCGAAGACCTGCTCGACGGCTGGCCCGGTTCGCTCGTGGTGGTGAGCCACGACCGGTACTTCGTCGAGCGCACGACCGACAACGTGTGGGCGCTGCTCGGCGACCGGACGCTGCGCATGCTGCCCAACGGCATCGAGGAGTACCTGACCCGCCGCCGCGCCGTCGCGGAAGCCGCCGCTCCGGCGCCGGCCCGGCAGAAGACCGGCGACACCCGCGCCGCGAAGAAGGAACTCCAGAAGATCGACCGGCAGTTGGCCAAGCTGACCGAACGGGAGGCGAAGCTGCACGCCGGAATGGCCGAGCACGCCACCGACTTCGGGAAGGTCGCCGAACTGGACGCGGAGCTGCGCAGCATCGCCGCGGAACGCGAGGACCTGGAAACCCGCTGGCTGGAACTCGCCGAGGAAGCGGGGGAGTAGCGCGGGCTCGGCCGACGCGCGGCGGGGGATCGGCCGGTGTCCGATCCTCCGGTTTCCCTCCCGCATCCCTGTCCCCATTTCCGCCCCCGAAAAAATCCGCCCAAAGCCCGACGGGCGCCGCATGGCACCCGTAGTCTGAACGGCGGTACCGGTGGGCGTTCCCGCGCCTGCCGGGGTTGTGGGGGCGGGAGGGGCAGTCGCAACGCGGCGCCCGGAACCGGCGGGTGCGAGTGGGGATTTTCACCCGGGCGGGTTCCACGGCGTCGACAACGCACGTGACCGAGGCGACCCGCCGACGGTCGCGCTGCCCCTGACTTTGGGGGGCAACATGGGGTTCGAAAGCACATCCGCCGAGACGCGCCGCGCGGGCCTGCGCACCCTGGTCGTGGGGGCCGGGTCGGCGGGCAGCGCATTGGCGCGGGACCTGCTGCACACGCCCGAATTCGGGCTGGTCCCGATCGGGTTCCTCGACGACGACCCGGGCAAGAAGACGGTCCGCGTGGCCGGGCCGCCGTGGGACGAGCCGGGTCTGCCGGAACAGCTCGACGTCCTCGGCAGGCTCGACCAACTGGTCGATGTGAGCCTGGAGTTCGCCGTCGAGGTGGTGGTGCTGGCCATTCCCGGCCTGGCGCCGGAGGATTTCCGCAAGGTCGCCGCGGCGGCCGCGACGGTGGGCGCCAGCGTGCGCTACCTGCCGTCCTTCCTGGTGGCCTTGCGCCGCGACGTGGTGGGCAGCGACATGCGCACCCTCGACGTCAACCGGCTCATCGGCCGCCAGGAACTGCACGTCGTCTCGGCGTCGGTGCGCGAGGTCATCGCCGGCCGCCGCGTGCTGGTGACCGGGGCGGGCGGCTCGATCGGCAGCGAACTGTGCCGCCAGGTCTACGGGTTCGGCCCGAGCAAGATGTACATGCTGGACCACGACGAGTCCAACCTGCACCGGCTGCAGCTGGACGTGTGGGGTGAAGCGCTGCTCGACGACGACACCCTCGTCATCGCGGACATCCGCGACCGGCCGCGCATCGACCAGATCTTCTCCGACCTCAAGCCCGAAGTGGTGTTCCACGCCGCGGCGCACAAGCACCTGCCGCTGCTCGAACGGCACCCGTGCGAGGCGGTCAAGTCGAACGTCCTGGGCACCGAGAACCTGGTGCGGGCCGCGCTGGACGTCGGGGTGGAGCGCTTCATCCTGATCTCCACGGACAAGGCCGCCGACCCGGTGTCCGTGCTGGGCGCCACGAAGCGCCTGGCCGAACTGATCGTGCAGGCCAACACGCAGGCGCCCGGGGTGTTCGCGGGCGTACGGTTCGGCAACGTGCTCGGCAGCCGCGGCTCGCTGCTGTCCGTGCTCGCCGAACAGGTGCGCGGCGGCGGCCCGGTCACCGTCACGCACCCCGAGGTCACCCGCTTCTTCATGACCATCGAGGAAGCCGTCGGCCTCGTCCTGGAAGCCGGGCGGATGGCGCAGGGCGGCGAGATCTTCGTGCTCGACATGGGCGACCCGGTGCGCATCGTGGACCTCGTGCACAAGTTCGTCGAACAGGTGAACGAGCCGCAGGTGGAGATCCGGTTCACCGGCCTGCGGCCCGGCGAGAAGCTGCACGAGGCGCTGTTCTCGGCGACCGAGGAACGGCTGCCGACCGAGCACCCGCGCGTGTACGCGACGGTTCCGCCCGTGGACGCCCTCGGCGCCGTGGTCCGGCTGCCCGAGCTGTACGCCGCGGCCGCCCGGAACGACGACGCCGCGGCCCGGCTGCTGCTCACGGAGCTGCTGCCCGGCTACACCGCGGCCCCCGGCGAGGGCGCCCCGGCGTTCGCCGCGCTTTACCCGGACGACTTCTGACCGCGGCGCCGCACCGGGCCCGCGCGGGGTGCGCGGACCCGGCCCGGCTCCGTCGGCCGGACCTCGTCCGGAGTCAGCGCGGGGTGCCCGCGAACTCCAGCATGAGCGGCACGTACGGGGTGAGCCGGTCGGCCGCGCCCTGGAACACGATCCGGAAGTCGCCGAACTGGCGGCGGACCAGCACCAGCAGCTCGGAGTGCGGGAAGATCCCGCGCGGACCGGCGAGTTCGACGTACAGGTAGTGCACGGTCATGCCGGCCATGCACTTGAGGACATCCAACTCCGCGCCGGCCGCGGCGACCCGCACCAGGTCGTACTCCTGCCGCCCGGTGACCGACGACGGGTCGCCGATGCCGCGCACCGGGATGCGGCGCGGCGTGCCCGGGCAGTCGACGAGTCCGGCGATCAGCGAACCGGTGGACGAACGGTCCGGATCGACGAACATCTCCTCGGCGCCGTGCGCGCCCAGGGCGTACGGCCAGATGCGGACGCCCCGGAGCGCGGTGGTGTTCGCCTCCAGGTGCGGCAGGATCCGGCCGTTCGGCTCGAACACGTCGATCTCCGCGCCGGGCGCGAAGTGCCGCAGGGTGACCGCGAACTGGCCGAGGTGGCCGCCCACGTCGAGGACCGAGCGCAGCCGGAACCCCGGTCGCAGGTTGCCGAGCACGTCGGTGCCGACCTCGCGCGGGCAGGACTGCAGGGCGAGCGGCGTCGTCATCGTGTCGTACGCGAACGGCCGGTCGAGGTAGCGCACGATGCGGGGCCGGCCGCGCACCGCGCGCACATACGACGCGGTCATGTCGCCGTAGTAGCGCAGCTTCGCGCCGAACCCGACGCCCGACCCCCACCACGCCCGATTGCGGTGCCACAGGCGGAGATTGGTGTCGCTCGTGCGCCGGTTCCCCTCCGTCCGGCCTTCCGGCGAGCCGCCCTGCGCGGGCACCCGGGGCGCCGACCCGCCCCCTTTCGACACGGCGGTCACGGCGGCAGGGTCGGTCGGGTGAACCACGGCACTCCTCGGGACGGGCGTCCGCCGAGCGGACAAACGGGGGAACGCGAGGACAACGAATCAGCACGCCGGGTGGTCACTTCATCGCCCGATCAGGCGACCAACCGGTCCAAGCCGGACGTCCCCCTCAGCTCCGCTGCGCCCGGCGCTGCTCCGCCATCCCGCACAGGACGCCGCCCACCTCGACCGCCTTCAGCAGGGCCAGGCCCACCGTCAGGGCCGGCGCCTTGGCGAGGCGGGCGGGGGTGACCAGGGACGGGCGGTCGACGGTGCGGCGCTCCTGGCGGGGGAGCTGCGGGTACTCGTACAGCTTCCGGCCGTAGGACCGCTTCTTGGCGAATGCCCGCCCGAGGGACAGCCGGCCTTCGTCGCGGCCGACGGCGGCGTCCAACCGGCCGATGGTCCAGCCGTCCGCGGCGATGCGTTCGGCGAACTCGCCGTCGTCGCAGCCGTAGCGCGATTCGTCGAAGCCGCCCGCGAGTTCGACCGCGGAGCGGCGGAAGAACCGGGCCGAGCCGCGGGCCGTCAGCCGCCGTTCGTGCGCCCGGCAGCGTGCGAAGAACCCGGCCCCGAAGGCGTATTCGGGCACCACCAGCCCGCCGAGTCCGGGGTCCTGGCAGAACGCGGTGGACGCCTCGGTCGCGGCGCCCGGATCGAGCACCATGTCGCTGTCCAGGAACGCCACCACCCGCCCGCGGGCCGCCCGCCATCCGGCGTTCCGCTGCGCGTTGCGTTCCCCGGCGTGCACCAGCACACGGTCGGCGAACACCTGGGCGATCTCCCGCGTGGCGTCGCCGGACCCGCCGTCCACCACGACCACCTCGGCGGCCGTGCCGGCCTGGGCGCGCAGGCTCCGCAGACACGCCTCCAACGTGCGCCCCGAATTGCGCGTGGGGACGACGAACGAGACCTCGGACACCGCGACCGCCTTCTTCCGGCTGCTTCTGCTGCTTCCCATGGACGCGCACCCGGCGCGTCGGGCCCGTCCGGCCCGCGGCCCCGGCCACGCCGCCGAGGGGCGCGAGAAATGGGTGCGATGAATCCGAGAACGAAGAGAAGTCACGGCGGACACTCGCGAATCACTCGTTGGAATGAAATATGTGTCCGGTGGCGGTATCCGGTCGTTCGCGCACCCGTTTCGGGACCCGCCCTGTGTCGTGCGTCACTCGTGGGAGTACGGTGGCCGGGTCGAACAACCGTCGGACCGTACCCGCGCAACGGGACGGCACACGAGAGGCGGAATCGGGATGATCGACCCGGAGCTGAAGGCCGCGCTCGACACGATGCTCGGGGACCCCGAGCACTGGGTGCACGTGGGGACCGTGACGCCGAGCGGGGAGCCGCACGTGACACCCGTGATGCTGGCCTACGACGACGACCACCTCTATTTGAGCCTCACCGGCCGCACCAAGAAGGCCAACCTGCAGAAGAACCCCAAGGTGTGCGTGTCCATCGCCGAGGACGGGGACATCGCGCACGTCATCGTCTGGGGCGACGTCGAACTCCGCGAGGACGCGTGGGCGCAGGAGCGCTGGGAGTTCGCGATGCGGCACATCCTCGGCGACGAAGGCCTCGACCAGCAGCGCCGCGCGCTGTCGCGCGAGGGCACCAGCCTGGGCGTGCTCACGCCGACCCGCTGGCGGATCTTCGGTTTGGACGGCCCGGGCGGCGCGCCCGGCTACTTCCCGGCCTGAACCCCGTCCGGCGCGGGTGCGGCCGGCCCCGGCACCGAAGCGGAAGCCGCGCCCGACGCCGTGTGCGCCGCCGCGCGCGCGGCGATCGCGTCGAGCAGCAGGTCGAGCGCGAGCAGGTAGGTGGCTTCCTCGTCGACCTGCGGCAGGTGCGGCGCGGCCGCCGCGATGTGCGGGTACCGGTCCGCGGGTGCCCCGGCGTACTCGCGGGCCCACGACCTTTCGTCGCCGTCGCGCGCCGCCGGTTCGAGGGTCAGGTAGGCCGCGCCCATGCCGGCCCAGGACAGCGAGAAGTCGACCAGGGCGCGGTAGTACGCGACCGCCTCGGCAGGCGGGAAGCCCGCGCGGTGGAACGCCGCGAGGATGATCTCGACGGCGCCCATCTCCGCGGGCCGCCGCGTGGTGCGGGTGAACGACAGCACCGCGGCGTCCGGGTGCGCGAGGTACATCGCGCGCAATCGGACCATCATTTCGCGCAGGGTGGCCCGCCAGTCGTCGGACGGCGCGAAGTCCTCGAGCATGCGGGCGAGCAGCCGGTCGGCGACCGCCAGGACGAGTTCGTCCTTGTCGCGGAAGTGCCGGTACAGCGCGGTCGGGTCCACTCCGAGGTGCCCGCCGATGCGGCGGAACGTCAGGCCTTCGGGGCCCTGCTCGTCGAGCAGTTCCAGGCAGCCGTCGACGATGCGCTCGGGGCTGAGCCCCGGCCGGGTGCGTGTGCCCGCCCGGCGCCGGGGGCCGCGCACTCCCGCTCCCGTGCCTGCCGCCACGGCGTCCCTCCTCGTTCCGGCACCCGTCTCCCCGCGGTGCGGTCCGGTGCGGCGTCCGCTTCCGGGCCGCGGAATCCCGGCGCGGACCGCCGGGAACGGACCCATCTTGCCGTGCCGGAGGGCCGGGGAGTCCCGGAGGTGTTTCAGTAAACACTTTTGTCAACGCCATTGACTAAGGCGTTGACATGTGTGTTTCCTGAATGCTGCCTTGATTGCCCCGGGACTCCGGCGGCGGCCCGACGGCCGGCTCCGCGTCCCCCGAGGAGGCGTTACCCAGCTCCGCCTGCACCACCGTCCACCCCCCAGGAGTGTCCGGATGTCCGCCGACACCGCCCACCGGCCCGCGCCGGCCGCCGCATCGCCCGATGCGACCCCCGATACCGGACTCACGAAGAGCCTCGGCGTCCGCCAGGGCGTCGTCATCGCGCTCGCGAACATGAGTCCCACCGTCAGCATCGGCCTCGGCCTCGGCATGATCGGCGCCATCGTCGGCACCGGCCTTCCGGCCACCTTCCTGCTGGCCGCGCTCCCGATCCTGGGCATCGCGGTCGGGTACGCCCGCCTCTCGGCCCGCGAGCCCAACGCCGGCACCACGTACATCTGGGCCCGCCGCGCCCTCGGCCCCTGGGTCGGCTTCCAGCTCGGCTGGATCGGCCTGGCCACCTCCACGCTGTTCCTCGCCTACGGCGCGCAGCTGTCCGGCCAGTTCACCCTCGGCGTGCTGCACGAACTCGGCGCCGACGTCGACCCGAGTTCCATGAAGCTCGCCACCGCGATCGGCATCGTGTGGACCGCGGCGATCGCGTGGACCGCGGTGCGCGGCGTCGAGCTGGCCGCCCGCGTCCAGGGCATCCTCTTCGGCTTCGCCGTCATCGTCGTCACCGCGGTCTGCATCGCGGCGTTCCTCGGCCTCGGCGACGGCGGTGCGACCGCCGACTTCAGCGCCTCGTGGTTCAACCCGTTCGGCTTCGACAGCACGTCGATCATGGCCGGCGGCGTGCTCATGGCCGCCTACACCTTCTGGGGCTGGGAGACCGCGTTCAGCGTCTCCGAGGAGAACGTGGACCGGAAGGTCGCCGGCAAGGCGGGCCTGCTGTCCATCGTGATCGCCGCGGGCATGTTCATCTTCGCCTCGGTCGCCTTCCAGCGGTCGCTCACCGCCGACGAGTTCGCCGAGCACGGCGCGAACGCGCTGCCGTACCTGACCGACAAGATGTTCGGCGGTCAGGGCGCGCTCGTCGCCTACCTCGCGATGCTGCTGTCCACCCTCGCCTGCCTCCAGTCCAGCGTCATCGGCGGCGCCCGCCTCACCATGGCGATGGGCCGCACCGGCGTCCTCGGCGAGCGCTGGGCCCGGCTGCACCCGAAGCACCACACGCCCGCGTTCAGCACCTACGTCACGGTGGCCGCGAGCCTGGTCATCGCCGTCGTCGGCGTGGCCCTCGGCAAGCTCAGCGACGTCATCATGGCGACCGTCAACGCCGTCGGCATCCTGGTCTCGTTCTCCTACGGCACCGTCGGCCTCGCGTGCGTCATCCTCTTCCGCCACGAGCTGCGCGCCTCGGTCAAGAACCTGGTGACGATGGCGATCCTGCCCGGCATCTCGGGCATCGCGCTGCTCTGCCTCGGCGGCTACATGGTCTACACGAACTGGACCTCGGTCGACAGCATCGCGTTCGACGCCAACAACGGCCGGTTCCTGGTCGCCGTGCCGATGACGATCATCGTCCTGGGCGTGCCCATCGCGGCGTGGAACCGGTTCGTCCGGAAGCCCGGCTACTTCACTCTCCCGCGCGGCGTCGACCCCGACACAGTCGACACAGTCCATGCCGCCGACCACGGCTGAGCCCCGATCCCAGCCGACAGCACCACTCCGAAAGGCCCGATACACCCATGCCGCACGCCGACCTCGTCTTCGTCAACGGACCCGTCTTCACCGTCGACCCGGCCCGCAGCTGGGCCCGCGCGGTGGCCGTCCGCGGCGGCCGGATCGCCGCCGTCGGACACGAGGCGCAGATCCGCGACCTGATCGGCCCCGGCACCGAGGTCGTCGACCTCAAGGGCCGCCTGCTGCTGCCCGGTTTCCAGGACGCGCACGTGCACCCCGTGTTCGGCGGACTCACCATGAGCCGCTGCGACCTGAGCGAGGCCGAGACCCAGGAGGAGTCGCTCGCGGCCGTCGCCGCATACGCGGCCGCGAACCCCGGCACCGAATGGGTCCTCGGCGGCGGCTGGTCGTTCGACCAGTTCCCCGGCGGCATGCCGACCCGGCGGATGCTCGACGCGATCGTCCCCGACCGCCCGGTCTACCTCCAGGTCGCCGACGGCCACAGCGGCTGGGCGAACAGCCGTGCCCTGGAGATCGCCGGCCTGGACAAGAACTCCCCGGACCCGGCGGACGGCCGCCTCGAGCGGGAAGCCGACGGCACCCCCGCCGGCGTCCTGCACGAAGGCGCGATGGGCCTGGTCGGCAAGCACGCCCCGAACCCGACCCGCGAGGACTACCTCAAGGGCCTCGCCGACGGCCAGGCGTACCTGCACTCGCTCGGCATCACCGCGTGGCAGGACGCCATCATCGGCGCCTTCGGCGGCTACAACGACCAGTACGACACCTACCTGGAAGCGGCCGAGAGCGGCCTGCTCACCGCCCGGGTCCGTGGCTGCCTCTGGTGGGACCGCGAACAGGGCGCCGAGCAGCTCGACTTCCTCCTCGACCGGCGTGCCCGCGGCACCGTCGGCCGGTTCTCCTGCGGCACGATCAAGCTGATGCAGGACGGCATCACCGAGAACTTCACCGCGGCGCTCGGCGAGTCGTACTTCGACGGCTGCGGCTGCCACACCGGCAACCAGGGCCTGTCGATGGTCGACCCGGTCCTCCTGCGCGACTACATCACGCTGCTCGACGCGCACGGCTTCCAGGTGCACTTCCACGCGATCGGCGACCGCGCCCTGACCGAGGTCCTCGACGCGGTGGCCGCGGCCCGCGCCGCGAACGGCTTCAACGACCTGCGCCACCACATCGCGCACGTGCAGATCGTCGACCCGGCCGACATCCCGCGCTTCCGCGAACTCGACGTCGCGGTCAACATGCAGCCGCTGTGGGCCGCATACGAGAAGCAGATGCACGAGCTGAACATCCCGTTCCTCGGCGAGAAGCGCGCCGCCTGGCAGTACCCGTTCCGGTCCTTCCAGGAGGCCGGCGCGGTCCTCGCCGCGGGCAGCGATTGGGCGGTGTCCACGCCGGACCCGATGGAAGGCATCCACGTCGCGGTCAACCGCCGCTACCCGGGCGCCGACGAACCGGTGTTCCTGCCCGAGCAGCGGATCGACCTGGCCACCGCGCTGGCCGCCTACACCGCCGGGTCGGCGTACGTGAACCACCTCGACGAGACCGGCACCATCGAGGCCGGCAAGCTCGCCGACCTCGTGGTCCTGGACCGCGACCCGTTCGCCGGGCCGGCCGAGGAGATCCACGCGGCGAAGGCCGCGCTCACCTACGTGGAGGGCGACCGCGTCTACGCGGCCCCCGACGCCTGATTCCCCGGCGGGCGGCGGTTTCCGCTGCCCCCGCCCGCCGGTTCCAAAGCCGCCCGGCACTCCGTGCCGGGCAGCCGCCACGCGGCGCGGACCTCGCGCAAGCCGCGGCACGCCAGGCACTAGGCTCGGCCGGGCAGACCTGCGCGCCGTTCGGGTGCCCGGAACCATCAAGGAGATGCTCGTGGCCGTCATCGACGTCGTCCATGCCAGGGAGATCCTCGACTCCCGTGGCAACCCCACGGTCGAGGTCGAGGTGATCCTCGACGACGGCAGCCAGGGCCGCGCGGCGGTCCCGTCCGGCGCGTCGACCGGCGCGTTCGAGGCCATCGAGCTGCGCGACGGCGACGAGGGCGTCTACGGCGGCAAGGGCGTCCAGAAGGCCGTCCTCGCGGTCGTCGAGCAGATCCAGACCGAGATCGTCGGCATCGAAGCGGACGAGCAGCGGATCATCGACCAGACGATGATCGACCTGGACGCCACCCCGGACAAGTCCAACCTCGGCGCCAACGCGATCCTCGGCGTCTCGCTCGCCGTCGCACACGCCGCCGCGGAGGCCTCCGGCCTCCCGCTGTTCCGCTACCTGGGCGGCCCGAACGCGCACGTGCTGCCGGTCCCGATGATGAACATCCTCAACGGCGGTGCCCACGCGGACACCAACGTCGACATCCAGGAGTTCATGATCGCGCCGATCGGCGCGGAGAGCTTCTCCGAGGCGCTGCGCTGGGGCACGGAGACGTACCACGCGCTCAAGTCCGTGCTGAAGGCCCGCGGCCTGGCCACCAGCATCGGCGACGAGGGCGGCTTCGCCCCCGACCTGCCGAGCAACCGCGACGCCCTCGACCTGATCCTCGAGGCGATCGGCAAGGCGGGCTTCGAGCCGGGCAAGGACATCGCCCTCGCGCTCGACGTCGCCGCGACCGAGTTCTACAACGACGGCGCGTACACCTTCGAAGGCGCGAAGAAGTCGTCCGCCGAGATGGCCGCGTACTACGCCGAGCTGGTCGCCGCGTACCCGCTCGTGTCGATCGAAGACCCGATGAACGAAGAGGACTGGGACGGCTGGAAGCAGCTGACCGACGCCCTCGGCAGCAAGGTCCAGCTGGTCGGCGACGACCTGTTCGTCACCAACCCGGCCCGCCTCGCCCGCGGCATCGAGTCCGGCACCGCCAACGCGCTGCTCGTCAAGGTCAACCAGATCGGCTCGCTCACCGAGACCCTGGACGCCGTGTCGCTCGCCCAGCGCAGCGGTTACCAGTGCATGATGAGTCACCGTTCGGGTGAGACCGAGGACACCACCATCGCGGACCTGGCCGTCGCCACCAACTGCGGCCAGATCAAGACCGGTGCCCCGGCCCGCTCCGAGCGCGTGGCCAAGTACAACCAGCTGCTGCGCATCGAGGAGGTCCTCGACGACGCGGCGGTCTACGCCGGCCGCGCCGCGTTCCCCCGCTTCAAGGCCTGATCGACCGACGCCCGACCGACTGGGTGCGGGGCGGGGGGGGCGGCGGGGGGCGCGGGCGGCCCCCCCGCCCCGGCCCGGCGAGGTGGAAAAAAAACAAAACAAACCACCCCCCAGAAAAAAAAAAAAAAAAAAAAATAAAGAAAAACTAAGTAG
>NZ_JBMULZ010000003.1:335746-430810 GCF_049534875.1 Uniformispora flossi
TTTTTATAACCACCCCCGGTCTTATCCCCCCCCCCCCGCCCGGGGGGGGGGGGGCCGGGGCGGGGGGTGCCCCGCGCGCCCGGCCCGAAGGCAGGGAGGACACGGTGTCCGAGCCGGGCGGCGGACGGACGGGCAAAGGGACCGGCGGCAGCGTCCGCACGGCCCCCCGGACGGGACGGCCGGCGGGGGCCAGACCTGCGGGCACCGGCGCGCCGGACGCGAAGAAGCCGCGCCGCCGCCTCGTCGTCACTTGGGGCGGCGCCAAGGGCCGCCCGAACCGGCTGACCGGCCGCGCGGGCATCCTCGCGCTGGTGCTGTGCACCCTGGCGATCGCCCTCGTGGTCCCGGTGAAGCAGTACCTCAACCAGCGCCAGGAACGCATCGACCTGCGCGAGCAGACCAAGAAGCACGAGCAGGAAGTCGCCCGCCTGCAAGCGGAGATCGAACGCTGGAAGGACCCGGCGTACGTCCGCCAGCAGGCCCGCAAGGACCTGCATTACGTGAACCCGGGGGACACCCAGTACTCGGTGGTCCCGCCGCCGAGCGCCACGCCGAGTCCGGGCGCGAGCGGGGGACCGAAGGGGAGCATGCCGAGCCAGTTGTGGGATTCGGTGAAGAGCGCCGACGCGACGCCGCCGGCCGAGACCACCCCGACGGGACCGCCGCCGGCCCCCGCCGAGAGCATCGGCGACTCCCGCAGTCCCCGGAGATAGCCCACCCGCCGCGAGCCCCCATCCCTCGCCTCGAAAATCGGAAATACTGCACAGCATGGATCAGCAGGACGTCGCCGCCGTCACCGCTCAGCTCGGACGTACTCCCCGCGGCCTCCGCGGGGTTGCCCACCGCTGCCCGTGCGGCCTGCCGGACGTGGTCGAGACCGCGCCCCGCCTCGAAGACGGCAGCCCCTTCCCGACGATGTACTACCTGACGTGCCCGCGCGCCGCGTCCGCGATCGGCACGTTGGAGTCCGACGGGATGATGCGCGAGATGAACGAACGGCTCGCCGCCGACGCCGACCTGGCCGCCCGCTACCGGGCCGCGCACGAGGACTACCTCAAGCGCCGCGACGCGATCGACGTCCTGGAGGGCTTCCCGTCCGCGGGCGGCATGCCCGACCGGGTCAAGTGCCTGCACGTGCTCGTCGCGCACTCGCTGGCCGCCGGGCCGGGCGTCAACCCGCTCGGCGACGAGGCGATCGCCGCGCTGCCCGAGTGGTGGATGAAGGGCCCGTGCGTCCGCGCCGAACCTGCCGAACCGACCGAACCTGCCGAACCGACCGAGACCACCGACGGGGGCACGGCATGACGACCGAACGCGTCGCCGCGATCGACTGCGGCACCAACTCCATCCGTCTCCTGGTCGCCGACCTCGACCCGGAGACCGGCACGCTCACCGACCTCGACCGCCGCATGGAGATCGTCCGGCTCGGCCAAGGCGTCGACAAGGCCGGCCGCCTGGCCCCCGAGGCGCTCCAGCGCACGTTCGCCGCGTGCCGCTCCTACCGCGAGGCGATCCGCGCCCTCGGCGCCGACCGGCTGCGCTTCGTGGCCACCAGCGCGAGCCGCGACGCGGAGAACCGCGACGAGTTCCGCGCGGGCGTGCGCGAACTCCTCGGTGTCGAACCCGAGGTCATCACCGGCGACGAGGAAGCCAACCTCTCCTTCACCGGCGCGACCCGCGAGCTGACCGGCACCGCCGGGTTGGACACCCCTTACCTGGTCGTGGACATCGGCGGCGGCTCGACCGAGTTCGTGCTCGGCGCGGACCGCGTGGAAGCGGCGCGCTCCGTGGACATCGGCTGCGTCCGCATGACAGAGCGCCACTTCACCGCGGACCCGCCCACCGCCGACCAGATCGCCGCCGCGAAGGCGGACATCGACGCCGCGATCGACCTGGCCGCCAAGAGCGTCCCGCTGGACCGCGCGGAGACCCTGGTCGGCCTCGCCGGCTCGGTCACCACCGTCGCGGGCATCGCGCTGGCGCTGCCGGAGTACGACTCCACCCGCATCCACCACGCCCGGCTGACCGCCGAGCAGGTCGCCGAGGTCACCGCCCGGCTGCTCGCGACGAGCCACGAGGAGCGCGCCGCGATCCCGGTTCTGCACCCGGGCCGCGTCGACGTCATCGCGGCCGGCTCGCTGGTGCTGCAGACGATCATGGAGCGCGTCGGTGCGCGCGAAGTCGTGGTCTCCGAACACGACATCCTCGACGGGATTGCCTGGAGCGTCCTCGGCTGAGCCCCGCGGTCCCCTGCGGGGGACCGCCGAACACCCGTCCGGAAGGCCCGGAATCCCACCTCGTGGGACTCCGCCCGGAATTGTTTGTGAAACTCTTCACATGGCACCCGGGCAAACTTTTCGTCACTTTGCCACTAAGTGACTTTGTGAAAGCTTTCTCGATCACCCCGGCGGGTCGGTTGACTGCGTCACGTATCCCGCCCGCGCGGGCATGGCGCGGATCACGTAACCGCCGGGAGCGCCCCGCGCGTGTGGATCGTTGCAGGTCATAACCCTCGTCGAGGGTCGGGTTGCGATCACAAGGCGCAGCCGCCCTCCCGCCCGGACAACCGCAGGCGCGCCCCGCCGAAAACAAAAACGCGCAGGGTATCACAGGCGTGCCCGAGGGCTGCCAGCGGGCTCCCGGCAGGGCGTCGCGGTGCTCCGGGATACTTCCCTACATGAGCAGCTCCACGGATCAGCCTCGCATCCTCGTCGTCGGTGGCGGGTACGTCGGCCTGTACGCCGCGCAGCGCATCCTCAAGAAGATGCGCTACAACGAGGCGACCGTGACGGTCGTTGACCCGCGGTCGTACATGACGTACCAGCCCTTCCTCCCCGAGGCCGCGGCGGGAAGTCTGTCGCCGCGCCACGTCGTCGTCCCGCTGCGCCGCGCCCTGCCCAAGGCCGATGTCGTGACCGGGCGGGTCACCACCATCGACCAGGACACCAAGGTCGCCCGCATCGAGCCGCTCGTGGGCGAGGCGTACGACCTGAAGTTCGACTTCCTGGTCGTCGCCCTCGGCTCGATATCCCGCACGTTCCCGATCCCCGGCCTTGCCGAGAACGGCATCGGCTTCAAGACGATCGAAGAAGCCATCGCGCTGCGGAACCACGTCCTGGGGCAGCTCGACGTCGCCGACTCCACGACCGACCCGGAGATCCGCCGCAAGGCGCTCACCTTCGCGTTCGTCGGCGGCGGCTTCGCCGGCATCGAAGCGCTCGCCGAGATCGAGGACATGGCGCGCGATGCGGTGAAGTACTACAAGAACATCAGCCGCGACGACATGCGCTTCATCATGGTCGAGGCGATGCACCGCATCCTCCCCGAGGTCGGCGACGAACTCGGCAAGTGGACGCTCAAGAAGCTCAAGGAACGCGGCATCGAGTTCTACCTCGAGACCTCGCTCCAGTCCTGCGTCGACAAGCACTGCGTGCTGTCCGACGGCACCGAGTTCGACGCGAGCACCATCGTGTGGACCGCGGGTGTCAAGCCCAACCCGGCGCTCGCCGAGTTCGGCCTGCCGCTCGGCCCGCGCGGCCACGTCGACACCCGCCCGACCCTGCAGGTCACCGGCATGGACCACGTGTTCGCGGCCGGCGACAACGCGCAGGTCCCGGACCTCGCCGCGGGCGAGGGCGCGTGGTGCCCGCCGAACGCGCAGCACGCGGTGCGCCAGGCGAAGCAGCTCGGCGACAACGTGATGAGCGTGATGCGCGGGTTCCCGCCGAAGGAGTACCGCCACAAGAACCTCGGCGCGGTCGCGGGCCTCGGCCTGCACAAGGGCGTCGCGATCATGATGGGCAAGTTCAAGCTCAAGGGCCTGCCCGCGTGGCTGTTCCACCGCACGTACCACATGTACGCGATGCCGACGTTCAACCGGAAGACGCGCATCGTCGCGGACTGGACGCTCGCGATGTTCTTCCGCCGCGAGATCGTCTCGCTCGGCTCCATGGAGCACCCGCGCGACGAGTTCGCCGAGGCCGCGCTGCCGCCGGCGCCGAAGAAGGAAGAAGCCGGCAAGACGATCTGATCATCGTCTCGTCAGCCGACCGCGCGTTTCGCTGACCCGCCGTCAGGGCCCGTACCCCGGAAGGGGTACGGGCCCTTTCGCGTTTCCCGGGTAGGCCCGGTGTGACCGGGCAAACGACTGAATCGAGCGTCATTTGCGGTGATCAGGGGCAAAGTACCCACGGATGGCCTCCCGGCCGTCCGGGTCCGTCCCCGTCCCCGCGGCGCGCAGCGGGAGTGAGGCGAGAACGCAGTGAGCACGACGAGCACCGGTCCGAAGCACACCGACGAGACGCGCCACGGCGACCCGGCGGGGAAATCCCCGGCGCCCCAGGAGCGTTCCGCATCACCGGCGCGGCCGGCGGCGGACCGCTGGCCCGGCTTGGCGGAGGTTCCCGACGTACCCGCCCGCGCCCGGGTGGCGCGGCGGATCTTCCGGCACGCGGTGCGCAAGCTCCGAGTCCGGGTCCATCTCCCCGGCGGGAAGATCGTGGGCGCCGGCGGGTTCGGCGATCCGGTCATGCGCATCGCCCGCCCCGACGAGTTCTACGCCCGGATCGGCGCCGACGGCCTGATCGGCTTCGGCGAAGCGTGGATGACCGGCGCGTGGGACGCCGACGACCCGGCGGGCGTCCTCACCGTCTTCGCGCGCAAGCTGCCCGAGCTGGTCCCCGCACCACTGCAGAAGCTGCGCCGCTGGGCCCTCGCGGTGCGTCCCGCGGACGAGGAGAACACCCCGTCCGGCGCGCGCGGCAACATCAGCCGGCACTACGACCTGTCGAACGACCTGTTCGCGCTGTTCCTCGACCCGTCCATGACCTACTCCTCGGCGCTGTTCGCGCCGGGCGACGACCTGCCCGCCGCGCAGCACCGCAAGATCGACGCGGTGCTGGACGCGGCCGCCGTCGGCGAGGGCACCCGGGTCCTGGAGATCGGCACGGGCTGGGGCGAACTCGCGCTGCGGGCCGCGGCGCGCGGCGCCGAGGTCGCCACGATCACGTTGTCCGAGGAACAGCGCACGCTCGCGCGCCGCCGTTTCGAGGAGGCCGGGTACGCGGACCGCATCGAGGTCCGGCTGTGCGACTACCGCGAAGTGACCGGCACCTACGACGCGGTGGTCAGCGTCGAGATGATCGAAGCGGTGGGGGAGCGCTACTGGCCCGCGTACTTCGCCGCGATCGACCGGGCACTCGCACCGGGCGGCCGCGCGTGCGTGCAGTCGATCACCATGTCCGACGAGCGCATGCGCGCGGCGCGCGACACGTGGACGTGGATGCACAAGTACATCTTCCCGGGCGGCCTCATCCCCTCGCCCGAGGCGATCGACGGCGCGTTGGAGAAGCACACGCGGCTGCGCGTCGTGCAGCGCCGCGATTTCGGGCCGCATTATGCGGAGACGCTGCGCGTGTGGCGGGAGCGATTCCTGGCCGAAGGCGCCGCGGTCGAGGCGCTCGGGTTCGACGCGACGTTCCGGCGGATGTGGGAGTTCTACCTCGCGTACTGCGAGGCCGGGTTCCGGTCCGGCTATCTCGGCGTCGCGCAGTTCACGCTGGCCCGCGGCGTGCGCTGACCGGCGATCCGGTGACCGGGTACGGCGGCACCGCGCAAGGGTGCCGCCGTACCTCGGCGGCCGGTATTCGTCCAGGTCACGAACTTGTGGTCAACAGGGTGCTGTCTTGCCGCTACGCTCGGCATCGCGCCCGGATGGTGGAACGCAGACACGGCGAGCTTAAACCTCGCTGGCCGCACGGCCGTGCCGGTTCGAGTCCGGCTCCGGGCACCGGATGAAAGAGGCCCTGACCTGGGGAAACGCTGCCGACGCCGCCACGTCGGACCAGCTTCCCGGCAGTGCCCCGAGGCGCCCCAAGGCAGCCCGTCCGGCCCTCTTCCCGTGCCCGCGTCCGGCCTTCCGGCGGCGCGCCGGCCCCCTCCCGGCATCCCCGACCCGCCCGGCGCCCCCGATCTTCCATAGAAGACCTGATGCCGGTGCCTCGCCGCACCGATGACTGGTGCGTCGAAGGTCCGCTCAAGGTCCGCTCAAGGTCCGCCAGGGCCCGTTCCGGGGCCCGCCTCCGCGGCACAAACGGGACTTGCCGTACGTTGTCTGTTCCGGGTCCGTTCGGGTTCCGACTTGCGGGTCCGCTTCGAGTACTTCTCGAGGATGGGGCAAGGATCCTGCTTGGGGATCCCCCAAACGGCTTTACTAACCGATTACTCTTGACCCACGACCCCACACATACGCAGGGGCATGGAGGAGTTGACATGAGGAGCAGCAACCCGGTCCTCTCGCGGCGGGGGGCATTCGGGGCGCCGCAGGCCGGGCAGCAGGCGCCGCAGTACGGCGCGCCCTATGCGCAGCCGTCCGGCACCGGCAACCCGTTCGGCGGCAACGGCGCGCAGCACGCGCAGCCCGCGTCGGCCGACCAGCTGAACCAGATGTACCACCAGCAGTCCGCGGGCCCGCTGCAGACGGGCCGCATGACGATGGACGACGTGGTCGCCAAGACCACGATCTCCCTGCTGGTGCTTCTGGTGGGCGCGGCCCTCGGCTGGGCGTTCATCCCGTTCGAGAACTTCGCATGGGCCGGTGCCGCCGCGCTCCTGGCGTTCGGCGTGTACCTCGTGCTGATCTTCAAGCGCGCGGTCTCCCCGGCTCTGGTACTCGCCTACGCGGCACTCGAGGGTGTGTTCATCGGTGCGGTGAGCCATGCCTTCGAGTCCATGTACAGCGGCATCGTGGTCCAGGCCGTGCTCGGCACCGGCGGTGTCTTCCTGGGCATGCTGTGGGCCTACAAGTCGGGCCGTGTGCGGGTGACCGCCCGTGCCACCCGGATCTGGTTCGCGATCGCCATCGGCTTCCTGACCGTGGCGCTGGTCGACGCGATCGTCGTTTTGGCCGGCGGCGGCCACGGCATCGGCATCGACCAGGGCCCGATCGGCATCGTGTTCGCGCTCGTCGGCCTCGGCCTCGGCGCGTTCTTCCTGGCGCTGGACTTCCACGAAGCGGAGCAGCTCGTGGCGGCCGGCGTCCCGGAGCGCGAGTCGTGGCGCTGCGCGTTCGGCCTGGTCCTGGCGCTGGTGTGGATCTACACCTACCTGCTGCGCCTGCTGGCCATCCTGCGCGACTAACGTGCGGCCCGGAGTTCCTTCCGGATGTGACTCCGGACGTGACGGAGGCGGCGGTCCCTGCGGGGACCGCCGCCTCCGGCGTTTCCGAGCACTTCTCGTGGACTCGTGGAAGGGGCGGGACGGGACGGCCGTCTCCGACTCAGCGTTGGCCTCGCGACCAGCGGCGCCGGTCGTGCTCGCGCATGATGGCGAGGGCGTGGCCGTGCGCGACGCCGTGTTCGTCCTGAAGCCAGTGAACCCTGTCCTCGAAGCGCGAGAAACAGGGTCCGTCGTCGATTTCCTTGAACCACTGCGGGAGTTCGCGGCCGGTGACGGCCGGGACCCGCGCGAGGAGGTTCTGGTGCGTCTCTTCGGAGAAGTGCAAGGACATAAGCGCCTCCGGTGAGCGTTCCGTGTCCCGAGCGTGCATGACGGGGGAACGGTTGGCAACTGCTCGGAGCGCATCCGCCCGAGGAATCCCCGAACGGTACGCTCCGGATATGTCCTCCCTCCCCGATCGACAGCCAGGGAAACCGACCCCGGCGGCTCCGAATTCGGCGTCGGGCCCGGCCGCGGCGGACGGCACCCCGGACCCGGCCGAGCTGGCCCGCGCGGTGCGGCGGCTGGCCGACCGGTACCGGCACTTGTCGGAGTCGCGGCTGCGGGCACGGATCGACCCGGACGGGCATTCCGACGACACCCGCGCGACGCTCGGCCTCGCGTTGGCACGTCGGCTGGCCGCGCTCGGCGACGCGCCGGGCGGGGCAGAGGTCCCGGATCTGGGGGTGTTCGCGGTCGGGGACCAGATCGCGGTGACGGGGCTCGACTTGGTGCGGGAGTTGGAGGGGGCTTGGGGGGAGCCTGGCGCCGGGGGTGCGTTGGCGGAGGCTTTGGCTGCGGTGCGCGAGGTCGCCGCGCTGGTGTGAGCCAAGGGCGGCGCCTTGAAGGGCCTTCCCTCCTCATGGGGTTCATCGGGTCGTAGTCGGAAACTCGATGAGTGGCCACCGGCAGGTGAGCACTGCACTCCTGAGCCGTTTGAGTTCTGGTGGGAGACTGTGCCTCTTGCCGGGTGCGGCCGGGAGGCCGGACGGCTGATGGGATGGCGCGCCCGCCGGGGTTGTGCCGGTGTGAGCACTGGTCCCGCGCGACAGGGGCGACGCCCACGCGACGCCGGCCGACATGGTCAGCATCGACCGGGACCGGTTGCGGCCGGTCGCCGGGGACAGCGACCCAGGCCCAGGCCGTTAGGGTCGTCGCCCGCGCCAAACACCAGACGCTCGTCTGGGAACGCACCCGCGCCTTCCAACAGCTGCGGGCCGCGCTGCGCGAGTACTTCCCGGGCTCGCCGGCCGCCTATGCCGACCTGGAGCTGACCCCCGATCGCCGCAGCTTGACAGCCCAACGCCATGGGATGTCTCCCACCTTCTCCGGGATTCGGTCTCGCGTAGAAGGCCCCTCCCCCGCCCCCTCCGCCATCGGACCCTGGAAGCCCGACGCCCCCACCCTGCCCTGGCGACGCCACCCACCGCACCCCAGCCTGTGGACAATCGGCTCAGCTTCCCGGCCTCGCATAAACCCGGTCGGCCAAGCAGTAAGCCGTGCTGCCCCCCACCAGGAACGTCAGCGACCGTCCGCTGCCGACCTCGGAGGTACCGAGCAGGTGGACTTCCCGCCCGGCCTTCAGCGCGCCCGCGATCTGCGCGGCGATCTCCGGGTCGGCCGGCATGACCACGAGCGATCCGCCGTCCGCGAAGTCGAACACGTCGAGCCCGCCCGCGGTGCCCGAGCGCAGTCCGGTGACCGCCGTGCGGCGCGCGGCCAGGCTCTGCAGGTGGGCGCCGGTGAGCTGGGGCGGCAGCATCGGCGCGAGGCCCTGCGAGGGGTGCGGGGTGGTGGAGCGCAGCGGCGGAAAGGCGTCGGCCGGCACGGGCTCGGGGGCGGCCTCCGCCTCGGTGAGCACGCTCTCGGCGTCCTCCGCGGCGCCGGCGCCGGGTTCGGGCCCGCGGGAGTCCCGCGCCTCGGGCACGAACACCGGCCCGAACTCCTCGTTCCGGGCCTCCGCCGCACGGCGTGCGTCCCGCACGCGTCGGACGCGCCGCACGGCGGCGGTGAGCCCGGCGGCGCAGGCGGTGGCGATCACGGCGGGGACGACGTACGGAGACATGCGGGAACCCGGACCCTTCGCAGGCGTGGCGGTCGGCGCTCCGCCGGAGGTGGTGCAGGTGTCCGGGGGAGTGGTTCCAGGTTCGCCCGCCGGAGCGGGTCGCTTGCAGGGTGCGACGGCCCGACCTCGCCGGGACTTTCGGCGGCGGGTGGGTGTCCCGGCCGGGAATGCCCGCCGGACGCGGCGAAGCCCGTCCGAGAAACTGCTGCTCGGACGGGCTTCGCCGGTGGTGCGATGCGGTGCGGTGCCGCGGGACCTTCGGTCTGCCGAGGCCCGCGGGTCACGCGGGTCACGCGGGAAAAACAGGGGGAGCAGGGACCGCGGGGGTCAGCTCAGGCGCTCGAGCACCATCGCCATGCCCATGCCGCCGCCGACGCACATGGTCTCCAGGCCGAACTGCTTGTCGTGCCACTGCAGCGAGTTGATGAGCGTGCTGGTGATGCGCGCGCCGGTCATGCCGAACGGGTGGCCGATCGCGATGGCGCCGCCGTTGACGTTGACCTTGTCGAGTTCGAAGCCGAGGTCCCGGTAGGACGGGATGACCTGCGCGGCGAACGCCTCGTTGATCTCGACGAGGTCGATGTCGCTCGTGGTCAGGCCGGCGCGCTGCATCGCCAGGCGGGAGGCCTCGACCGGGCCGTAGCCCATGATCTCCGGCGAGAGGCCGGTCACCGCGGTGGACACCACGCGGGCGAGCGGCGTCAGGCCCAGCTCGCGGGCCTTGGTGTCGGACATGACGACCACGGCCGCGGCACCGTCGTTCAGCGGGCACGCGTTGCCCGCGGTGACCGTGCCGTCGGGGCGGAACACCGGCTTGAGCTGCGAGACGGCTTCCAGCGTGGTGCCCGGGCGCGGGCCGTCGTCGGCGCTGACGACCGTGCCGTCGGGCAGCGTGACCGGGGTGATGTCCTTGGCCCAGAAGCCGTTGGCGATCGCCTTCTCGGTGAGGTTCTGCGAGCGGACCGCGAACTCGTCCTGCTCGGCGCGCGTGATGCCCTTGAGCTGGGCCAGGTTCTCCGCGGTGAAGCCCATGCCCATGTAGACGTCGGGCAGCAGGCCCGACTCGCGCGGGTCGGCCCAGGTGTCGCCGTTCTCGACCGAGGCGACGGTGCGCGCCATGGCGTCCGCGAACAGCGGGTTCTTGGTGTCCGGGATCGAGTCGCTGCTGCCCTTGCCGCGCGTGGAGGTGACGACCTCGACACCGGCCGAGATGAAGACGTCGCCCTCGCCCGCCTTGATGGCGTGCATGGCCATGCGGGTCGTCTGCAGCGACGACGAACAGTAGCGGGTGATCGTGGTGCCGGGCAGGTGGTCGAAGCCGAGCATGACGGCCAGGTTGCGGCCCATGTTGAAGCCCTGCTCGCCGCCGGGGAGGCCGCAGCCGAGCATCAGGTCGTCGATGTCGCGCGGGTCGAGCGAGGGCACCTTGTCGAGCGCGGCCTTGACCATGAGCGCGGCGAGGTCGTCGGGACGGGTGTCCTTGAACGAGCCCTTGAAGGCACGGCCGATCGGGGAGCGCGCGGTGGCGACGATGACTGCTTCGGGCATGGGAAACTCCTTGGCCGTCGGTACGAGGACGCAGGGGAGGTCTCTCGTCTGAGCTGAAGCTACTTCCTGGTAGTCGCGGTGGCGAGGGGCTCCCGGGATTCCCCGGGTGCGATCTGTCCCACGTCGCCTCCTGACGGTCAGTCAGATCAGGCTACTCGACGCGGGCTCGGCCACCTCGTCCGCCTCCGCCGGGGACGGCTCCGGCTCGGCGATCTGCTTCCGGCGGCGGTGCCGCAGCAGCGCCCAGCGCCCGCGCGGACCGCGCTCGGCGCCCGCGACCTGCGTGCCCGCGACCTCGGTGCCGCCTTCCTCGACGGCCTCGACAGCGGCCACCGCGATCGGCAGCACGCCTTCGCCGCGGAAACTGTCCGGGCGCTCCTCGTCGAGCGGCCACAGGTCGAGCGCCGCGCACACCGACGGCAGGATCGCCATCGCGGCGGTCGCGTAGCCCTTCTCGGACGGATGGAAGCGGTCCGGCCCGAACAGCTCGCCCGGCCGCGCGGCGAACTCCGGACCGAGCAGCGAGCCGATCGACACGGTGCGCCCGCCCGCCTCGACCACCGCGATGGTCTGCGCCGCGGCCAGGCTGCGGCTCCACTGCCGGGCGATGTAGCGCAGCGGCTGCGCGATGGGCTCGATCGTGCCCAGGTCCGGGCACGTCCCGACGACGACCTCGCAGCCGGAGGCGAGCAGCCGACGGGTGGCCTGCTCCAGCCGCCGCACCGAGTCGGCGGGGCGGACCTGGTGCGTCACGTCGTTCGCGCCGACCATGATGAGCGCGACCTCGGGCTCGGCGGCCAGCGCCAGCGTGGTCTGCCGCTCGAGATCCGCGGACTGCGCACCGGACTTGGCGACGTTGACGAGCTGCACCGGGCGTTCGGCGACCGCGGCCAGGCCGCCCGCGATCAGCGCGCCGGGCGTACGCAGCGGATCGGATACGCCCAGGCCGGCCGCGGACGAGTCGCCGATCACCGCGAAGCGGATGGGGCTGCCGGGGTTGTCCGGATCGGAAGGGGAGAGCGGCAGCGACCCGTAGACCCCGTCCGCGGTCGGCGGCTCGCCGACCGGTTCGCCGACCGTGCGCCGGGCGATCCGCGCCTCGGTATACAGCAGCGCCACCATCGCGCCGGTCAGCACGCCCACTCCGCCGCCGCCGAACGCCGCCGCAGCGGCGATCCGCCGCGCGGTCCTGGTGCGGATCATCTAACCCCCGCTTCGGTGGTGAGCTGCCGGTGAGCTGCCGTGCCCCGACCCTAACCGACGGTCACGACGGGGGATTCCCGCGAACGGCCGCGAAGCGCGCGTGGAGCTGCACCGCGGCGGATATTTCGCCCTAAGGTGTCCGTTGACCGGTGATCCCGGAAACCCCCTGCCGACCAGGCCCAAGGATGCGAAGGAGCCCTGTGCGCTACGTCGACTCGATGCTCGATCTGATCGGCGACACCCCGCTGGTCAAGCTCACCGGCGTCACCGAAGGCCTGCAGGCCACCGTGCTGGCCAAGGTGGAGTACTTCAACCCCGGCGGCTCGGTGAAGGACCGTATTGCGGTGCGCATGATCGACGCCGCGGAGGCGTCCGGGCAGCTCAAGCCGGGCGGCGTCATCGTCGAGCCGACCTCCGGCAACACCGGCGTGGGCCTGGCCATGGTCGCCCAGCAGCGCGGGTACCGCTGCATTTTCGTGTGCCCCGACAAGGTGAGCACCGACAAGATCAACGTGCTGCGCGCGTACGGCGCGGACGTGGTGGTGTGCCCCACCGCTGTCGACCCGGCGCACCCGGACTCCTACTACAACGTGTCCGACCGCCTGGTGCGTGAGACGCCCGGCGCGTGGAAGCCCGACCAGTACTCCAACCCGCACAACCCCGAGTCGCACTACGTGGCGACCGGCCCGGAGATCTGGGAGCAGACCGACGGCCGGATCACCGCGTTCGTCGCGGGCGTCGGTACCGGCGGCACGATCAGCGGCACCGGGCGCTTCCTCAAGGAGGTGTCCGACGGCAAGGTGAAGGTGATCGGCGCCGACCCGGAAGGCTCGGTGTACTCGGGCGGCAGCGGGCGCCCCTATCTGGTCGAGGGCGTCGGCGAGGACTTCTGGCCGACCGCCTACGACGCGGCGGTGCCCGACGAGATCATCGCCGTGTCCGACCGCGACTCGTTCCTCATGACCCGGCGCCTGGCGCGCGAGGAAGGCCTGCTGGTCGGCGGCTCGTGCGGCATGGCGGTCGTGGCGGCGCTGCGCGCGGCCGAGACCATGGGCCCGGACGACGTCGTCGTGGTGCTGCTGCCGGACTCCGGCCGCGGCTACCTCTCGAAGATCTTCAACGACGAGTGGATGGCCGACCACGGCTTTCTGGAGGCGGGGCCCGGCGAGGCCAAGGTCGCCGATGTGCTGTCCCGCAAGCAGGGCGACCTGCCCGCGCTGGTGCACGTCCACCCGGACGAGACGGTCGGCGAGGCGATCGGCATCCTGCGGGAGTTCGGGGTCAGCCAGATGCCGGTGGTGAAGCCCGGCGCGGGGCACCCCGATGTGATGGCCGCCGAGGTGGTCGGCAAGATCGCCGAACGCGACCTGCTGGACGCCCTGGTGGCCGGCCGCGCGGTGTCCGGCGACCCGCTGGAGAAGCACATGTCCGCACCGATGCCGGTGGTCGGCTCCGGCGAATCCGTGGCCCGGCTCGCCGCGGTGCTGGAGAGCGCGGACGCGGCGCTCGTCCTGGTGGACGGCAAACCGCAGGGCGTGGTCACCCGCCAGGACCTGTTGGGACACCTGGCGGGCAACTGACATGCCGGTGTAGCCCGCGCGTAATACGTGCGGGGCAAGGTTGATCACGTGCCCGAACCCGCACGGAGGTGATCAACCATGGCGCTGTGGCGTGTCCGCGCGCAGGTCGACGACGATCCCGGACGGCTGGCCCGACTCGCGTCGGTGCTGGCCGCCCGGGACGCGAACGTGCTGGGACTGAACGTCCAGGCCTGCGAACGCGGCCCGGTCGACGAGTTCTTCGTGCACGCTCCGGCGGGCGTCGCGGCCGCCGACCTGGAGGACGGCCTCACCGCGGCGGGCGGCCGGGGCGTCGTCGCGGTGCCTGCCGACGCGCACGAACTCGTCGACGGCCCCACCAAAGCCCTCGTGCTCGCCGCGCACTTGCTGGCCCACCCCGACGCCCTGCCGCAGGCCCTCGCCGAACTTCTCGGCGCGCACGAGGCCGGCTGGATCGGCGCCGAGACGTCCCTGACCGGCGTCTACACCGGTGACCCGGACGTGCTGTTCGTGCCGGTGCCGGACGGCCGCGCGGTGCGCGTGGCGCGGCCCGGCATGCCGTTCACCATGACCGAGGCGGCCCGCGCCGCGGCGCTGGCCCGGATCCCGTCCGAGGCCCCGCTGCCGCCGCCCGCGTCCACCGGCACGTGGCTGCTGCTCGCGGACGGCACCGAGGTGCTGGTGCGGCCGGGCCGCGCCGACGACGTCGAAGGCGTGCAGCGCATGCACGACCGCTGCTCGGCGGAAAGCCGCCGGCTGCGCTACTTCACCGCCATCCCGCGGCTGCCGCGCGCCGCCTTGGAACGACTGCTCGTGCCGCGGGCCGGCGTCACCCTGGTCGCGGTCCGCCCGGACGGCGGCATCGGCGCGGTCGGTTCGCTGCTGCACACCACGGAGCCGGGCAGCGGCGAACTCGCCCTTCTCGTCGAGGACGCGTGGCAGGGCCGCGGTGTCGGCACCGCGATGCTGCGCCGCCTCGGCTCGCTCGCGCAGGCCCGCGGCCTGGCCGAGCTGCGCGCCCATGTGCTGCCCGGGAACCGGCGGATGCTGGGCGTTTTCGACCGGGCGGGCCTCACCGGGCGCCGCACGTTCGAGGACGGCGTGGTCCGGGTCAGCGTTCCGGTCGTGCCGTCGGGCGCGCCGCGCCGGTGCGCGTGACGGCGCGTCACCCGGAAGGTCCCGTCCGTCGCGCCACTAGGCTCCTCGGCATGGACACCGCACCTGTTTCCGAGAGCCCCCAGTTCATCCGGCTGAGCCTGGACATCGTCCTGGAGGTCACCGACGAGGGGCTCCTGCGCGCGGCCGCGCTGGAGGCCGTCAAGGGCGACGAGGACCTGTCCGCCGAGGAGCGCAACGACGCCGTCGCGGCGATCGAGGCCGACCTCGCCGAGTCCGTCTCCTACCTGATCGACCCGTTCCGCCTCGTCGCGGAGGTGCCGGGCACCGAACTCAGCGAGGCGGGCTGGCAGTCCGAGGGCGCCGAGTACGTCCCCGAGGACGACGACGAGGCGGCCGACGACGAGGACTGAGCCGCCGCGGGCCCGGATCGGCGGCCGTTGACGCAGCCGCGCGACGCGCGGTTGCCCGACGCCGCCGACTCCGTCCCAACGAGTGAATCGCGCCCAAAGGCGTGCCCCGCTTGGGGGTCCTTCGTTGTCCTGGATGCCGCGCGAGTTCGCGTGGCCCTGCGACATGGAGGAACTATGAACACGGTCAAGAAGGCGGTCTTCGTTTCCGCCGCCGCCGGCGGTCTCCTGGCCGGTGGCATCGGTGCTGCCTACGCGAGCGCCGGCGCCGACGGTGCCGCCACCGGCTCCCCGGGTGTGCTGTCGGGCAACGTCGTCCAGGTTCCGGTCCACGTGCCGGTCAACGTGTGCGGCAACACGGTCAACGTGATCGGCCTGCTGAACCCCGCGTTCGGCAACACCTGCATCAACCACGGCTGACGCAGCGCCGTCCCGGCCCCATGGGCCACAGCGAACGGCGGGTACCGGAAGGGGACATCCACTCCCCGGTCCGGCACCCGCCGTTCGGCGTCTCCGTGTTCTCGCCTGCCGTGCGCGCTTTCTCAGCCGCGCGGCGGCCGTGCGTCAGGCGTGCGTGCCGCCGTCGATGCGCAGCGTCGTGCCGGTGACGAACTTGCCGTCCTCGGAGGCCAGCGCGGCGATCATGCCGGCGATGACGTCCGGGTGCGCCATGCCCTCGCCGATGATCGGCATGAGCTTGCCGAACAGCTCCCACTCGGCGTCCGCGGGCACCTGGTTGGGGGTGTCGTCGACGATGCCGCTGGAGATGCTGCCCGGCGCGACGCACAGCGCGCGCAGGCCCTGGCGGCTGTACTCCAGGGCGATCGCGTGGGTGAACGCGTCGACGCCGCCCTTGCTCGCCGCGTACGCCGCCATGTACGGGTGCGCGAACGAGGCGGACGTGGAGCTGAAGTTGACGATGACGGCGCCCTCGCCGGTCTCCAGCAGCGCGGGCAGCGCGGCCTTCGTCATGAGGAACGTGCCGGTCAGGTTGATGTTGATGATCTGGTTCCACACGTCGAGCGAGAACTCGTGGGTGTGGCCGGCGCGCAGGATGCCCGCCGCGTTGACCAGCACGTCGAGGCCGCCGAGGCGGGCGACGGTCTCCGCGACGCCTTCGCCGACGGACGCCTCGTTCGACACGTCGAGGACGGCGGTCGACAGCTTCGCGGCGACACCCGCTTCCTCGGCCATCGCGCGGGTCTTCTCCAGACCGTCGGCGTTCACGTCCACGGCGTGCACGGTGCCGGCCTCGCGCAGCAGGCGCAGCACGGTGGCCTGGCCGATCCCCGAGCCGCCGCCGGTGACGATGATGCGCCGATCCTGGAACCTCTCCACTGCTTCCTCCTCGCCTGGGACGACCTGCGGCCGCCCGGTGGTGTGCCCCCATCACATGCGCAGAAGAGCGCCGGTTCAAGAGCCGTCTCCCGCGAATTGAAACACGTTCCACCCGGGGGGCGGCGAAGCCCTCCGACCGGCGATCCGTATTGGCATGATTTTCCGGGGAATGTCCGGACGGGATCGGGGGAATGTCTTGTTCTCGTACCCGCGACGCCGTACGGCAAGGAGAGAGACCCCATGGCAGAGCGCATGGACAAGCCCGCCGACCAGAGCGCCCCGGCGCGGCGCGACTCCCATTCGGTGCAGGTCTCGGCGCTGGCGTCGGACAAGGGGCGCACCGCCATCGCCGACTCGGTGGTCGCGAAGATCTCCGGCGTGGCCGCCCGCGAGATCCCCGGCGTCCACGCGCTCGGCAAGGGCGTCTCCCGGGCCTTCGCGTCGATGCGCCAGCGCGTGCCGGGCGGCAAGCCCAATGTGGCGCAGGGCGTGAGCGTAGAGGTAGGCGAGCGCCAGTGCGCCGTCGACCTGGTGATCATCGTCGAATACGGCGTGGCCATCGCCGAAGTCGCCCACGCGGTACGGGAGAACGTCATCGACTCGGTCGAGCGCATGACGGGCCTCGAAGTCGTCGAGGTCAACCTGTCCGTCGACGACGTGCACATCGACAGCGACGACGACAAGGCCCCCGGACGCTCGCTGGAGTAGCGGCAGCCGCGCGGACGGCCCCCGGAGGCTGCTCCGGGGGCCGTCCGCGCATGGCGCGTGCGGGTCGGGTGTGCTTCGGCTGTGCGGGGTGTCAGGTGTCGAACGGCGGCGGGCCGAGGATCTCGTAGCCCGCACGGTGCGCCGCGTCGGTGACCGCCGCACTGGTGGCTTCGTCGAGCGGCACGTCCGCCACGTCCGCGGCGAAGTCCTCGAACCCCGACGGCGCGGTCAGCTGGAGCAGCCGCGCGGTGTCCGACACCACCCGGAACGCGTGCGGCACGCTGTGCGGCAGGAACGCGAAGCCGCCCGGCGCCAGTTGCCACCGGACGTCCCCGCAGGCCACCTCGATCGCCCCGTCGACGAGGTAGAACGCCTCGTCCTCGATGTGGTGGACATGCAGCGGCGGCGCGTATCCGCGCTCCAGCCGCTGTTCGAACAGGGTGTACTCCAAGGTCGTCTCGGCCCCGGTCGCGAGCATGCGCAGCGGCTGCGCGAAGAATTTCCGCGCGCCGCCGAGACCCTCGTCGGGACCCAGCGCGTACCGCCGGTCGTCGGTGGCCATGGCGCCCTCCTCGGCACGTGTAGCCCCCGGACAGCCCCCGCCGTCCCTGTGCCCCCCTCCTTCGCAGTATCCCCGTGTGACACGGCGGCTGCCCACCGCAGTGCCCCCGCCGCGGTCTTGTTCCGGGCTCGGGGGCGGAGAGACGCTGGTAAGTACGCGCGGCCCGCGCGTTCCCGAGCGCCGCTCCGCGGCGCCGTACGCGGACCGCGTACGGAATCAGGTGAGATCCATGAGGATGCTGCTGACCGCCCGCTTCGACAACGCGACCGCCACCGCGGCGATCGAGGACGGTTCGCTGTCGAAGACCTTCCAGGCGGCGATCACGAGCATGAATCCGGAAGCGGCGTACTTCACGTCGACGAACGGCCAGCGGACCGCGTTCATCGTGTTCGACATGCAGGAGTCGTCGCAGCTCCCGGTGCTGGCGGAGCCGTTCTTCGCGAGCGGGGCGAGCGTCGCGGTGCGGCCGGTGATGAACCTCGAAGACCTGCAGACCGGTTTGGCCAATCTAGGCCGATGACCGCCGCCCGGCGCGGACGGCGCGTGGCAGCGCCCGCTGCCGGGTATCGTTCCTTGACCCGGTCCCCAATCGAACGGAGCCGGTCATGACACTGCTGATCGTATTCGCGGCAGTCCTCGGGGCGGCCGTTGCGGCCACCGCCTACGTCATCGCCCGTCGCACCAGCCCCACGGAAAACCCGGAGGGGCTTGCCATCGAACGCGCCCGCACGTCGTCCGCACAACGCTCCGGCGGAGTCTTCGGCGTACACGGACTGGGCGCACAGACCACGTACACGCTGGGCACGGAGGAAAACCACAAGACGTTCGGCTGACGGCCGCCCCGGCGGGCAGCGCCGCCCGGCCTCGGCCCCCCGGCCGGGCCTCGGGCGCCGCTGCCGCTCGGCCCGGAGCGATCAGACGATCAAGAGGACCGTGCAGCTGATGAGGAGAACTGCGCTGCCGGCCATCATCAGCCATCCCAGCACCTTGGCGAATCGGCGGGTGTCCTGGTCACTGGCTTCGATCATCAAGCCGAGGTTGCCCGACTGCTGGGCTTGCATCCGCTTGTTCACGAGCTGGCGGCGAACGTACGTGTCCTGCAGTCCGCGGACGTTGAAGGCGAGTCCCGTCGCCCACAGCACGCCTGCGCATCCCATCAGGATCAGGACGACGAGCACGCCGACAGGCTTGCCTTCGTCGCCGGAGGCCAGCAGTACCGCCGAGGGAGTGTCAATCACGACCGGGAGCTTCCCATAAGGGGATTCCCGCCGGTAGGGGATTTGCCAGGCTGCCGGGGTGCGCCGCGGCGTCGGCGGCTTCCGGCCGACGCCACGGTCAGTTGACGACTACCCGAACCACCCGGCGCAGCCCTCGGCGTCCACCTATCGCGTCGCGGCGTCGCGCGGCAGCGCGGTGGGTTGTGCCTCCTCGTCAGCCATTCGCCTTCGCGACGCCCACCGGGCAGCTCACGCCGGTTCCGCCCAGGCCGCAGTAGCCGTTCGGGTTCTTGTCGAGGTACTGCTGGTGGTACGTCTCGGCGAAGTAGAACGGGCCGGCCGGGAGGATCTCCGTGGTGATGTCGCCGTGCAGGGCCTTGGTCAGGACCTGCTGGTAGGCGGCGCGGGAGGCCTCCGCGGCGGTCTGCTGGGCGGGGGAGTGGGTGTAGACGGCGGAGCGGTACTGGGTGCCCTCGTCGTTGCCCTGGCGGTAGCCCTGCGTCGGGTCGTGGGACTCCCAGAAGACCTTGAGGATCTGCTCGTAGGAGACCTGCGCGGGGTCGAAGACCACGCGGACGACCTCGGTGTGGCCGGTCCGCCCGCTGCAGACCTCTTCGTACGTCGGGTTCGGCGTCGTGCCGCCCTGGTAGCCCACCGCGGTGGTCCACACACCCGGGGTCTGCCAGAACTTGCGCTCGGCGCCCCAGAAACAGCCGAGGCCGAAGTCGGCGACCTCCAGGCCGTCCGGGTACGGGCCCTCCAGCGGGTTGCCCAGCACGGTGTGCCGCTCGGGCACCGCGAACGTCCGCTCGGCGCGGCCGGACAGGACCTCCTGCGGCTCGGGCATGCGCGGGCTGAAGTCCCTGCGGTCGAAGAGCACGGTGTCCTCCGTCGTGGTCGCGTGGCGGTCGGGAAAGTACGGAAGCGTTCGGCGCGCCGACACGTTACGCCGAACACCTCGCCCAACAAATCGGGCACCGCGGCGATTCCGGCCCGCGCGGCACCCGGCGGATAGCGTTGCGCCATGAGTGACGCGAACGTGAACATCCCGCACGGCTTCGAGACGCTGGCCATCCACGCCGGCCAGGAGCCCGACCCGCTGACCGGCGCGGTGGTGCCCCCGATCTACCAGGTGTCGACGTACAAGCAGGACGGCGTGGGCGGCCTGCGCGGCGGCTACGAGTACAGCCGCTCGGCCAACCCCACCCGCACCGCCCTGGAGGAGTGCGTGGCGGCGCTGGAGGCCGGCGCCCGCGGTCTCGCCTTCGCGTCCGGGCTGGCCGCCGAGGACTGCCTGCTGCGCACCGTGTGCACGCCGGGCGACCACGTGGTGATCCCGAACGACGCGTACGGCGGCACCTTCCGGCTGTTCGCCAAGGTCCTCGACCGCTGGGGCCTGGAGTGGACCCCCGCGCAGTCCGGCGACGCCGACGCGGTACGCCGTGCGATCCGCCCCGGGCGGACCAAGGTCGTCTGGTGCGAGACGCCCAGCAACCCGCTGCTCGGTGTGGCCGACATCGAGCAGCTCGCGGGCGTGGCGCGTGAGGCGGGCGCGCTGCTCGTCGTCGACAACACGTTCGCGTCGCCGTACCTCCAGCAGCCGCTGACGCTCGGCGCCGACGTGATCGTGCACTCCACGACGAAGTACATGGGCGGGCACTCGGACGTGGTCGGCGGCGCGCTCGTCGCGGCCGACGCGGAGCTGGGCGAGCAGCTCGCGTACCACCAGAACGCGATGGGCGCGGTCGCCGGGCCGTTCGACGCGTGGCTGACGCTGCGCGGCATCCGCACGCTCGGCGTGCGCATGGACCGGCACTGCGCGAACGCCGAGAAGATCGTCGAACTGCTCCGCGGCCACAAGGCCGTCGCCGAGGTGCTCTACCCGGGGCTGCCCGGGCACCCGGGGCACGACGTGGCGGTCAAGCAGATGAAGGCGTTCGGCGGGATGGTCTCGTTCCGCGTCGCGGGCGGCGAGAACGCCGCGGTGGAGGTGTGCAACCGCACGAAGCTGTTCACCCTCGGGGAGTCGCTCGGCGGCGTGGAGTCGCTGATCGAGCACCCGGGGCGGATGACGCACGCGTCGGCCGCGGGGTCGCCGCTGGAGGTGCCCGCCGACCTGGTGCGCCTGTCGGTCGGCATCGAAACCGCCGAGGACCTGGTGGCCGACCTCGAACGAGCGCTCGGCTAGGTACTGCCGACGAGGGCTGGGCCGCTCAGCGGCCCGGCCCTCCGCATGCCCGGCACGACGCGACGAGGACGCCGTCGGGTCCGGTCACATCCACCGAGATCGGGCCGCCGCGCGAGAAGCCCCACAGGAACGCGACGCCGGTCAGCCCCGCGGCCCGGCCGACGGTGAGGTCGCCGCTGCCGCCCGTGTCGGACATCCGCCCGTGCAGCTCGCCGGGCGCTCCGGGCCGGTCGACGACGACCACGACGACGAGCGTGAAGCCGTCGGGCGCGTAGTGCCCGGGATCGAGCACCGCGACGTCGAGCTTGCCGGTCACCGGCAGGAACCGGCACGAGTCGACGGTGCCGGTGCTGCCCCGCACCGCGATGTCGCCGACGCACCAGCCGGACATCTCCACCCAGGCGCTCGCCCCCAGGCCCACGCCGGTCCGCGGTATCTCGACCTGGACGGGATACGGGTTGAGCGTCGGCGTCTCCTCCGGAAAGGTCGGCAGCGCGGACCGTCCCGAGCCCCGCGGCGCCGCCCCGGCGACCACGAGCACGGCGACCAGCCCGGCCGCGACGATCCCCAGCGCGAGGGCCCGGGCGAGCGCCATCCGCCCCGCCGAACGCCGCGCCTGCCGCGCGAGGCCGGGCGGGAAGGGCCGCGCGGGGAAGTCGGGGACGACCGCGGGCGGCACGGGGCCCGGAGGCAATGGGGCGGGGTGGTCCGCGCCCGAGGGGTTCGGTTCCCCGCTGATGCTCACCGGGCCCCCGGGGGCATACCGCGACTCGGATCGGCCCGCGGCGCGGCGAAGTCCGCCTGCCACACCACGGCCGCCGGTCCCGGGGCGAACCCGCCGGGCCGAGGCGCCCTGCCCAGCACCGGCGCCGCCCGTTCCTCCGCCACGAGCACCGCGTCGACCGGCAGCCCCAGCGCGTCCGCCGTGTCGAACGCGTCGAGCAGCGCGTACCAGCGCAGCACCGCCACCGCGCGTTCGACGCGGCTCAGGCGGTCGAGCGCGCACAGCGTGGCCGACCGCGCGTCGTCCGGGCCGGACGACGGCCGCCGGCGCCACGGCCGAGGCCGCCACGGGTCCAGGTAGCCCGCCAGCAGCGCCCGGTACGCGAGCCGCATCGGATCCGCGTCGGACGCCCGCCACCAGTGCAGGCACGTGCGCGCCAGCGCCCGCCGGACCCGGCGTTCCGCGCGCCGCGGGTCGCCGGTCAGGAGGTCGGCGGTGTGCAGCAGTGCGCCTCCGACCTCGTCCACGAAGGTGTCGAACTCACGGCGGTCGCGGCGCATGGCACCTCCTGGCGGCGGTCGGACGGACGGCGGACGGATGGCGGACGAGCGGCGGGCGAGTGCGCGATTCCGGGCCGGCCAGGGCCCGGCGGACAACGGGCGAACGGTGCGTCGGGCAGGTGCGCGGTGAGCGGCGCGTCACCGGTCGAGCGTCGGGCGCGGTGCCGGGTGGAGCTTCCGGCGGCAGCGCGGCGGGCAGCGGTTCACGGGTCGAACACCGGGCGTCTCCGCGCAGGCCTCGCGTCCGGCCCGAGCGCGTCCCCCGGCCGGCCGCACCCCCGGCCCACCCCGGCGCCGAACCCGCAGGCACCGGTCGGCGATTCCCCCTCTAGAACGAAACGAGTCCCTTGACCGGAATATCACGAGTAGACATCCATCTGGACCGTTTCCCGCGGATTTCCCCGCCCACACCGCCGGTTCGGTTGCCGCGGCACCCGCCGGCATCCCCGGATCCCTGCGGACATCGGCCGCGCACGTCCGGCCGGGGCCCTATTCTTCGAGCCACCACCACCCGATGACGAGCGAGCGGCAATGACACCCGACCTGGCGCCCGACGACGCGCTGTACGACCGCCTCCAGCACGAAGTCGCGCTGTTCGCGCGCCGCGCCGAGCAAACCCGGCTCGGTGCCTCGGGCGCGCTGCGCTACACCATGGACCGCGCCGCCTACCTGCTGCTCGGCCGCCTCGAAGTGGACGGCCCGATGGGTGTCAAAGCCCTCGCGCAGGCCATGCAGATCGACTCGTCGACGGTGACCCGGCAGGTCACCCCGCTCGTCGAACAGGGCTACGTGGACCGCGTCCCGAACCCCGACGACGGCCGCGCGGTCCTGCTCCGCCTGTCCGACCTCGGCGCCGACCGGCTGCACGAAGTGCGTCACGCCCGGATCCGGCTGATGGCCGAAATGGTCGGCGACTGGGACACCGACGACCGCGAACGGTTCACCGAACTGCTCTCCCGCTTCAACCAGGCGATGGCCCGCCGCCAAGCCCGCGCCGCGAACGCCCCCGAGACCGACGGAAGCTGACGCCCCCTCGGCCGCGGAGACGAGTCGCCGGGGGCACCCGAGAGCACCAGGAAAACCGACACACCCGGGAAAGCGGAATCAGGGTTGTCCCCGAGGCGCCGCCCCGCCCCGGCCGGACACCATGGACTCACCGATCGCCGTGGCGTTCCGGCGGACACCAGGTGAGACCCCGCTCGCCCGGTACCGCCGACGTACGGAGGGCTCCAGGGGGGAGGCCTGCCGTACGGGGTTCCGCAATCGACGTGCAAGGCCCGCATCGACCCGGGCCGTGCATGCGGCAAACCTTGGGGGGATTGCCATGCGGAGCCCGAGAACGCAACGGCGATCGCGTACGTCCGGATCCGCCCGGCCCGGGCCCGGGCACGAACGGCGCGCGATCCGGAGGAGGAGCCGGTGACGGCAACCGGCTCACCGGTCACGGTCGTCTTGGTCGACGACCACGAGGGATACCGCAGATTGGCGACCCGCCTGCTGACCGCGTGGGGCTACGCGGTCGTGGGAGAGGCGGCCGACGGCCCCGGCGCCGTGGACGCGGTGCGTACACTCCGTCCCGACCTGGTCCTGCTGGATGTCCAGCTTCCGGGCTTCGACGGCTTCACGGCCGCCGGATTGATCCGGGAAGATGACGCGGGGGTGGGAATCGTGCTGATCTCCGGTCGGGACCGGGCCGACTACGGCGACCGGGTCGTCCGCGCGCAAGCGGACGGCTATGTCGCGAAGGAAGAACTCTCGCCGCAGAGCCTCGCGGCGGTGCTGGCCACGGCGCGCCGCGCCGCGCGCGGCACCGCCGAACCCGCGTGACCGGGCCGACGGGACCGCCATGCTCCGCTCCAGACCGCGCAGCCGCCTGCGCACCGCGTTGACCGCACCCAGCACCCCGCTGCTGCTCGCCGGCCAAACCCTGGCCACCGTGCTCGGCATCGTCGGTGTGCGCTACGGCGGCTACGGCCTGACCTGGGCCGACACCGTCAGCCACACCGTCCTGCCGCTCGCCGCGGCATGGGCGTTCACGTGCTGCGCGATCGTCGCCGCGGAACGCCGCCGCCCCACCGAAGCCGTCTGGCCGATGCTGCTCGCCGCCGGACTGTGCATGCTGCTGCTCCTCGGCGGCATCAAGAACCAATTGGCGTTCCAGATCGCGTTCCTCTCCGACTGGCTCGTCATGGGCGCGATCGCGCACGTCATGACCGACTTCGCCCGCGGCGCCGCCTATCCGCGGCTGCGCCGCGCGCTCGTCGTCGCGGGCTACGTCACCACCGGCCCGTGCGTCCTGGTCTGGTTCGTGACCGCCGGCGGACTCTCCGCCCGGCCGCGCGACCTGCTCGCCGAGATCCAGGTCGACACCGTCAGCGTCGACACCGCCGACATCGTCTTCTCGATGCTGCCGACGATCGTCTACGTCGTCGGCCTCGGCCTGTTCTGCGTCCGCTGGGCCACCGCGAGCCGCATCCTGCGCCGCGGCTGGACGACCGTGCTGCTCGGCAACATCGGCATGACCGGCGTATACGTCTACACCGGCCTGATGATCATGGTCCCGGCGCTGCGCTCCACCTACGGCACCGGCATCGCCGCCTCCCGCGTCGGCCTCGCCGTATGGCCGCTGTTCCTCCTCGCCGGCCTGGTGCGCGCCCGCGCGGGCCGGTCGGTGGCCGCCGACCTCGCCGCCGAACTCGGCCACGCCCCGCCCCCGCCCGGCCGCCTGCAAGGCGCGCTCGCCCGCGCGCTCGGCGACCCGAGTCTGCGGCTCGTCTACTACCGCCCCGCGCACCGCGACTACGTCGACCCCGACGGCCGCCCGACCCCGCTGCCCGAATCCGGCCCGGACCGCACCGTCACCGTGCTCGCCGGGGTCGGCGCGATCGTCCACGACCCCGCCCTCGACGAGTCCCCGGACCTGGTGCGCGCGGTCGCCGCGACGGCCCGCCTGCTGATGGAGAACGAGCGGCTGCACGCCGAAGTCCGCGCCCAGCTCGCCCAGGTCCGCGCCTCGCGCGCCCGCATCGTGGAAGCCGGCGTCACCGCCCGCCGCAAGATCGAACGCGACCTCCACGACGGCGCCCAGCAGCGCCTCGTCACGCTGGCCCTGATGCTGCGCATCGCCCGCGGCCAAGTCCCCGAAGGGGATGCCTCGCTGGCCGCCGCCATCGACGAAGCCGCCGTCGAACTCCGGCACGCCATCGGCGAATTGCGCGAACTGGCGCGCGGCATCCACCCCGCCGTGCTCACCGAGGCCGGCCTGTCCTCCGCACTGGTCTCGCTCGCCGAACGCTCGACCGTGCCCGCCGAGGTCGTCGAGGTGCCGGAGGGCCGGTATCCGCCGGGCGTCGAGGAAGCGGTGTACTTCGTGGTCAGCGAATCGCTCGCGAACGCCGCCAAGCACGCCGGCGACGCCGCGCGCGTCACGATCACCGTGGTCGCGGGACTCCATGGAGGAAGGCAGACGATGACCGTCGAGATCGCCGACGACGGCAACGGCGGCGCCGACGCGTCGCGCGGCTCCGGCCTGCGCGGCCTCGCCGACCGCGTGGAAGCACTGGACGGCACCCTCACCGTGCACAGCCCCGCCGGGCACGGCACGCGCGTCCTCGCGGAGCTGCCGTGCGTATCGTGATCGCCGACGACGCCCTGCTGTTCCGCGAAGGCGTCGCCCGGCTGCTCGCCGAAGCCGGGTTCGCGGTCGTCGGCCAGGCCGGCGACGCGGTCGAGCTGGTCGACCTCGTGCGGGCCGAGCGCCCGGACGTCGCCATCGTCGACATCCGCATGCCGCCGACCCACACCACCGAAGGCCTCGACGCCGCGGTCACCCTGGACACGGTGCACCCGGGCATCGGCGTCCTCGTGCTGTCCCAGTACGTGGAAGCCCACCACGCCGTCCGCCTCCTGGGCGACGACCTCCCCGGCCGCGGCTACCTGCTCAAGGAGAGCGTCACCGACCTCGACCGGTTCGCCGACGCCGTCCGCACCGTCGCGGCCGGCGGCGTGGTCGTCGACCCGGACGTGGTCACCGAGATGCTCGGCCGCCGCCGCAGCGGCGGCGCCCTCGCCGGACTGTCCGACCGGGAGGCGGAAGTCCTCGGCCTGATGGCGCAGGGCCGCTCCAATCAGGCCATCTGCGCCGAGCTGTTCCTGAGTCCGAAAACCGTCGAGACCCACGTGCGGAACATCTTCACCAAGCTCGGCCTGCCTGCCGGAGCGGAGGGAAATCGGCGGGTTCTGGCTGTTCTGACCTTCCTCCGCGAGGGCCGGATCCGGCGGTGACAAACTGGGGGTCATGAGCCCCGCTGCGCCGGTTTCGGTGACCATCGACGACATCCGCGTCGCCCGCAAACTCCTCGACGGCATCGCCCGCACCACCGAACTGGAGAGCTGCCGTGCCCTCACCGACCGGCTCGGCGGCCCGGTGTACCTCAAGTGCGAGAACCTCCAGCGCACCGGCTCGTTCAAGATCCGCGGCGCATATGTGCGCATCGCCGGCCTGAGCGAATCCGAACGCGCCCGCGGCGTCGTCGCGGCCAGCGCGGGCAACCACGCGCAGGGCGTCGCCCTCGCCGCCCAGCAGCTCGGCGTACGGTCGACCGTGTTCATGCCGGCCGGCGCGCCGCTCCCGAAGATCGCCGCGACCCGCGGCTACGGCGCCGAGGTGCTGCTCGAAGGCACCACCGTGGAGCACTGCCTGACCGCCGCGAAGGCGTACTCCGAGGAGACCGGCGCGGTGTTCATCCACCCCTTCGACCACCCGGACGTGGTGGCCGGACAGGGCACCGTCGGCCTGGAGATCCTCGAGCAGTGCCCCGAGGTCCGCACGATCGTGGTCGGCACCGGCGGCGGCGGGCTGCTCGCGGGCGTCGCCGCGGCGGTCAAGGCAGTGCGGCCGGACGTCAAGGTGGTCGGCGTGCAGGCGGCCTCGGCCGCGGCCTACCCGCCTTCGCTGGCCGCCGGCCACCCGGTGGTGCTGCCGAGCGTCACGACGATGGCCGACGGCATCGCGGTCGGGCGGCCCGGCGACGTGCCGTTCGGCCTGATCCGCGACCTGGTCGACGAGGTCCGCACGGTCAGCGAGGAGTCCCTGTCGCAGGCGCTGCTGCTGTGCATGGAACGGGTCAAGCTGGTCGTCGAACCGGCCGGTGCGGCGTCCGTCGCGGCCCTGCTGGAGTCCGCGGACGCGCCGCTGGAGGCCCCGGTCGTCGCGGTGCTGTCGGGCGGCAACGTCGACCCGCTGCTGATGCTGCGCGTGCTCCGGCACGGTCTGGCCGCCGCGGGCCGCTACCTGTCGCTGCGCATCCGGCTCCCCGACCGGCCCGGCGCACTGGCCACGCTGCTGGCCGAGCTGGCCGGCACCGACGCCAACGTCGTCGACGTCGCGCACGTCCGCACCGACGCGTCCCTGCAGCTCGGCGAGGTCGAGGTGGAGCTGCACTTGGAGACCAAGGGCACCGAGCACTGCCGCGCGGTGGTGGCCCGGATGAGCGCGGCGGGTTATCCGGTCAGCGAAGGGTGAGCCGCCGCGGGCGGGGTAGTCGCGCGTCACCGGCGTTTTAACCGGTCGCCAGTTGTCGGAGCCGGAAGGCAGAGTGGGAAAGATCGACCTGTTTTCCGGCCGCGACACACGACCGAAGCGGACTTCCCCTCCGCCCTAGGAGTGAGCCACGAAATGCAAGACGCGATCCTTGCCGAAGGCCTGGTCAAGACCTTCGGTGATGTGCGCGCGCTCGACGGCGTCGACCTGAATGTGCCCACCGGCACCGTCCTCGGCCTGCTCGGGCCGAACGGCGCAGGCAAGACGACGACCGTGCGCGTGCTGACCACCTTGCTCACCCCCGACTCCGGCCGCGCGTTCGTGGCCGGGCACGACGTCCTGAAGCACCCCAACCGGGTCCGGCAGTCCATCGGGCTGTCCGGCCAGTTCGCCGCCGTCGACGAGTACCTGACCGGCCGCGAGAACCTCCAGATGGTCGGCGAGCTGTACCAGATGAGCGGCCGCGCGGCGAAGTCCCGCGCGGTCGAGCTGCTCGAATGGTTCAACCTGGCGGAGGCCGCGGACCGGCCGACCAAGACGTACTCGGGCGGCATGCGGCGGCGACTGGACCTCGCCGCGGCACTCGTCGTCCGCCCGCCGGTGATGTTCATGGACGAGCCGACCACGGGCCTCGACCCGCGCAACCGCCTCGCGCTGTGGGACGTGATCCAGAAGCTCGTCGAGGACGGCACGACCCTGCTGCTGACCACGCAGTACCTGGAAGAAGCCGACCACCTCGCGCACGACATCATCGTCGTCGACCACGGCAAGGTCATCGCCCGCGGCACCGCCGACCAGCTCAAGGCGCAGACCGGCGGCGAGCGCGTCGAGGTCGTGGTGCAGGACCGCGACCTCATCCCGACCGCGGTCGAGGTGCTGCGCGGCTTCAGCCGCGAGGACGTCGCGGTCGACAAGCACACCCGGCGCCTCACCATCCCGGTGCAGGGCGGCGCCAAGCTGCTCGCCGAGGTGATCCGCGAGCTGGACGCCCGCGGCATCGAGATCGACGACATCGGCCTGCGCCGCCCGACGCTGGACGACGTGTTCATCTCGCTGACCGGCCACCACGCCGAGGCGGCCGTCGGAAGCGACGACGAGGACGGTCCCGGCTCCGGCGAGGACGGTCCCGGCCGCGACGCGGGCGAGGCGCAGACCGCCGCGGCCGGAAAGGACGCCCGATGACCGCCGACTCGCTGACCAAGAGCCCGCTGGCCGCGGACGCCTACACGCCCAAGGCCCGCAGCCCGCTCACCCAGTCCGCGCACGACTCGCTGATCATCGCCCGGCGCAACCTGCTGCGCATGAAGCGGATCCCCGAGGTGGTCATCTTCGGGCTGATCCAGCCCGTCATGTTCGTGCTGCTGTTCGCTTACGTGTTCGGCGGCTCGATCAACGTCGACGGGTCGACCGACCCGAAGATGTTCCGCGAATTCCTGATGGCGGGCATCTTCACCCAGACGGTGACCTTCGCGACCGCCGGCTCCAGCGCCGGCATCGCCGAGGACATGACCAAGGGCCTGATCGACCGGTTCCGGTCGCTGCCGATGAGCCGCGGCGCGGTGCTCACCGGGCGCACCATCGCCGACCTGGTGCAGTCGGCGCTCACCATGGTCGTGCTGGTCGTGGTCGCGCTGCTGGTCGGCTGGCGGATCCACGAGGGCGTGCCGAAGGCGCTCGCCGCGTTCGGGCTGATGATGCTGCTCGGCTACGCGTTCACCTGGATCGGTGCGCTGATCGGCCTGTCGGTGCGCAGCCCCGAGGCGGCGACGTCGGCCGGGCTGATCTGGCTGTTCCCGCTGACCTTCGTGTCCAACGCGTTCGTGCCGACCGCGGGCATGCCGGGCTGGTTGCAGACGATCGCCGACTGGAACCCGTTCAGTGCGACGGTGCAGGCCGGGCGCGTGCTGTTCGGCAACCCCGGTGTCTCGGAGTCGGACGCCTGGCCGATGGAGCACCCGGTGTGGGCGTCGTTGTTCTGGTCGCTCCTCATCATCGCGCTCTTCCGGACGCTGGCGGTGCGGAAGTACCGGCGCGCGGCCGGCTGAGCCGACCCGGACGGGTGTACGCGGAAGGGCCCCGGCGGCGCGCCGGGGCCCTTCCGCGTACTCGACCGAGTGCGGGTCAGCCGGTGTAGGGCTTGACCTCGATGATCTCGACGTCCATCGACTTGCCGTTGGGCAGCTCGTAGGACGCGGTGTCGCCGATCTTCTTGCCGTTGATCGCGGTGCCCAGCGGCGACGCGGGGGAGTAGACCTCCATGGCGCCGCCGACGTCCTCGCGCGACCCGAGCAGGAAGGTCATGGTGTCGTCCTTGTCGCCGTCGAAAGCGATGGTCACGACCATGCCCTGCCCCACCACACCGGTGTCCGCCGGTGCCTCGCCGACCTGCGCGTTGTCCAGGATCCCGCGGAGCTGGCGGATGCGTGCTTCCGCCTTGCCCTGCTCTTCCTTGGCCGCGTGGTAGCCGGCGTTCTCCTTGAGGTCGCCCTCCTGGCGGGCTTCCTCGATCTTGGTGGCCAGCTCGGTACGGCCGGGACCCGACAGGTGCTCCAGCTCGGCGCTGAGCCGGTCGTACGCCTCCTGCGTGAGCCAGGTGACGTTGTCGCTGGTCTGGGTCACGGATGCTCCTCGTCGGTCTGGGTACGTGCTTCTGCCCCGAATAAATCAGCGCCCCCTCACCATCCGGCGGTGTTGCTCGGCACCGGCGATGAAGGGACGAAACCCCGAGACTAACAATTTCCCAGGCGAAGGGGCACTCACGCCTGCGCCGGAAGGATCCGGTCGGGGTCCGGGAGGGCGCCGGGACGGGGGTTGCGCAAGGGATCCGGCGGGTCAGCCCGCGACGATCTTGCAGCCGTCCAACTCGGCGGTATTGGGCCGCGCCGTGGTCTGCAGCACCTCGGTGACGGTCGTGGTGCGCGAGTCCGCGGCCGGGATGCGGACCTCCTTGCGGCCCACCTCCGAGCCGTCCTCGGAACGCGACCGCAGGACGCACACGGCTTCCTTGGTCTTGTCCTTGACGACCTCGACCTGGACCTCGACGCTGCGGTCGGAGGTGACCTTGAACGACGGAATACTCGCGCGCACGTCGCGGTTCGCGTTGTCGAGGCCGATCCATACGGTCCCGGAGACCAGCAGCACCAAAAACACGACGAAGGCGATCCGCATGTTGCGGTCGGAGCCCCGGCCGCCGGAGCGCGGCGTCTTGCGGCCGTAGCGGTCGCGGGACGGGGCGTCGCCCGTGCCGGAAGGCTGGCTCACTGGGTACTCCCGCGGATCGGCGTGCGGGTCCGCGGTTTCGCCCGGACCCGCTGGTTCGGCCACTATATGACGGGTCTCCGGAGCACCAGGAGGCCGCCTCCGTCAAGCCCGGGGGCGCGATTCAGGAGGAGCGACTTTTCCGTGAGCGAGCGGCTTCGGCTGATGGCGGTGCATGCGCACCCCGACGACGAGTCCAGCAAGGGCGCGGCGACCATGGCGCGGTACGTCCGCGAGGGCGCCGAAGTCCTGGTCGTCACCTGTACCGGCGGCGAACGCGGTTCGGTGCTCAACCCCAAACTCCAGGGCAACCCGGAGATCGAAGAGAACATCCACGAGATCCGCCGCGCCGAGATGGACAAGGCGCGCGAGATCCTCGGCGTCGACCAGGCCTGGCTCGGCTTCGTCGACTCCGGGCTGCCCGAAGGCGACCCGCTGCCGCCGCTGCCCGACGACTGCTTCGCCGTGCAGCCGGTCGAGAAGGCCGCGGAACCGCTGGTACGCCTGATGCGGGAGTTCCGCCCGCACGTGGTGACCACGTACGACGAGAACGGCGGCTACCCGCACCCGGACCACATCCAGACCCACCAGGTCAGCGTGGCCGCGTTCGACGCCGCCGGGGACCCGGACGCCTACCGCGAGGCCGGCGACCCGTGGCAGCCCCTGAAGCTCTACTACAACCAGGGCATCAGCAAGGCCCGCATCGAGGCGCTGCACGCCGCGATGCTGGCGCGCGGCCTCGAGTCGCCCTACGGCGAGTGGCTGGAGCGCTGGGGCGACCGCCCCGAGCGCGACATCACCACCAAGGTGCCGTGCGCCGACTACTTCGAGCTGCGCGACCAAGCGCTGATCGCGCACGCCACCCAGGTCGACCCGGACGGCTTCTGGTTCCGCATCCCGCTCGACGTGCAGCGCGACGTCTGGCCCACCGAGGACTACGAACTCGTGCGGTCGCTCGTCGACACCGAGCTGCCCGAAGACGACCTGTTCGCCGGAATCCGCCAGGCCGCCAAGGCCTGACCGGCCCGTTCCCCGAACGAGCGACACGACGGGCCGCGGTGCGGCCGCCCCTCTTTCCGCTTCCGCCATCCCGGATGCGACCCTGGAGGGGCGGCCGCACCGCGCCCTGTCGACTGGAGGACCCCCCATGACCCCGATCGCCCTGCAGTTCGCCTTGGAGGATGACAAGGTCGCCCCGGGCCTGCTCGGCTTCACCGTCGTCGCCGTCATCGCGGCGGCCACGTGGTTCCTCCTCAGGTCGATGACCAAGCAGCTCAAGCGCGTCGACTTCGAGGAGAAGACGCCCGACGGCACCACCGCCACCGACCGCTCCGGCGACGGCGACGGGGAAACCGGCGACGCGGCGAACAGCGACGCGGACCACCGCGAGCCGCAGGGCAACGGCGCCAAATAGCCGGTTTGGCGGCGCTGCCGCGCCGCCGGTGCGACCGGGCTCCAGGGACCTCACGTAGCCCTGATGATCACGCGGCTTCCGCAGAGCTTCGACCAGTCGTCGCGGTCGGAGGTCAGGACGATAGTGGGAGCGGGCGCGCGAAGTGCCAGCGCTGCGACCAGCGCGCCGATCGCGTACTTGTGCCCGTGTAGCCCGCCCGCGTCGCGGAGCAGCACCACGGCGGTCAACGCGTCCTCTTGGCCGACCGGTTCCACCTGCAACCGGGAGAGGACCCATTTCAGCCGGGCCAGGTCGGTCTTCCGCTGCGCCGCTTCCACGATGGTGAGCACGGAAACGAGCACGGGCACACCGGCTTGCCGGGAGGCCTCGATGCGCGCCGCCATGCCGCGGTCGTTGCGCAGGAGCAGGGGAAGCGCCTCGGAGTCGAGCACCAGCGATCGGGCAGGCTGTTCCTTCACGCAACGCCTCGTGCGTCGTCTCGGGTGTCTGCGTCCCCGAACAGATCGCGGCGAGCGGCTTCGATCTCCTGCTCGGTGAGTGCGCCGTGTACTTCTTCCGGGAGCGCCGGGAGTAGGGCAATCATGAAATCTCGCGGCGCCGGCACATGGCCCTGCGGCGGGTTCCGTCCGCGGACCTCGCCCGCGCTGCGAGGATGGCCCCATGGCTAACCGTCTCGCCGGATCGACCTCCCCGTACCTGCTCCAGCACGCCGACAATCCCGTGGACTGGTGGCCGTGGGGGGAGGACGCGTTCGCCGAGGCCCGGCGGCGTGGGGTGCCGGTCCTGCTGAGCGTGGGCTATGCCGCATGCCATTGGTGCCATGTCATGGCGCACGAGTCGTTCGAGGACGACGAGGTTGCGGCGTACCTCAATGCGCACTTCGTCGCGGTGAAGGTGGACCGCGAGGAGCGTCCCGACGTGGACGCGGTCTACATGGAAGCCACCCAGCGGGTGACCGGCCAGGGCGGCTGGCCGATGACGGTCTTTGCCACGCCCGACGGCGAGCCGTTCTACTGCGGCACGTACTTTCCGCCGGACGCGCGGCACGGGCTGCCGGGGTTCCGGGAGCTGCTGGAAGCCGTCGTCGACGCGTGGGAGAACCGCCGCGACGACGTGTTGGCGAGCGGGGCCAAGGTCGTCGAGGAGCTGAGTAAGCCGCACACGCCGCCGGCCGGCGATCCGCCCGGGGCCGACGAACTCCACGCGGCGCTCGTGCTGCTCTCCCGCGAGTACGACGACAGCCGCGGCGGCTTCGGCGGCGCGCCCAAGTTCCCGCCGTCGATGGTGCTGGAGTTCCTGCTGCGCCACCACGCGCGCACCGGCTCGCAGGCCGCGCTCGACATGGTCGAGCACACCTGTGCGGCCATGGGCCGCGGCGGCATGTACGACCAGCTCGGCGGCGGCTTCGCCCGCTATTCGGTCGACGCGGACTGGGTGGTGCCGCACTTCGAGAAGATGCTCTACGACAACGCGCTGCTGATTCGCGCATACACCCACCTGTGGCGCGCCACCGGATCCTCGTTCGCCCGCCGGATCGCGTTGCAGAGCGCCGACTTTCTGCTCCGCGAACTCCGCACTCCGGAAGGCGGGTTCGCGTCCGCGCTGGACGCCGACAGCCCGGACGCGGACGGGCATTCGGTCGAAGGCGCGTTCTACGTCTGGACCCCCGACCAGCTCACCGACGTGCTCGGCCCGGTCGACGGCGCCTGGGCGGCCGGCCTGTTCGGCGTCACCGACGCGGGCACCTTCGAACACGGCACTTCCGTCCTGCAGTTGCGCACCGACCCGGACGACCCGGCCCGCTACGACGCGGTGCGCGAGAAGCTGTTCCGCGCTCGCACCGACCGCACGCCGCCCGCGCGCGACGACAAGATCGTCGCGGCCTGGAACGGCCTCGCCATCGCCGCACTCGCCGAAGCGGGCGCGCTGTTCGTCCGCACCGACCTGGTCGAGGCCGCGATCGCCGCGGGCGACCTGCTGGTGAGCGTGCACCTGGGCGCGTCCGAGAACGAGGACTGGGGCGACCGGCTGTCCCGCACGTCGCGCGACGGACACGCCGGCCCCAACGCGGGTGTGCTGGAGGACTACGCGGACGTCGCCGAGGGCTTCCTGGCGCTGTACGCCGTCACCTCCGACGACGCGTGGCTGACCTTCGCCGGGGTGCTCCTCGACGTCGTGCTCAGCCACTTCGCCGGCGCCGACGGCGGGTTCCACGACACCGCCGACGACGCCGAGCAGTTGTTCCGGCGGCCCCAGGACCCGACCGACAACGCGACCCCGTCCGGATGGAGCGCCGCCGTCGGAGCGCTGCTGTCCTACGCCGCCTACACCGGATCCGCGCCGCACCGCGAAGCCGTGGAACGCAACCTCGGCGTCGTGCGGGCTTTGGCCCCGCAAGCCCCGCGGTTCGCCGGGTGGGGCCTCGCGGTCGCCGAAGCGCTGCTCGACGGGCCCCGCGAGATCGCCGTCGTCGGACCGTACGACGACCCGGCCACCCGGGCCCTGCGCCGCGTCGCACTGGCCGCCACCGCCCCCGGCGCGGTCGTCGCGGTCGGCGCCCCCGACGAGGACACGGTGCCACTGCTGCACGACCGCACGCTGCGCGACGGACGCCCGGCGGCGTACGTATGCCGCCACTTCACATGCGAGGCACCCACGACGGACGCGGACGTGCTGGCGACCCAGGTGGGGGCCCGGCAGGACGACTGACGGCGCGTCACCCGAACGGCCGACCGCACGCCGCTCGGCTTCTGCTTTTCCGGTGTATTCCGGCTAATGTCGGGCACCGGCAGAGCGGGGGACGGTCGGCTGATGCGGGTATCCATGTCCGGGCAAGGCAAAGCGCTTCGCGGGACACCCCGCACCTGGTGGGACAACCTCCGCGGCCCCGGCGCCCCCGCCCCCGCCGCGCTCGCCCTTCTGGTCGTCTCCATCGCGATGTACCTGATGGTGCGCGGCCTCACCAGGCCGTCCATGGTCGACCTGCGCGTCTACCGCATCGAGGGCGCCGCGGTCGCCGGCCACGCCGACCTGTACGGCCCGCTCCCCACCCCGCACGGACTCGCCGCGACGTACCCGCCGTTCGCCGCGCTGCTGTTCACCGGCCTGATCCTGCCGCCCTACGAAGCCCTGCGCATCGCCGTCATCGCGCTCAACATCGTCCTGCTGCTGGCCGTCGCCGCGCTGTCCTGCCGTCTGGTCGGCGTCGACGGCCGCCGCCGCGCCACCGTCGTGGTCACCGCGACCGCGCTGGGGATCTGGGCCGAACCGGTCTTCACCACGTTCCGCTACGGCCAGATCAACCTCGCGCTGCTCGCCCTCGTGCTCTGGGACTTCACCCGCCCGCCGGACGCCCGCACCCGCGGCATCGGCATCGGTCTCGCGGCCGGTTTCAAAGTCACCCCGGCGATCTTCATCGCGTACCTGCTGCTCACCCGGCGCTTCCGGGCGGCCGCCGTGTCCGCGGCGACGTTCGCCGCCACCGTCGCGATCGGCCTCGCCGCGCTGCCGGACGCGTCCCGGCGCTTCTGGACCGAGCTGCTGTTCGACACGGACCGGGTCGGCCGTCCGGAGAACGCCGCGAACCAGTCGATCCAGGGCCTCGTCGTACGGATCAGCCACACCCGCGACTTCGCCCACGTCTGGCTGCTGCTCGTCGCCGTCGCAGCCGTCGCCGGCATGGCCTGCGCGGTCTTCGCCTACCGCCGCCTCGGCGACCGGTGGGGCCTGCCCGCCGTCGCCGTCACCGGGCTGATCGCGGCGCCGATCGCCTGGACGCACCACTGGGTGTGGTGCGTCCCGATCGCCGTTCTGCTGTGGGCCGACGCGCGCCGCTGGCTCGCCGCCGCGGCGATCTTCTGGACGTTCGCGGTCTGGGCCGTCCCGCACGCCGGTTCGCTCGAACTGGCTTTCGCGCCGTGGCAGATCGCGTTGTCCGCCTGGTACGTCCTGTTCGGCGTCGGCTTCCTGGTCCTCACCGCGCACCTGGCCCACCGCGCGGGCCCGACCGCTCCCGGGACCCCGACGCCTGCGCGGTCCGAGACACCCGCGCCGGTCGGGCCCGCCTGACCCCTCGCTCCGGACCCGGTGCGCCGCCCCCGGGCCGAGGTCAGTACCCGCTCAGCGCCGACTCCAGGAAGTCCAGCGCGTCCTCCATCACTTCGGACGGGCTGCCCACGCAGCCGGCTTCCGCCCACGCCAGCATCGCCTCGTTCAGCGCGCCGCCGACGGCCGCGGCCGCGTACCGCAGGTGCCGGTCGGCGCGGCTGCGGCCGGTGCGCTCCGCGTACAAGTCGGCGAGCAGCCGCCAGCCTTCGGTCTGCTGCTGCGCGCTGCGCGCCTGCAGCGCCGGCACGCTGACCAGCAACTGCATCCGGGTGACCATCTCTTCGCGCTCGGTCTCCATGAGGACCTTCAGCGGCCCGATGACGGCGCTGCGCAGCGTCTCGATGAACGTCCGGTCCGCCGGGCTTTCCCGGATGAGCCGCTCGATGACCGGGTCGTACTCGTCGGTGAGCACGACGTCCTCCTTGGTCGGGAAGTACCGGAAGAACGTGCTCGGCGACACCTCGGCCGCCTCGGCGATCTGCTCGATCGTCGTGGCGTCGTAGCCCTGCTCGCGGAACAGCCGGTACGCCTCGCGCCGGATCGCCTCGCGGGTCCGCCGCTTCTTGCGCTCCCGCAGGCCCAGCGGGGGCTCGTCGAGGAGCGCGCGGGCCTGCGGGTCGGGGGCGGGGGCGTTCGAGGTCATACCGGCAATTCTGGTGGACCGTCCGCAGCCCGACCAAGCACGTCCCCGCCCGCGCGCCATCAGGCGTGCACCGTTTCCGACGCGGCGCCCGAGGCCGCGTCTCCTGCCGCCTCGGCGGCAGGCGCCTGCTCGGCGCCTTGCCCCTTCCGGCCCGGCAGGAATGCCGCCACCAGCGCGCCCGCCACGATCGCGGCGATCCCGCAGGCGATCAGCACCACGTCCATGCCGTGCACGAACGCGTCGCGGGCGTGCGCGAGGAGCGCCGGGTCGCCGGTGCGCTGCGCGATCTCCACGGCACTGGCGACCGAGTCGTTCGCGGGCCCGGACACGTCGAGCCGGCCGGTGTAGGCGCCGGCCAGGATGCTGCCCAGCATCGCGACGCCGAGCGCGCCCGCGACCTGCTCCAGCGTCTGCATCAAGGCCGATCCGACGCCCGCGCGTTCGGGGGAGAGGGTGGCAAGCACCGCGTCCATGCCGGGGATCATCGCCACCCCGAGCCCGAACCCGATGATGCCGAGCCAGACGGCGGTGAACGCGTAGCCGTCCGACGGGCTGCCGGTCGCGCCGAGGAAGGCTCCCGCGGCGAGGAGCAGCATGCCCGTCGGGATCACTCCGCGGAACCCGAACCGCGCCACCAGCGGGGCGCTCACTCCGGCGGACGCGAGCAGTCCGCCCATCAGCGGCAGCAGCCGCACCCCGGTGCCGAACGCGCCCTGCCCGTCGACCGCGGCCAGCCGCTGCGGCAGCACGAACAGCACGCCGACCATCACGAACGACGGGACGACCGCCGCCAGCGAACCCCACAGGAAGTTGCGGTTGCGGAACAGCGAGAAGTCGATCATCGCGACGCTCCGCCGGGTCTCCCGCAGGACCACCGCGCCGATCAGCGCGAGTCCCGCGGCGATACCGCCGAGCACCACCGGGTCGGTCCACCCGCGCCGGGCCGCCTCGTTCGCACCGAACACCAGGACGGCGAGCCCGCCCGCGGCCAGTACCGACGTGACCGGGTCGATCTTCTTGGCGGCGGGGTCACGCGATTCGGGCAGCCACAGCGTGGCGGCGACGATCGCCGCCACCACCAGCGGCACGTTCATCAGGAACACCGAGCCCCACCAGAAGTGCTCCAGCAGCGCTCCGCCGACGATCGGGCCGAGCGGCAGCCCGAGCGCGGTCGCGGCCGCCCACACCCCGATGGCCTTCGACCGCTCCTCGGGCGGGAAGACGCTCGGCAGGATCGACATCGACAGCGGTGTCACCAGTGCGGCGCCCGCGCCCATCGCCGCCCGTGCGGCGATCACCTCGCCGACCGAGCCCGCGAAGACGCCCAGCAGCGACGCGGTGCCGAACAGCGCGAGGCCGGCCACGATCAGGCGCTTGCGGCCGAATCGGTCGCCGAGCAGCCCGGCGGGCACCAGCGCCGCGGCGAACACCACGACGTAGCCGTCGACGATCCACTGCAGGTCGCCGTTGTCCGCGCCCAGCGCGGTGGCCATCGACGGCAGGGCCACGTTGAGGACGGTCGAGTCCAGCCCGAGGACCAGCACGCTCGCCGCGAGCGCCGCGAGCGCCCACCAGCGGCGGGGGTGCGCCTGCTGTGCGGTGTCTGTCGTTGTTGCGCCTGCCTGTGCCATGTCTGCCTCCCGACAGTCCCGGTGCTCCCGGTGCTTCTGCATGCGGCTATGAAATGAGAGTAGCTGTCAAAAGATGGTTACCGTCAAGAGGTTCGCGCTCTCATGTGGTGCCAGCATGCAAAAGACAGGCAAAAGGCCGAGGCCCGCATCCCTGGGGATGCGGGCCTCGGCCTGCGGCGGATCGAGTGGATCGAGTGGATCGAGTGGATCGAGTGGGGCGGTCGGGGTGCTCGGGTCGGGCGGCGCCGCGGCTCCGGGCGGCGCCGCGTCCCGGGTCAGTGCGTGTACGCGACGATCGAGACGCCGATGTAGTGCGCCGTGAACGCGGCCAGCGTGAAGGCGTGGAACACCTCGTGGAAGCCGAACCAGCGCGGCGACGGGTCGGGCCGCTTGAGCCCGTAGACCACCGCGCCCAGGCTGTACAGCGCGCCGCCGACGATGATCAGCACGAGGACGGCGACGCCGCCTTCGCGCAGGAAGTCCGGGATATAGAAGACCGCCGCCCATCCGAGGGCGACGTAGACCGGGGTGTAGAGCCATCTCGGTGCGCCGAGCCAGAAGACCCGGAAGCAGATGCCGGCGATCGCGCCGCCCCAGACCACCCACAGCAGCGGCGAGTCCACGCCGAACAGGATGATCGAGAATGGGGTGTAGGTCCCCGCGATGATCAGGAAGATGTTCGCGTGGTCCAGGCGGCGGAGCACCGCTTCGCCGCGCGGCCCCCAGTTCCCGCGGTGGTAGAGCCCGGAGGTGCCGAAGAGCATCGCCGCTGTGAGGGCGAAGACCGCACAGGCGATTCTCGCCTTGGTGCTGTCTGCGATGCTCACGAGCACGATGCCGCCGGCCACCGCCACCGGGAAGGTGCCGGCGTGCAGCCAGCCGCGCAGCTTGGGTTTGGCCCGGGCCAAAGCGGCGCCGGGCGTCATCGCGTGTACGTCCGCACTCATGCGGGAAGTGTACTTACGGGGACGTAAGTTACCGGTAAGTAGGACGTGAAACACATCACGGAATATCCCGCGTCGACCCGGGTTTCCACGCGGTTCTTTGGGTCATCCGTCCGGTTTGGGGGCACAACTTCCCGGCAGGCCCCCTCCCGCCCGATCCGGCCGTACGGGTGAAGCGTTAAAATCCCCGCAACCCTCAACCCCGACGCCGGGGGCTCGCCGTCCCCGGCGCGAAATGGAGCGATCGTGGCGTACGAGGCCCTTGGCCTGGACAAGGCCCCGACGAAACACAGTCAGCTGATCGAATGGGTGCGCGAGATCGCCGCGCTCACCCAGCCGGACCGGATCGAATGGTGCGACGGTTCCGAGGCGGAGTACCAGCGCCTCGCGGACCTGCTCGTCGAAAAGGGCACGTTCAAGAAGCTCGACGATGTGAAGCGTCCCAACAGCTACTACGCCGCGTCCGACCCTCGGGACGTCGCGCGTGTGGAGGACCGGACGTACATCTGCTCGGAGAAGCAGGAAGACGCCGGCCCGACGAACAACTGGGTCGCCCCGGCCGAGATGCGCGCCAAGTTCGGCGAGATCTTCGAGGGCTCCATGAAGGGCCGCACGATGTACGTCGTGCCGTTCTGCATGGGTCCCCTCGGCTCCCCGCTGTCGGCCTACGGCGTCGAGATCACCGACTCCGCGTACGTTGCGGTCTCCATGCGCACCATGACCCGGATGGGTCAGCCGGTGCTCGACATCCTCGGCGAAGACGGCGACTTCGTGAAGGCGGTGCACACCCTCGGTGCGCCGCTGGCCGAAGGCGAAGCCGACGTGCCGTGGCCGTGCAACGAGACCAAGTACATCTCGCACTTCCCCGAGGCTCGGGAGATCTGGTCCTACGGTTCGGGCTACGGCGGCAACGCCCTGCTCGGCAAGAAGTGCTACGCGCTCCGGATCGCCTCCGTCATGGCCCGCGACGAGGGCTGGATGGCCGAGCACATGCTCATCCTCAAGCTCACGCCGCCGTCCGGCGCCGAGCCGAAGTACGTCGCGGCCGCGTTCCCCTCCGCGTGCGGCAAGACCAACCTCGCCATGCTCCAGCCGACCGTTCCCGGCTGGAAGGTCGAGACGATCGGCGACGACATCGCCTGGATGCGCTTCGGCGCCGACGGGCGGCTGTACGCGATCAACCCCGAGGCCGGCTTCTTCGGCGTCGCGCCCGGCACCGGCGAGGAAACCAACGCCAACGCCATGAAGACCCTGTGGGGCAACGCGGTCTTCACCAACGTCGCGCTCACCGACGACAACGACATCTGGTGGGAGGGCATGACCGACGCGGCGCCCGCCCACCTGACGGACTGGAAGGGCAACGACTGGACCCCGGCCTCGGACGTGCCCGCCGCACACCCGAACGCCCGGTTCACCGTGCCCGCGTCGCAGTGCCCGACGATCGCCCCGGAGTGGGAGGACCCGGCGGGTGTGCCGATCTCGGCCATCCTGTTCGGCGGCCGCCGCGCCAGCGCGGTCCCGCTGGTCACCGAGTCCTTCGACTGGCAGCACGGCGTCTTCCTGGGCGCGAACGTCGCGTCCGAGAAGACCGCGGCAGCCGAGGGCACGGTCGGCGAGCTGCGCCGCGACCCGTTCGCCATGCTGCCGTTCTGCGGCTACAACATGGGCGACTACATGGGGCACTGGCTGAAGATCGGCCAGAGCACCGACGCGGACAAGCTGCCGAAGATCTACTACGTCAACTGGTTCCGCAAGGACGCCGACGGCAAGTTCGTCTGGCCGGGCTTCGGCGAGAACAGCCGCGTGCTCAAGTGGATCGTCGAGCGCTTGGAGGGCATCGCGGACGGCGTCGAGACGCCGATCGGCGTCCTGCCCACCAAGGACGCGCTGGACCTCAAGGGCCTGGACCTCTCGGAGAGCGAGCTGGAGCTGCTGCTCAGCGTCGACCGCGAGATCTGGAAGCAGGAGGCCGCGCTGGTCCCCGAGCACCTGGAGAAGTTCGGCACGCACACGCCGCAGGCGCTGTGGGACGAGTACAACGCGCTCGTCGCCCGCCTCGACGCGTGAGCCGGTAGATCCGCGAGCAAGAACCACGAAGGCCCCGCCGGTATACCGGCGGGGCCTTCCGCGTACCGTGAAAGGCCCGCAGCCCGCCTATCGTGAAAGAAGTGCGCGACACGCGGAGTCTTCACGGACTCTTCACGTCGCGCCGCCGGTCGGGTGATTCCTGCCGGGCGCACGCGGGAGTAGGGTTTCCGGGCGCGAGTGATCCATAGGACGGAGGAGCAGGTGGACATGAGCCTGCGGGACCTCGCCTACGGCGCTTACGGCCGGCGCATCGAGGCCTCCCTCGATCCCGGCGACGTCCCCCGCCACGTCGGCGTCATTCTGGACGGCAACCGCCGCTGGGCCAAGGCCTACGGGCACCGCGCCGCCGACGGCCACCGCAAGGGCGCCGACAAGATCCACGAGCTGCTCGGCTGGTGCGAAGAGGTCGGCGTCGAGGTGGTCACCCTGTGGCTGCTCTCCACGGACAACCTCAACCGCCCGCCGGAAGAGCTCACCGATCTCATGGAGATCATCGAGAACGCGGTCCGCGACCTGGCCGCGACCCGCCGCTGGCGCGTGCACCCGGTCGGCGCGCTCGACCTGCTGCCCGAGCACACCGCCGGGGTCCTCAAGGAGTCCGAGCAGGCCACCGCGGACATCGACGGTGTGCTGGTCAACGTCGCGGTCGGCTACGGCGGCCGCCGCGAGATCGCCGACGCGGTGCGGTCGCTGCTCCAGGAGCACGCGGGCCGTGGCACCTCGATCGAGGAGCTGGCGGAGGTGCTCGATGTCGAACACATCTCCGAGCACCTGTACACGCGCGGCCAGCCGGATCCCGACCTGGTGATCCGCACATCGGGTGAACAGCGGCTGTCCGGATTCCTGCTCTGGCAGAGCGCCCATTCGGAGTTCTACTTCTGCGAGGCTTTCTGGCCGGACTTCCGCAAGGTCGACTTCCTGCGGGCCTTGCGCGACTACGCAGTGCGCCACCGGCGTTACGGAACCTGAAGGGCGTACGCCACCCCCGCGCGACACAGCGAATTCGGTGCTGATACCCCGTCGGACCTGCATGTGAACACCCGGCAAATGATCGCGCGGATTGTGTTGCGACGCATCCGGTAGGGAATAACTCCGCCAGACCCGGCGGTCATCCGCCGGGTATTGCAACGCAGGTGACACCCCGTCATCTGCCAGGGAGGCCCTTCCGTGCGGATACTGCGCCGCGTTCCACGGCGACAGGAGGGCCAGGCACCCGGCCCTCGGGCCGGGTCCTGGACTCCGAGCGATCAGGGCGCCGGTGCGCGCGCCCTGAAAGGGGGCGAGGCATCCCGTGGCCACGAACCAACGCCGTGCTCCGCAGCGCCGCACGTACGTCCTTGACACGAGCGTGCTGCTTGCGGACCCCGCCGCATTCTTGCGGTTCGACGAGCACGAAGTGGTCCTGCCCGTCATCGTGATCACCGAGTTGGAAGCCAAACGGCACCACCCCGAACTCGGTTACTTCGCCCGGCACGCGCTGCGCAGCCTTGACGAACTGCGCACCCGTTACGGCCGTCTGGACTGCCCGATGCCCATCGGGGAGGTCGGCGGCACCCTCCGGGTGGAGTTGAATCACATCGACGCGACGGTCCTCCCTCCGGGCTTCCGGCTCGGCGACAACGACTCGCGCATCCTGGCGGTGTCGCGGCACCTCCAGGCCGAGGGGCACGACGTGACGCTCGTGTCCAAGGACGTCCCCATGCGGGTGAAAGCGTCCGCGGTGGGTTTGAACGCCGAGGAGTACCGCGCCGAACTCGTCAACACGTCCGGCTGGAACGGCATGGCGGAACTCCAGGTCGCCGCGTCGGATGTGGACGATCTGTTCGAATGCGACAAAATCACCCTCGACGAGGCGGCCGAGCTGCCGTGCCACACCGGCCTCGTGCTGGTGAGCGAGCGCGGCAAGGCCCTCGCCCGGGTGACGCCGGACAAGCGCGTCCGGCTGGTGCGCGGCGACCGCGAGGTGTTCGGCCTGCACGGCCGCAGCGCCGAACAGCGCATTGCGCTGGACCTGTTGCTCGACCCCGAGGTCGGCATCGTGTCGCTGGGCGGCCGGGCGGGCACCGGCAAGTCCGCGCTGGCGATGTGCGCGGGCCTGGAAGCCGTCCTGGAACGCCGCCAGCACCGCAAGGTGATGGTGTTCCGCCCGCTGTACGCGGTCGGCGGCCAGGAGTTGGGGTACCTGCCCGGTACCGAGAACGAGAAGATGAGCCCGTGGGCGCAGGCGGTCTTCGACACGCTGTCCGCGGTCACCACCGCGGACGTCATCGAAGAGGTCGTCGGGCGGGGCATGTTGGAAGTGCTGCCGCTCACCCACATCCGCGGCCGTTCGCTGCACGACGCGTTCGTCATCGTCGACGAGGCGCAGTCCCTGGAGCGCAACGTGCTGCTGACCGTGCTGTCGCGGATCGGCAGCAACTCCCGCGTGGTGCTCACCCATGACGTCGCCCAGCGCGACAACCTGCGGGTGGGGCGGCACGACGGCGTGGTCGCGGTGGTGGAGAAGCTCAAGGGGCATCCGCTGTTCGCGCACATCACGCTGACCCGGTCGGAGCGTTCGCCGATTGCCGCGCTGGTGACCGAGATGCTGGAGGATTTGCCCGGATAAGGGGCCGAACACCCCTGTGTCGTACGACCGGAAGGCCCGCCGCCGGCGGGCCTTCCGGCCTGTCGGCGTTCTCCCTGGGCGTTCTTCCTGGGCCGTACCCGGGTGCCGGCCGGACGTTGCCGGGGAAAAGGTTCGAGCGTAATCCCGGTCACAACTGCCGCGTGGAAGAACCGTATTGTTGCCCGTCTTTACGCTGCTGTGACGTTCGACACGCGTGCGGAAATTGCCTTGGCGGGTTGTCCTGCGGCACGCTCGATGACTTGTAGGACCCCGCGTACGGCTTGGTGTGCCCCGTTGTCGGGTGCATACACCGGCGAGAACTCGCCGTAGCTCCACGCAAACTGAACAGCTCGACGCCGTACGCCGCCCGAACGCAGTGCCCGCCCTTTCGGGGCGAGCCGGGCCAGAGCCTCCCGTGACCAGCACGAAGGGGAGGCCCGCGACCAAGGGGTGAGGCACGTCTGCCGCCGTCAGGCGACGGACGACTGCGGAAGGAATTTGTGTGAGCCGGGTTTCGGTCCGGGGGATAGCCGTGGCCTCTGCCACGGCCGTGACGGCGGTCGGCGCCGTCGTCGGTATCACGGGTACCGGCGCGGGGACCTCCAACGCCCAGACGGTCGACACCGCGAGCACCACCACGAAGCTCCTCGACGTGCCGGGCACCGCCCAGGTGCAGCAGGTCAGCTCCGGTGTTCTGACGCAGGCGGACGCGCAGACCGCCGCCTATGACGAGGCCCAGCGGGCCGCGGCCGAAGAGGCCGCGCGCATCCAGGCCGAGCAGAAGGCCGCGGCCGACAAGGCCGCCGCGGACAAGGCGGCCGCCGACAAGGCCGCGGCGGACAAAGCGGCTGCCGACAAGGCTGCCGCGGACAAGGCCGCCGCCGACCGCGCGAGCCGCTCCGACACGCGTACGCCGGTGGGCAGCGCCGCGACGGGCGACCCCAAGGCCATCGCGCGCAGCATGATGAGCGCCTCGCAGTTCCAGTGCTTCAGCAACATCGTGGAGCGCGAGAGCGGTTGGAACTACAAGGCGACCAACCCGTCTTCGGGCGCCTACGGTCTGGTCCAGGCGCTGCCGGGTTCGAAGATGGCCTCGGCCGGCTCGGACTGGCGCACCAACCCCGAGACGCAGATCAAGTGGGGCCTGAGCTACATGAACAGCCGGTACGGCAGCCCGTGTGGCGCTTGGTCGTTCTGGCAGTCGCACAACTGGTACTGAGTCGGACCCGGCGCGCCCCGCATCGGGGCGGCGCCGTCCGGCGGCCGTGAGAACGGGCCTGGCTGCCCGTCTGGGCGCACGACGAGCCCCGTCCGGTCCCCCTGAGGGATCCGGGCGGGGCTCGTCGCGTAGACGCGTTGTCTGCGGTTTTCGGCGCGTACCGGTCGGGGCGCTTCTCGGGGTGCCGGTTCCGGTCGTCTGCCGGGGTGCTTCGCCGTGGACCGGGGGTGGTGACCAGCGCACCGCCCGGGCCGGGTGAGGCGTGTGCGCCGCGGGGGAAGGAAGCCCGAGGCGTACGAAGAGGTAGCTACCCGGCGCGGTGGGGAGTAAACCGGACAACTGAGCGAATGCCCGGCGAACGCGCCGGACCCGGCGCGCCCTGACGGGCGGCCGGGTCCGGGGAGAGCGTCCGGGTCAGATGCGCTCGATGATCGTGCCCGAGGCGTTGGCGCCGCCCGCGCACATGGTGACCAGCGCGGTGCTGCCGCCGGTGCGCTCCAGCTCGGACAGCGCGGTGGTGAGCAGGCGCGCGCCGGTCGAGCCGACCGGGTGGCCGAGCGCGATCGCGCCGCCGTTGACGTTGAGCTTGTCCATGTCCGCGCCCTGCACCTTGGCCCAGGACAGCACGACGGAGGCGAAGGCCTCGTTGACCTCGTAGAGGTCGATGTCCGACAGCTTCATGCCGGACTGCTTGAGCAGGCGCTCGGTGGCGTCGTTCGGGCCGTCCAGGTGGTAGTACGGGTCGGCGCCGACGAGGCACTGGGCGATGATCCGGGCGCGCGGGCGCAGGCCGAGCGCGCGGGCCTTGTCCTCGTCCATGAGCAGGATCGCGGCGGCGCCGTCGGAGATCTGCGACGAGTTGCCGGCGGTGTGGATGCCGTCCGGGACGACCGGCTTGAGGTTCGCGAGGGCTTCGCGGGTGGTGTCGCGCAGTCCTTGGTCGACGGAGACGGTGCGGGTCTCGCCGGTGGGCTTGCCCTCGGCGTCCAGGATCGGCGCCTCGACCGGCACGACCTGCGACGCGAAGCGGCCTTCCTCCCACGCGCGCTTGGCGTTGGCCTGCGAGCGGAAGCCCAGTTCGTCGACGTCGGCGCGGGTGATGCCGCGGTTCTTCGCGATGCGCTCGGCGGAGGTGAACTGGTCCGGCAGGTCGATGTCCCAGTCGGACGGCTTGGAACTCTGCCCCGGGCGGGCGCCGTGGCCGAGCGGGTTGCGGCTCATCGACTCGATGCCGCACGCGACGCCGGCGTCGATGGCGCCGGTCGCGATGAGGCCCGCGATCAGGTGCACCGACTGCTGGGCGGAACCGCACTGGCAGTCGATGGTGGTGCCGCCGGTGCGGTGCGGCAGGCCGCCGTAGAGCCAGGCGTGCCGGACGATGTCGCCCGACTGCTCGCCGGACTGGGTCACGCAGCCGCCGATCACCTGGTCGACCAGCTCGGGGTCGATGCCGGAGCGCTCGACGACGGCGCGCTGGGCCTTGCTCAGCAGTTGCAGCGGGTGCAGCCCGGCGAGGTGGCCGTTGCGCTTGCCGATGGGGGTGCGTACCACCTCGACGATGACGGGGTTGCCCACGGAGTGGCTCCTTTGCTCGTCCGGGCTGCCGGCCCCCGGATCGCCGGATCGGGTGGTGCGCGCCGACAGGCTTCCACGATGCGATTCTATGACTTGGTCAAGGATATCCCCGCTCACGGTACGGCCCGTCGGCGGTACCGACAAGCCCCGGTTCGCCCGGGTGACGGAATTCGCAGGTCCACACCACTGCCGCGAGCCCCGCGGACAATTACGCTTAGTAGCGTGAACAGCGAGACGGGGGAAAACCCACGGGGCGCGCGTGTTCGGCCCTCGGACCGCCGTTCCCAAATCCTGCGGCACGCCGGGGCACTTTTCGCCCGGCAGGGTTACGGCGCGACGACCGTGCGTCAGATCGCCGACGCGGCCGAACTGTTGTCCGGAAGCCTTTATCACCACTTCCCTTCCAAGGAAGCGATGCTGCTGGACATCATGGAGGACGTCATTGCCGACGCCCTGCGCCGCTATCGCGCGGCGGTGCGGACGACAACCGACCCGGTTGTTGCGCTCCGTAATCTTGTTCGAGGAACGCTCGCGCTGATCCAGGCAAATCCGGACGGCACGATCGTGAGCGTGGGCGAGGGCCGGCGTCTGGCGAGGACGGAACGTTTTTTCTGGTTGGCCGAACGCACGGCCGAAGCCTCCGGGCTGTGGGTGGAGGCCGCCCGCGACGGGTGGGAGAAGGGCGTCTTCCGGCCGGACCTGCCGCCCGAGGTGGTCGCGCACCTGCTGCAGAGCACCGCCTGGTCGATGGCGCAATGGCTCCGCTCCGGCCGGGTGTTCGACCCCGACGAGGCCGCGGACCGGATCGTGGACGGGTTCGTGCGCGGCATCGCGGTGCCGGGTGCCTACCAGTCGCGCGACCTCGGCGCGGTGCTGGCCGCGGCGCGGCCGTCGTGCCCGGGCGGCGGCATCGATCCTGCGCTGCTGGTGCCCGTGCCCGCGCGGATCGTCTTCGAGGGTTCCGACGCGCGCACGCGCATCATGATCGCGGCGAGCGGGCTGTTCGCCCAGCAGGGCTTCGCGCGGACCACGACGCGGCAGATCGCGGAAGCGGCCGGTGTCCCGGTGGGCAGCCTCGCCCACCACATCGGCAGCAAGGAGCGGCTGATCTCGGAGATGCTGGCCGAGTTCCTCGACGAACTCCGCACCGGCTTCGCGAAGGACGCCGCGGACGCGGCCGGGCCGGTCGAGCAGGTCGGCGCGTTCATCGTGCGGACCGTGCGGATGCTGGCCGAGCACGGCGTCGCTTCGGTGATACAGCTCAACGAGTCGGCGATGCAGGAGTTGCCGCGCCGCGAGCTCGACGCGCTGTTCGGGCATGTGTCGCGGACGTGGCACGGGGCGGTGGAAGACGGCATCCGGGCCGGGGTGTTCCGGGCCGAGGTGGACCCGGACTTCGCGCACCGGGTGATCCGCACGGCGATCTCCGCGGGCAGCGGGGTGTACCAGGCGATGGGCGTGCCGGACGTGCCGGGGCTGTACCAGGAGATCGTGCTGGCGGGGGTCGGCGCGCGGCGCTGAGCGGGCCCACCGGAGCGGGGCCGCCGACGGCGCCGGGTCTTCCGGGGTCGGCGGGGGGCCTGCGAGGGCCTGCAGATGTATCGGAAACGCGCACGGGCGGTACGGAGGAGTCCTCCGTACCGCCCGTGCGGTGTGTGCGGGTGCGTCAGCCGATGACGGCTTCCGCCTCCAGCGTCGCGCCGACCGCGTTGATCACCGCGGCGATCTTGATCGCCTCCTGGACCGTCTCGCGCGGCAGGCCTTCCTTGCGGAGGACCTGCTCGTGCGACTCCAGGCAGCGGCCGCAGCCGTTGATCGCGGAGACCGCGAGCGACCACAGTTCGAAGTCGGCCTTCGGGGCGCCCGGGTTGGCCATGATGTTCATGCGCAGCCCGGCCCGCAGGTTGCCGTACTCCGGGTCGCCGATGAGGTGCATGGCCCGGTAGTAGACGTTGTTCATCGCCATGATCGCCGCCGCGGCCTTGGCCGCGTCGAACGCCTCGGGCGACAGGTGCGTCTTGGCCTCGGGCTCCAGCTCGCGGAGCACCTTCGGGCTGCGCGAGGCGATCGCGCAGGCCAGCACGGTGCCCCAGAGCGTCTGCTCGGGGAGCTTGGAGTTGCCGACGACGGAGCCCAGGTTGAGCTTCAGGTCCTTGGCGTACTCCGGCAGCTCGGCCTTGAGGACGTCGAGACCCATGTCAGCCCGCCATCAGCGCGGCGGCGTCCAGCGTCTCCGAGCCCTTCTGCCAGTTGCAGGGGCACAGCTCGTCGGTCTGCAGCGCGTCGAGGACCCGCAGGACCTCCTCCGGGTTCCGGCCGACGGAGCCCGCGGTGACCATCACGAACTGGATCTCGTTGTTCGGGTCGACGATGAAGACCGCGCGGTCGGCGACGCCGTCCGCGTTCAGCACGCCGCAGGCCTCGGCCAGCTCGCGCTTGAGGTCGGACAGCATCGGGAACGGGAGGTCGTTCAGGTCCGGGTGGTCCTTGCGCCAGGCGTAGTGCACGAACTCGGAGTCGACGGAGACGCCGAGGATCTGCGCGTCGCGGTCGGCGAAGTCCTCGTTGAGGCGGCCGAACGCGGCGATCTCCGTCGGACAGATGAAGGTGAAGTCCTTCGGCCAGAAGAAGACGACGCGCCACTTGCCGTCGTGCGACTTGTTGGAGATCTGCTCGAACGCCTTGTCCGCGTCGAGGGACACGACCGCCGTCAGGTCGTACTCGGGGAACTGGTTACCGACAGTAAGCACTGGGTCTCCTCCGCGATGGTGCCCGGCACACTGGGTTCGTGCGCCGTTCGGACGTACTCGGACGTACGCAGCACACCGTGCCATGTTTTCATTGATCAGAGAAATAGAGTGATCCTGATCATTTGATAGGGAGTAGTTATCAGTACCCGGATGCCGACGATTGCCCAGCTCAGAGCGTTCTCGGCGGTGGCCGACACGCTGCATTTCCGCGATGCGGCGGCCGTCGTCGGGACCAGCCAGCCCGCTTTGTCGAGTGCGGTGGCGGCACTTGAGGAGGCGCTGGGGACTCAGCTCGTGGAACGTACCACGCGGCGTGTCCTCTTGACGCCGGCCGGAGAGCGGGTCGCCCGGCATGCACGGAGAGTGCTCGCCGCCCTGGAGGATCTGGTCGGCGAGGCGGAGGCGGCTCGGCGGCCCTTCACCGGTCCCCTGCACCTGGGCGTGATCCCGACGGTGGCGCCGTACGTACTGCCCTCGCTGCTGCGGCTGGTGCGCAAGGAGTACCGCGAACTCGACCTGTACGTGCACGAGGAGCAGACCCACTCGCTGCTCGACGGCCTGGCGACGGGGCGGCTCGACCTGCTCGTCCTGGCGCTCCCGGCGGGTGTCCCGGGCGTCGACGAAATCCCGCTGTACGACGAGGATTTCACGCTCGTGGTGCCGGAGGGATCGGCGCTCGGCGGGCGGAGCGACGTGCCGCGCGAGACGTTGCGGAACCTCGACGTGCTGCTGCTCGACGAGGGGCACTGCCTGCGCGACCAGGCGCTGGACGTGTGCCGCGAGGTGGGCGCGGGCGAGGCGGGCGCGACGCGGGCGGCGTCGCTGCCGACCCTCGTGCAGCTCGTCGCGGGCGGCCTCGGGGTGACGCTGCTGCCGGAGACCGCGATCAATGTGGAGACCCGGCCCGGGTCGCAGCTGGAGGTGGCCCGGTTCTCGGCGCCCGCTCCCTACCGGCGCATCGGACTGGTGATGCGGGCGAGCACCGGGCGGGCGGCGGAATTCGGCCAGTTGGCGGCGTCGCTGCGGAACGCGGTGGCGGGGCTGCCGGTGCGGGTGGCCGAGCCGGCCTGAGTCAGCGGCGGACACTCTCCACGGCGGCGGCCATCCGTGCGGTGATCTCGCCGAGGATCGGCCGCGAGGTGGCCAGGTTGAGGCGGACGAAGCCGTCGCCGGCCGTACCGAACCGGCGCCCGTCGGCCAGCGCCACGCGGGCCTTCTCCAGGAAGAACGCCGCGGGGTCGGCCAAGCCGAGCGCCCGGCAGTCGAGCCACGCCAGGTAGGTGCCCTCCGGGGCGCGGTGCCCGAGTTCCGGCATGTGCCGGGCCACGGCCTCGTCGAATGCGCGCCGGTTGCCGTCCAGGTAGGCGACGGTGTCGGCGAGCCACGGGCCGCCGTGGTCGTAGGCGGCTATCTGTGCGGCGATGCCGAACGTGGTGGCGCCGTTGCGGGCGAAGTCCGGGATCGACCACCACGTCGCGGCGGTCCCGGCGTCGCCCAGCACGACCTGGGCGCACTTGAGCCCGGCGAGGTTCCAGGCTTTCGAAGCGGACGTCACGGTGACGCTGTGGGCGGCGGCGGAGGGGTGGATCGACGCGTACGGGGTGTGCGTCTCGCCGGGCATCGCCAGCGGGGCGTGGATCTCGTCGGCGATCACCCGGGCGCCGTGGAAGTCCACGACCCCGGCGAGTTCGAGCAGCTCGGGACGGGTGAAGACGCGGCCGACGGGGTTGTACGGGTTGCACAGCAGCACGGTGCGGGCGCCCGCGCCGAGAGCGCGCGAGATCGCGTCGATGTCCAGGATCGGCCGGTCGCTCGGCACGTCCGCGGTGGTCAGGGGCACCGGGACGGCTTCCCGGCCGGACCGCGCGACGACGTCGAAGAACGGCGGATATGCCGGCACCGGCACGACCACGCCGGTCCCGTGCGGCGAGAACGCCTCCAGGGCGAGCTCGATCCCGCGGACCACGTCCGGCACCAGGCCGACGCGCGACGGGTCGACATGCCACCCCCACGTCCGCGCCGCGTACGCCGCGAACGCGTCGGGCAGCCCGGTCCGGGCGTCCTCGTCCGGATACCCGAAGTCCTGCCGCGCGACCGCGTCGGTGACCGCCTCCCGGACCGGCTCCGCCACCGCGAAGTCCATTTCGGCGACCCAGGCGGCGAGCACGTCCCCCTCGACGGACCGCCACTTCACCGTCCGCCGCCGACGCAACGCAGATATGTCCACCTCGTCATGCATGCGCCTAGTCTGCACGCCTCCGTCGCGGGGACCACAAGCCGACGACTCGACCTACACCGCTTCCGTCGGCGCGGCGGCGGGGACGTCGGCCCAGTTCGCGGGCAGTTCGGGGAGCGGCCAGGCGGGGTCGGGGCGGAAGTCCGGCCACGGGCCGTCGAAGGGCGGGCCCCACGCTTTGATCACGTCGACGGCGCGGTGGCCGTCGGCGTAGATGGCGGCGACATCGGCGTCGGTGTAGCGGCCCGCGTCGCGGGACGCGGCGAGTTCGTCCTCGTCCTTGAAGTGCCAGCGGCGCTCGGGGGTGACCCAGATGTCGAGGGTGTGGTCCTCGGTGTCGACGCCGCCGGACCAGCGGACGCGGGGGCGTTCGAGGTTGACGTACCAGCCGTTGAGGCGCCACTCCGGGCTCCAGAACAGCCAGACCGACCACGGCTCGTCCGGCCGCGCGAGCATCAGGACGCCGGTGCCGGACCACTCGGCGACCGCCGGGATCCGGCCCGCGCGGAAACGGCGGTCGATCGGCAGCGCGCGGATGTCGCCGCCGTCCGGGAGGACCGGCTTGATCCGCCGGGTGCCGCCCGCGAGCCAGACGGCGAGTTGGTCCGGGTCGTCGCGCACGACCGTCACCGGTCGGCAGTCGAGTACTTCGCCGTTCCGCAGGTACCGCCACAGGATGTGGTCGCCGGGGGCCCAAGCCTCCGGCCGAGTGCGCTGTGCGCCGTCCGCCGTCATGCCGGGATGGTATGCGGCGGGACGGACGGATGGCGGCGCATTGCCAACTGTTCGGCTAAGGGCGGGTCATGCGCAGCACGTCGAGGGCCTCGTCGAGCTGGGTTTCGGTGAGGCGCCCGGCGGCGACGTGGCCGCGTTCGATCACCACCTGGCGGATGGTCTTGCGCTCGGCGAGGGACTGCTTCGCGATCCGGGCGGCTTCCTCGTAGCCGAGGTAGCGGTTGAGCGGGGTGACGATCGACGGGGAGCTTTCCGCGTACTCGCGCAGGCGCTCGGCGTTCGCGGTGATGCCGTCGATCGTGCGGTCGGCCAGGATACGCGCGACCGCGGCCAGCAGCCGGATCGATTCGAGCAGGTTGCGGGCGATCACCGGCAGCATGACGTTGAGTTCGAAATTGCCGGCCGCGCCGCCGAACGCCACCGCCGCGTCGTTGCCGATCACCTGGGCGACGACCTGGCCGACCGCCTCGGGGATCACCGGGTTGACCTTGCCCGGCATGATCGAGCTGCCGGGCTGCAGGTCGGGCAGGTGGATTTCGCCGAGGCCGGTGCGCGGGCCGGAACCCATCCAGCGGATGTCGTTGGCGACCTTGTTGAGGCCGACGGCGATGGTGCGCAGCTGGCCGGACAGTTCGACGAGGCCGTCGCGCGCGCCCTGCGCCTCGAAGTGGTCGCGGGCCTCGGTGAACGGCAGCCCGGTGGCGGCGGCGAGTTCCTCGATGACGCGGGCGGAGAATCCCGGCGGGGTGTTGATGCCGGTGCCGACGGCGGTGCCGCCGAGCGGGAGTTCGGCGACGCGGGGGAGCGACGCCCGGAGGCGTTCGATGCCGTACCGGACCTGGGCCGCGTAGCCGCCGAACTCCTGGCCGAGGGTGACCGGCGTCGCATCCATCAGGTGGGTGCGGCCGGCCTTGACGACCTCGGAGTACTCGTCGGCCTTGCGGCCCAGCGACAGCGCCAGGTGGTCGAGCGCGGGGACGAGGTTGCGGGTCACGGCCTCGGCCGCGGCGACGTGGATCGACGACGGGAAGGTGTCGTTCGACGACTGCGACGCGTTGACGTGGTCGTTCGGGTGCACGTCCCGGCCGAGGCGCTCGGAGGCGAGCGTGGCCAGCACCTCGTTCATGTTCATGTTGGACGACGTGCCCGAGCCGGTCTGGAACACGTCGACGGGGAACTCGGCGTCCCAGTGCCCCTCCGCGACCTCGCCCGCGGCAAGCCGGATCGCCTCGGCCACGTCCGCGTCCAGCACCCCGAGTTCGGCGTTGACCTTGGCGGCCGCCGCCTTGATCTGCGCGAGCGCCGCGATGTGCGCGTGTTCGAGGGTGCCGCCGGAGATCGGGAAGTTCTCCACCGCGCGCTGCGTCTGCGCCCGCCACTTCGCCGCCGCGGGCACCCGGACCTCGCCCATCGAGTCGTGTTCGATGCGGTACGCGCCCGTGTCCCGGGCCCCCTCGTCGCTCATCGCCGTGCCTCCGTGGTGCGGTGCTGGTGTACGGGGAACCCTCGCGCCCGGCCGGGTGTTCCCCGGCCGGGCGCGACGGCGGTCACCCCAGGACGAGGACGTGCAGGGTGCGCGGACCGTGCACGCCCGCGACGCGGACCATCTCGATGTCGACGGTCGCCGACGGGCCGCTGATCCACGTCTGCGGCCGCGTCGGGTCGAGCCGGGCGACGGCCTCGGGCACGGTGCCGACGACCTGGTCCGCACGTACGACGCACAGGTGGTAGTCCGGCAGCAGCGTGAGCGCGCGGCGGCCCTGGTCGGGCCCGGTGTCCAGCACGATGGTGCCGGTCTCCGCGATGGCCAGCGCACAGCCGGTGGCGACCGCGCCGATGTCCTCCAACTGCGTGTCGGACAGCGGCGGATCGTCGACGACCAGCTCGACGCCGGTGGCCGCCAGCCAGGACAGCCGCCTGTCGAGGTTGGGCACCGCGATCCGGCGGATGCCGGCGAGCGCCAGCAGGTCGTCGGCCGCGGCGATCATGTCGCCGGTCCTGATGTACCGCACAGTCGCGTCATAGTCCGCGAGACGGTCGGCGAACACCCCGACGACATCGGTGCCTTCCTGCCGTTCGCGGCGGTACGTGCGGTCCACCTCGACGCGCTCCGGCGGATGCTGCGCCAGCGCGCCGCGGATGCGGGTGAGGATCTCGGACTTGGCCTCGGACGGCAGTCCGGGGTTCGGGGGCGGGGTGGTGGGCGCGGTCATCGCTCGTCCCCGTTCGCCGGGTCGGCCGGTGCGAATCCTTCGGGTTCTTCGTCGTGTCCGCCCGCGGTGCGCTTGTACCAGGAGCGGAAGGACTCCGGCGGCGGCGCCGGAGCGTCGCGGCTGTCCGTCCAGCCCGCCACCGGGCCGGCCAGCAGGTGCGGGATCCGTCTGATGCGGCCCTTGCGGCCGATGAAGTGCCGGGTGAACGACGCGGCGTGCTGGGCGAGTCCGAGCCGCCACGGTTCGCCGAACGTCCACCCCGCAGCCGCCATCGCGGCCTTCTCGGCGGGATGCGACGGCCCGCGCTTGAGGTCGACCAGCTGGGCGCGCTGGCGGGTGAGGATCGCCGGGATGTCGATGCGGACCGGGCACGCTTCGAAGCACGCGCCGCACAGGGACGACGCGTACGGCAGCGACGCGGTCTGCTCGTCCACCTCGTGCTGGTTGATGCCGCGCAGCTGCGGCGTGAGGATCGCGCCGATCGGGCCCGGGTAGACGGAGCCGTAGGCGTGGCCGCCGACGCGCTCGTAGACCGGGCACACGTTCAGGCAGGCCGAGCAGCGGATGCAGCGCAGCGCCTGCCGCCCCAGCTCGTCGGCGAGGACGTCGGTGCGGCCGTTGTCGAGCAGCACCAGATGGAAGGTGCGCGGCCCGTCGCCTTCGGTGACGCCCGTCCACATCGACGTGTAGGGGTTCATCCGCTCGCCGGTGGACGACCGCGGCAGCAACTGGAGGAACACCTCCATGTCCCGCCACGTCGGCAGCAGCTTCTCGATCCCCAGCACGGTGATCAGCACGTCGGGCAGCGTCAGGCACATGCGGCCGTTGCCTTCGGACTCGACGACGCACACCGTCCCGGTCTCCGCGACGGCGAAGTTGCCGCCGCTGATCGCGACCCTGGTCCGCAGGAACTTCTCCCGCAGGTGGCGGCGCGACGCCTCGGCGAGGTCCGCGGGCACGTCGGTCAGCCCGGGGGGCGCCGGGGTGCCGGCATGGCGCATCTCGCGCGCGAAGATGTCGCGGATCTGCGACCGGTTCCGGTGGATCGCCGGGACCAGGATGTGCGACGGCAGGTCGTGCCCGAGCTGCACGATCAACTCGGCCAGGTCGGTCTCCCACGCGTGGACGCCGGCCGCGGCGAGCGCGTTGTTGAGGCCGATCTCCTGGGTCGCCATCGACTTGACCTTGACGACCTCCTCGGCGCCGTGGCCGCGGACGATGTCGACGACGATCGCGTTCGCCTCGGCGGCGTCGCGAGCCCAGTGCACGGTCCCGCCCGCCGCGGTGACCTTGGCCTCCAACTGCTCCAGGTAGCGGGGCAGATGCGCGAGGACGTCGTCCTTGATGGCAGCCCCGGCGTGGCGCAGCTTCTCCCAGTCGGGCACCTCGCGGACGGCCGCGGCGCGCTTGGCGCGGATCGTGTGGGTGGCGTTCCGCAGGTTGGCGCGCAGCTGCCGGTTCGCCAGCTCCTTGCGGGCCATGTCGGGGAACGCGGGCATCCCCACGAAAGTGGGTTCCGGGCGGACGGCGGTCACGGCGTCACCGCCGTCCGCACGGCACCCGAGGGGTACGGATCCAGCTCCGGATGCGGCCCTTCGGAGGCGAGGATGTCGGCCAGGTGCATCACCCGCACGCCCGCGTGCTGCCGGGACAGCAGCCCGCCGATATGGGTGAGGCACGAGTTGTCGCCCGCGCACAGCACCTGCGCGCCGGACTCCAGGACGGCCTCCGCCTTGTCGAGGCCGATCGCCGTCGACGTGTCGGCGTTCTTCAGGGCGAACGTGCCGCCGAACCCGCAGCACTCGTCGGCGCGCGGCAGCTCCACGAGCCGCAGCCCGCGGACCGCGCGCAGCAGCCGCAGCGGCTTGTCGCCGACGCCGAGCGTCCGGGCCGAATGGCAGGTGGGGTGGTAGGTGACCGTGTGCGGGAACACCGCCCCGACGTCCTCGACGCCCAGCACGTCGACGAGGAATTCGCTGAATTCGTACACGCGCGGCGCAATGGCGGCGACCGTCCGGGCGAATTCCGCCGAGTGCGAGCTGTCCGCGAGCGGTGGATAGGAGTCGCGGACCATGGCCGCGCACGAGCCCGACGGGGTGACGACCGCGTCGTACGGCGCGAACGTCTTCGCGAACGACTCGGCCAGCGGCCGGGTCTCGTGCCGGTAGCCGGTGTTGAAGTGCATCTGCCCGCAGCAGGTCTGCGCGTACGGGAACTCCACGTCGTGCCCCAACCTGCGCAGCACCCGGACGACCGATTTGCCGGTCTCCGGGAACAACGTGTCGTTGAAGCAGGTGATGAACAGGGCAACGCGCACGATTCACCTCCAAACAAGTGGAATCGACTCTAAGACGGTCCGGCCCGGTCCGCCCGTCGCATGCCCGCCCGTGGCGCCGCGCGCCACACCGTAGGGTCGGGCCATGACGTGGAGGACGGCGGTGCGCCGCCGCATGCCCGCGACCCGGCGCGGCCGGGCCCTGACCGCCGCCGCGGTCGCCCTGGCGCTGCTCGCCGTGGTGCTGGCCGCGGGGGCGTCGGGAGGCGGCGGGTCATCACCCGTCCGCAGCACCGAGCAGCGCATCGAGGTCGCCGCCGGACCCGGCTCGGCCGACCGGATCCCGCTCGACACCACCGTGTACTGGCCGGACACCGGCGCACCCGCGCCCGCGCTGCTCCTCGGCCACGGTTTCGGCGGCAGCAAGCTGTCGGTGCGGGCCGAGGCGCAGGACTACGCCCGGCGCGGCTACGTCGTCATGACCTGGTCGGCGCGCGGCTTCGGCGCGTCCGGCGGGGCGATCGCGCTCGACCAACCGGACTACGAGGTCGCCGACGCCCGCGCCCTGGTCGACTGGCTCGCCGCACGGCCCGAGGTGAAGTCCGACGGGCCCGGAGACCCGCGGGTCGGCGCCGCGGGCGCGTCCTACGGCGGCGCGCTCGCGCTGCTGCTCGCCGCCTACGACCCGCGCGTCGACGCCGTGGCCCCGCAGTGGACCTGGAACGACCTCGCCGCGTCGCTGCTGCCCAACGCGGGCGGCACCGGCGGCAACGACGGCGTGTTCAAGAAGATGTGGGCGGGTGTGTTCTTCTCCGCCGGTGCCGGCGGGGGCCTGCCGGGCGGTACTCCCGAAGGCGGTGTCCCGGGCGGCGCCGGCGCGGGCGGGGCGGGTGCCGCGCCGAGCGCGGACACCGCGCTGTGCGGCCGCTTCGCCCCCGACGTGTGCGCGGTCTACGAAGAGGTCGCCCGCACCGGCAAGGCCACCCCGCATGCCGTCGAGCTGATGCGCCGGGCCAGCCCGGCGCTGGTCGCCGACCGGCTGCGGGTGCCGACGCTGCTGATCCAGGGGCAGAGCGACTCGCTGTTCCCGCTGTCCGAGGCGGACGCGACCGCGAAGGCGGTGACCGCCAACGGCTTCCCGGTGGAGATGGCGTGGACCGCGGGCGGGCACGACGGCGGGCCCACCCAGGACGCGTGGGTGGCCGACAAGACGGTGTCCTGGCTCGACCGCTGGGTGAAGTCGGACGCGGGCGCGGCGCAGACCCGCGCGACCCGGGCCGGCGGCACGCGGCCCGTCGCCGCGGGGCCGTTCTCGGTCACCCGCTTCGGCGGCGTCGACACCTCCACCCGCGAACAGGTCGTGAAGATCGCGTCCGGGCCGAGCTACCCGGGCAGCGGCGGCAGCTCCCGGCGCGAGATCCCGCTGCTCGGGGTGCCGCAGACGGTGGTCAACCCGCCCGGCGGCGTCCCTCCGTCGATCTCCACGCTGCCCGGGCTGGGGGCGCTCGGCACGCTGGGGCAACTCGGCGGCGGCAGCGGCACGGTAGGACAGCTCGCCCTCGACATGCCCGGGCAGACCGCGGTGTTCGACAGCGCCACGCAGAACGGCACCTTCCGCATCACCGGCGGCACGACGGCGAAGGTGCGGGTCTCCGGGGCGGACGACATCGTGCTGTTCGCCAAGCTGTACGACGTCGACTCGGGCGGTTCGGCGGTCCTGCCCTACCAGCTCGCCGCACCGGTCCGGGTGTCGGGCGCCCGCGACGGCCGCGAGGTGGAGATCCGGCTGCCGGAGATCGACCGGGAGATCGACGCCGGGCACCGGCTGCGGCTCGTGTTCACCACCACCGACCTCGGCTTTGCCACCCCGGCCGAACCCGCGGTCTACCAGGTCGCCGTCACCGGCCCGCTCGTTGTGCCGTCGGTGTCCGGACTGAAGGCGCCGCCCGCCGGATACCCCTGGTGGACCTGGGGCCTGCCGCTGATCGCCGCCGCGGCGGCCGCGGTGCTCGTGGCCACCGGGCGCCGCCGGATCAAGGCGCGGGCGCCGATCGCCGGACTGCGCGACGTGCCGCTGCGGATCCACGGCCTGACCAAGCGCTACAAGGGCGGCAAACTCGCCGTCGAAGACCTGTCGTTCGAGGTGGCGCGCGGCGAAGTCCTGGGCCTGCTGGGCCCCAACGGTGCGGGCAAGACGACGACGCTGCGCATGCTCATGGGCCTCATCCACCCCGACGAGGGGGAGATCCGGATCTTCGGGCACGTCGTCACGCCCGGGGCGCCGGTGCTGTCCCGGCTCGGGTCGTTCGTCGAAGGGCCGGGGTTCCTGCCGCACCTGTCGGGACGGGACAACCTGCGGCTGTACTGGCGCGCCACCGGGCGACCGGAAGCGGACGCGCACGTCGAGGAAGCGCTGGAGATCGCCGGGCTCGGCGAGGCGCTGGACCGCGCGGTCCGCACGTACTCGCAGGGCATGCGGCAACGGCTCGCCATCGCGCAGGCCATGCTCGGGCTCCCGGACCTGCTGGTGCTCGACGAGCCGACCAACGGGCTCGACCCGCCGCAGATCCGCGCGATGCGCGACGTGCTGATCCGATACGCGTCGGACGGCCGCACCGTGGTGGTTTCCAGCCACCTGCTGGCCGAGGTCGAACAGACCTGCACACACGTCGTGGTCATGCACCGCGGCCGCCTGGTCGCGCAGGGCCCGGTCGAGGACATCACCGGCGACGGCAACACACTCGCGATCGGCACACCCGCACCCGAGCGGGCGGTGGCCGCGCTCGCGGGCCTGAAGGGCGTCGCCTCGGTCGAACCCGAAGGCGAAGGCGTGCTCGTGCACCTCGCGGGCGCCGAACCCTCCGCGGTGGTCGCCGAACTCGTCGGCGCCGGCGTCGCGGTCGACCGGGTCGCCGCGAAACGGCGGCTGGAGGACGCGTTCCTGACACTGATCGGAGAACAGCAGTGACCGCCGTCGACCCGGCGCCGGACGGCGCAGTCCCTGCGAACGAGCCCGTGGACGAACCCGCGCCCTCCCGCGCACACGGCTACCGGCCCCGGCACACCCTGCCCTTCCGGGTCGAGGCAATGCGGCAACTGCGCCGCCGACGCACGCTGGTGATGCTGGGGCTGCTCGCGGCGCTGCCGTGGATCCTGGTCGTCGCGTTCAAGGTGGGCGGCTCACCGTCGCGCGACAACGTGCCGACGCTCGTCGACGTGGCCACCCGCAGCGGGCTCAACCTCACGGCCTTCGCGCTGTTCGTGTCGACCGGGTTCCTGCTGGTCGTGGCGGTCGCGCTGTTCTGCGGCGACACCGTGGCGAGCGAGGCGAGCTGGTCGTCGCTGCGCTACCTGCTCGCCGCGCCCGTGCCGCGCGCCCGGCTGCTGCGGGTCAAGCTCGCGGTCTCGCTGGCCTACAGCGCGTTCGCACTGGTGCTGCTCCCCGCGATGGCGCTGCTCGCCGGGACGATCGCCTTCGGGTGGGGGCCCCTGGAGATCCCGATCGGCGGGACGCTGGGGGCAGGCGACGCGATGGAGCGCATGCTGATCGTCGTCGTCTACGGGATCGTGTCCCAACTCGTGGTCGCCGCGGTCGCGTTCTGGCTGTCCACGGTCACCGACGCGCCGCTCGGCGCGGTCGGCGGCGCGGTCGGGCTCGTCGTCGTGTCCAACATCGTCGACGCGGTGACCGCGCTCGGATCATGGCGCGATGTCCTCCCCACACACTGGCAGTTCGCCTGGGTCGACGCGCTGCAGGCCGACCTGGAATGGGAGGGCATGGTCAAGGGATCGGCGATCTCGGTGGCCTATGCGTGCGTCTTCATCGCCCTGGCTTTCCGGCACTTCGAGCGCAAGGACATCGTTTCCTGACCCCTGCGCGGGCGGGGTGAGCGGGCTCGACACGTGTCACCGCGAGCCGGGGCATTTTGCCTGATTCCGACTGTTCACATCTCCGCTACCGGCAGGTAGTTTGCGTCCGCACGTGTTCCTGTTACTCCCGGGTACACCCCTGCGACGAAGGCGAGGATCATGTCCCCATCCCTGCCGTCCCACCCCAAGCGAAGACTGATCGGGGCGCTCACGGCCGCCCTGCTCGCGGTCGGCGGCCTTGGCACGCTGGCCACTTCGCCGTCCGCCGCGGCGGGCACCACGGCGACTCCGCTGCGGGCCGACCTGGAAACGGTCCGCGCCGCGGAGGCGCAGCAGCTGTACGGCGACCCGGCCGTCAAGCCGATGGCCGACCGCAAGACGTCGCTCATCTCGCTCGGCGACAGCGAGATCTCCGGTGAAGGCGTCGGCACCTACGAAGCCCCCACCGACGGCCCGGACAACTGGTGCCACCGCTCGCCGCTCTCGGCGATCCACCGCACCGGCATCCCCGCCGACGTCACCTACAACGTCGCCTGCTCGGGCGCGTCGTCGGTCAACATCCGCATCGGCGGGAGCAAGCAATACCCCGACGAGCTGGTGCAGTCCGACAACCTCGCCATCAAGGCGCGCAACACGCGCCTGAAGATGGTCCTGCTCGTCATCGGCGCCAACGACGACCTGCAGTTCGGCCCGACCGTCACCGACTGCGTCACCAAACGGGTGTTCTTCCAAGGCGAGTGCTACGGCACCTACCAGCCGCAGTGGCCGGGCCGCATCGCCGCGCTCCAGCCCAAGGTCGAGCAGTCGATCCGCGACCTGCGCACCGTCATGACCGACGCCGGCTACGCCAACGGCGACTACAAGCTGGTCGTCATGGGCTACCCCTCGCCGATGAGCCCGGACGTCGAGGACAACCCGAACTTCCCGGGCTGGTACGACGGCGGCTGCCTCGGCTACCTGCGCGACATGGCGTGGGGCCGCAACGAGGCCGTCCCGATGTTCGCCGAAGCGGAACGCAAGGCCGCGGCGAACACCGGCGCCGTCTACCTCGACAACAGCCGGCTGTTCCACGGCCACGAAGTCTGTACCGACAACACCTGGGCACGCGGCCTGTACTTCGCGAACCTCGACCTGTTCAACGAGAACACCACGCGCCAGTCCTTCCACCCCAACGAGCGCGGCCACCTCGCGTTCGCGTCCTGCCTGACGCAGCTCTACAACTCGAACTACCAGACCGCGGGCTGCGTCGACCCGGCCAGCACCGGCACCCCGGTGCTCACCGAAGGGGTCAAGGACTTCCGGCAGTTGCGGAACGAGGGCACCGGGTTGTGCGCCGACTCGTACGGCTACTCGTCGCGCAACTACACCGCGATGGAACTGTGGGCGTGCAGCGGCGGCCGCAACCAGGGCTTCTGGTACGACCCGTCGTACCAGTCCCTGCACATCGAACTGAGCCACGACCGCTGCCTCGACCCGCAAGGCGGCGCCCGCACCACCGGCACCCCCGTGGTGCTGTGGAACTGCAACGGCGGTGACAACCAGCGCTTCGTGCTGACCGGCGGCACCATCCGCCCGGCCAACGCGCAGACGCTGTGCCTGGCGCCGTCCGGCGCGGATCCGACGCTCGGCGCCAAGCTCGTGCTGGCGGCCTGCGACGGCTCGGCGGCCCAGCGGTTCGTCTCCGAACCGCACCAGGCCGCGGTGTTCACCGAGCTGAAGGCCGGCAACACCGGCAAATGCCTGGACATCAACGCCGGGACGATGGCGAACGGCACCAACGTCATCGCGTGGGACTGCACCGGCAACACCAACCAGAAGTGGTACCGCAACCCGGCGACCGGCCAGGTGCACAGCCTCAAGGACCCGACGTACTGCCTCGACAACCGGGGCAGCGTGGCGGCAGGTGCCGCGCTGGGGATCTGGGCGTGCAAGGACGGCACCGGCGCGGTGCGCGACAACCTGCGGTTCGACGCGTCGAACGGGGCGCTGGTGAGCCGGGTGTCGGGGCTGCGCATCACGGCGCCCACGAGCGGCACGGGCGCGGTGACGCAGACCGCGGCCAACGGCTCGACGGCCCAGGTGTGGAACGCGGGGGCGAGCGCCCCGCTGACGTTCAGCCCGATCCCGTATGACGCTTACTGACCGGGGCTGTTCCGGTAGGTGAGTGGTGACACACCGAGGCCCGGCTCCGGGAAGGGAGCCGGGCCTCGGTGCTGCGCCCTTACGGGCGCTTGCCGATCTGCAGCGTCGGGCTGGTCACGTCGGCGAAGAAGTCGTTTCTTTGGTTTGTCTCACTGGAACGACTGCTAGCGTCCGGAGCATGATCGAGCAACCGCGCGTACTCGGGGGAGTGCGCCTCAGCGTGACGACGGACGACACGACGTCGCCGGAGCGCCAGCGCCAGGGCATCGAGCACTGGGCGTACGGGCCGACGGTGAACGCGACCATCGTGGGGTGGGCGGAAGACCTTGACGTCTCGGGTGGCCTGCACCCCTTCAAGCGGCCTGGACTCGGCCCATGGCTCACCGAACGGGCCGACGAGTTCGACGTCATGGCCTGGCTGAAACTGGACCGGCTGACGCGGCGCTCCGCGCATTTCTGCGAGCTGTACGACTGGTGCCAGGAGAACGGCAAGACGATCGTCTCCATCACCGAGGGCATCGACATGTCCACGCCGATGGGGAGGATGTTCGCCCAGATCATCGCGGCCTTCGCCGAAGGCGAGTTGGAGACGATCCGAACCCGGGCTCTCTCCGGCGCTCAGACGCGCCGGAACATGGGTGTGTGGGTGGGCGGAGTCGAGCCTTTCGGCTACGTCTTCCAGAAGTTGGAGACCGGCGGCAAGCGGCTGACTCCGGAACCCGAGTACGCCAAGGTCGCGGAAGAGATGATCGGCCGTCTCAAGGATGACTGGTCCACGTACAAGATCGCTCGGGACTTCAACGAACGTGGCGTTCTGACCTGGCGCGATCGACTCCGCGTCTTGAGGGGCGAGGAGCCCCGCGGCTTGCAGTGGACGTCCAGCACGGTGCTTGCCTGCGTCAGGAATGCCACCATCGCCGGGTACTACACGTACAAGGGGAACCTCGTCGAAGACGATGAAGGCAACCCGGTCGCCATCACCGATGAACCGATCATGCCGTACGCGGAGTGGGCGGAACTGGTCGCAGGATTGGAGGCGAACAAGCGCGTCCTCCGCTCGATCCCGTCGCGATCGATGCTGGGCGGCGTGCCCGGGTGCGGCAGTTGCGGCAGCCGCATGTCTGCTGCCCGCAAGTCCCGTCAGGGTTCGGCGCGTGAGTACCGCTACTACGTCTGCAATACCGGTACGCAGAAGGGGACGTGCCCCAATCCGGCACGGGTGCGCTGTGACGACCTGGACTCGGCGGTGAACCGCATCCTGGTGGACGCGATCGGCGAATTCCCGGTGGTGGAGCGTGTAGCGAGCCGGACCAGTGAGATCAAAGCGGAGCTGGCCACTGCCAAGGAACGCTTGAATCGCTTGGAGGCCGACTACCTTGCGGGCCGGTACGACGGCGAGGGACAGGCTGACTCCTACTGGCGTATGCACGCGCCGCTGAGTGCCAAGGTAGCCAAGCTGTCCGCTGCCGTGGCGGAGTCGGAGAGCGGGCCTCGGTACGTGGACACGGGTCGCTCCTACCGTGATGTGTGGTCGGGGATGGACGACGAGCAGAAGCGGGTGTTCCTCCAGCGCCACGAGATCTCGGTGATTGTCCGGCCTGCCGCGGATGCCGAGACGGCCGGTCAGGTGATCGTTACCGTGCCCAACATGCGGCAGCTTGCCGAGCGCGCCGGCCTGCGTCTCCCGTCGCAGCTCGATTGGGACGTCTGGGAGATGACAGAGGAACTCCCGGGCCGTCGCCGTCGTGGTGATGGACAGGTACGCCACTGACTCACCGGGAACGGCCGGGGCCGACGGTCCCGGCCGTTCTGGGCCTTGTGCTCCGCGGAGCCTTCGCTAGGGTTCACGTGGATCAACAACTCAATATCGCTGGGGGTTCCATGCGTGTCGTGTGGCATGTCCAAGACCTGGCCGATCACTTCGGTGTGAGCGCAGCATGGGTGCTGAAGAACGCGAGCCGGATGGGTCTGCCTCACCACGGTCACGGCGATGCGATGACTTTCGACCCCGGCGAGATTGATCGTTGGGTTGCGGCGCGCCGTCTGGCTGATGCCGCATGAGCGTCCTCGCCATCAAATCCGTGCAAGAAGTGCTGGCCGAATCGGCCGCCGTTCCCCCCTTCCTTGTGGAAGGACTGGTGAGTGCGACGGCAACGGTCTTGTACGGCCAGCCAAAAGCCGGAAAGGGCTGGCTGTCCATTTCGCTGGCGCATGCGCTCGCGACCGGAGAACGCGAGTGGCTCGGGCATCGGATCCACGGCTCTGCCCGGCGGGTCCTGGTTGCTTGTACTGATCCCGGTGGTGCGAGTGAGACGGCTACCCGCTATGCCGCCCTCGGCGGTTCAGGGGATCTGCTGATCGCCGATCTGCGCCCGAACGGCGATCCCGACTACTGGTCACGCCTTGCCTGCCAGATTGCGGGCGAGGGGATCGGCGTCCTGATCGTGGACAACTTGCTTGGGGCCATGCCGCCCGGGGGTGAGGTCAACAACCAGGCGCACGTGGCGAGCGTGACCCATGGCCTGAGAAACATCACGGATCAAGGTATCGCCGTGGTGCTGATCCACCATCAGGCCAAGGTGGGTGTGGACGGAGGCGTGAGCCGAACACCTATGGGGTCGCAGCAGATCAGGGCATGGGCACGGTCGTTGCTGCGTCTGGAGCGGCCCGGCGACGGTACGAGGCGTCTTCTGTACGTGGAGGGCAACAACGCGCAGCAGCAGACGCTCTCGCTTGCACTCGACGTTGTGGGCGGTGCCGGATACTTCACCGTCAGCGGCAAACACGAAGACTCACGGGTGCCGAGGAACCGGACAGCTGAGCGTGTGGCAGCGGAGAACGCGGAGGCGCGGTTTGTGCTTGCGTCGACAGAGGCCCGTCGGTTGACCGGCATGCCTCTCGGCCAGTGGCTGGCGGCCAACTCCGGGGAGTCGATGGCGTGCCGTACCGCCGACGCGTGGCGGAAGCGGGTCGAGCGCCTGGAGAAGCGCGGGTTCCTGGCGGCAGGGCCCGATGGCTGGCTCCCAGGCTGGCAGCTCGGCGCGACCGCGGGATAGGTGGACTGGACGGGACCCCCTTGAGAAATCCCCGTCCAATCGGATTGGTCCAGGTCGTGAACATCCAGCCATCGCGGTTGAAGTGAGCCGACGGAGACGGCCCCGGAGCGGGCCGTCTCCACGGAAGCCACACAACATAATCGGCCTTCCGTTGTGCTTTACGTATCAAATGATCGCGATGGATCTGGTCGTTACGTAACCCGTGATCGGCACCGGGGGTAGTACCCGCTGCCCCTCCGGGGGAACCCGCGGGAGGGCCCGCCCTCGCGCGATGTAGGGCCTGGGGTCTCAACGTGCGGCTTGGCATGCCTCCACATCGATGCAGACGTACCGCATGTCTTCGAACGATCCCGGCCTGTCGGAGGGGTAACAGATGTCGATGAGTTCGCGGCGGGGGCGTGGCGTGCCGCACTTGCCGCAGAGGATGACCGTGTCTGGTTCCTGCTTCCGGCACGTCAGTGCGACGCCGAGCATCGCGGCCAGTGCTTCGGCCAACGCGCGATGCTGCGCGATGGTCAGGTACTCCAAGGTGAATCCCTGCGATGGATCGCCGTCGCGGGCGAACTTGAGCAGCGTCGAGTACCCGTTGACGTCCGCCGGTGCCACACGCACCGGAGCGGTCTGCTGGCGTGTGCTCATGGCTCATGTCTCCTCAGGGGCCACGTACGGCAGTTCGAACCAGACGGCCTTGCGGCCGTCGCGGTAGTCCACGCCCCACTTGTCGGCGAAGGCATCCACGATGGCGATGCCACGGCCATGGGTTTCGTTGCCCGACGCGTACCGCAGGAGCGGTACGCGGGGGTCGTCGTCGGTCACGCCTACGCGGATGCGATCCGGGTGGATGGTGAGCGAGATTCCCACGGCGCCGAGCGGCGCCAGGGCGTGCTGAATGGCATTGGTGACCAGCTCCGATGCCAGCAGTCCGGCCGTGTCGGTCAATGCATGGTGGCCGTGATCCCGGAGCACGCTCACCAGAGCGTGACGCAGGAAGGGAACGGCCTGTCGAGTGGCCGACTGCCACGTCTCCCACACCGGCGTCGCAGACGCTGTCACCGTTTCCCCTCCCGATGGCCTGGCTGAGACCACTTCAGGGAAAGTAACGAGAGGCGGGAAATCGGGGGAGGGTGTTTCCCGACCTGGAAAATATCCGTGCTGGAATCCGTGCGGGTTCAGTGCGTCCGGTGGGAATCGCGGATGCGTGTCAGTGCTTCGCGCATGGCATCGCCGGCCAGTGCAGTGGCAGCGAAGCCTTCGAACTTGGCGACATACAAGGCCACGTCCCGCGGATCTGTCACCACGACTTCCGCATGGACGGTCTCCACACTGACGATCCGGTCGTCTCGGATGACGAAAGCATGGTTCGGGATGTCTGTCTGTGGCGCATCCAGGGGTGTAAGTCGAATATCGACGTGGGGCAGGCGCGAAACCGAGATGATGCGGTCGATCTGCGCAGCGAGCTTGGCTGGTGAGACTATCCGCCAGTGAAGGACCGGCTCCGTGATGATGAAGCGCAGGTCTTTGCTGGAGTCGTACAGAACCTCCTGACGCTCCAGCCGCGTGGCCATCGTGCGTCGAAGGACCTCATCACCCAGCGCATGACGCCCCAGCACTGCACGGATGTACTCGGGAGTCTGGAGCAAGCCCGGGATGAGCGCGGGCTGAAACAGACGCAGCAACGACATCTGCGCTTCCAGCGCCTTCGTCTTCTCTTGGGCCTTGTGGAGTCCCGCCCTGCGGATGATGCGCCACGCCGTGGTCTCGGTCGCCGCCGCGCGCGCGATGTTGGCGTACTCGGCTTTGACCTCGTCGGAGACGCCCACGGCCGTCAGGATCTGCTCGACGTCCAGGACGCTGGGACTGACCCGGCCAGTCTCGATCTTGCTGAGCTTCGGGGCGGACATGGCGGCGGCACGGGCCACCGCCTTGGCTTCCTTGCCGGATGCCAACCGCAGGGCCCGCAGTGCCGCGCCAAGTTCCGTCTTGTTCACTCGCCGTACTTCGCCCACCAATCGGCGAAAGGCACGGCGTGCCTCAGCGCTGTGTCTCGGAGCGCAACGTAGTCCGCAGCACTGTCCCCGGGCAGGATCTCCCGGCTGACAATGGCGCCGTCCGCGTCGTAGTTCATCGTGACCGCGGTGGCTTCGTCGAAGAGCCAGAAGTCCGACGCCGCTGATACGGGGTTCGGCTGATCTGTGGTGTCGAGGATGTGGAACTCTTCTCCCGCGGTTGCGTTTGTCCGGTAGCCCCAGCCCAGTTCAAACCGCAGGTACGGCGTGAGCGGCCGGCTCAGGACGTGGACGCGGTAGATCCGCTTACCGGCCTGAGTGATGGCCTGGACTTCCGAACACCACGCGCGGTTGTAGTCGTCCGGCTTGGGATGTCCGTCGAGAAACGCATGCAGGCTCGGATTGCTCGACGGAACCGAGTAGGTGTCGAGCGTCTCCAGGCGGAAGGCTTCTCGCTCGAACGTGTCGAAGAGTTCGTTGAAAGCGTCAGCCATGGTTCTCGCGCGCCAGCTTGTCGAGCAGATCGCGGGGAACCTCCACGATGGCTTCTCCGGGCGGGACATCAAGTCCGTGGTCTGCGGACACGTAACCCTGCACGAGGTACGTACCCTGCTCGGTCACGTAGACCGCAGGGCAGTCCTTCACATCGCAATTACCGGCTACTTTGACTGGCTTCTGCATGATGCCCTTCCCCCGGCCGGCAGCTTTCCGGTGTCATCCTCGCCACGTGGCCGGACGTCAGGCAAGACGCCATGGTTTCCGGAACGGGAAACCGGGTGCGCCAACGACAAGGCGCCCCGTCCGGAGAGGAGGGGGCGCCTGCTGTCGCGTCGTCAGGTCGCGACCGGTCCGGCCGGTGCCGGTTGCGGATCAGGACTTGCGGACCGGAATGTCCCGGATGAGGGCCTGAGTTGGTTCCAGTTGGTTAAAGAAGTCGTTGCCCTTGTCGTCCACGACGATGAACGCTGGGAAGTCCTCGACCTCGATCTTCCAGACGGCTTCCATGCCGAGTTCCGGGTACTCGATGACCTCGACGGACTTGATGCAGTCCTGCGCGAGGCGCGCGGCGGGGCCGCCGATCGAGCCGAGGTAGAAGCCGCCGTGCTTGGCGCACGCGTCGGTGACCTGCTGCGAGCGGTTGCCCTTGGCGAGCATGACGAACGAGCCGCCGGCCGCCTGGAACTGCTCGACGTAGGAGTCCATCCGGCCCGCGGTGGTCGGGCCGAACGAGCCGGACGCGTAGCCCTCCGGGGTCTTCGCCGGGCCCGCGTAGTACACCGCGTGGTCGCGCAGGTACTGCGGCATCTCCTCGCCCGCGTCCAGTCGCTCCTTGATCTTCGCGTGCGCGATGTCGCGCGCCACGACGACCGGGCCGGACAGCGAAAGCCGGGTCTTGACCGGGTACTTGGACAGCTCGGCGCGGATCTCGCTCATCGGCCGGTTGAGGTCGACGTGCACGACCTCGCCGTCCAGGTCTTCGTGCGTGGTGTCCGGCAGGTACTTGGCCGGGTCGGTCTCCAGCTGCTCCAGGAACACGCCCTCGGCGGTGATCTTGGCGAGCGCCTGGCGGTCCGCGCTGCACGACACCGCGATCGCGACCGGCAGCGACGCGCCGTGCCGGGGCAGGCGGATGACCCGCACGTCGTGGCAGAAGTACTTGCCGCCGAACTGCGCGCCGATGCCCATGTCCTGGGTGAGCTTGAGGATCTCCGCTTCCAGGTCGAGGTCGCGGAAGCCGTTGCCGAGCGGCGAGCCCTCGGTCGGGAGGGTGTCGAGGTAGCGCGCGGACGCGTACTTCGCGGTCTTCAGCGCGAACTCGGCGCTGGTGCCGCCGATGACCACGGCCAGGTGGTACGGCGGGCAGGCGGCGGTGCCGAGCGAACGGATCTTGCCGTCCAGGAACTTCAGCATCGCGGCCGGGTTCAGGATGGCCTTGGTCTCCTGGTACAGGTACGACTTGTTGGCGCTGCCCCCGCCCTTGGCCATGAACAGGAACTTGTAGGCCTCGCCCGCCGCGGCGTACAGCTCGACCTGGGCCGGCAGGTTGTTGCCGGTGTTCTTCTCGTCCCACATGGTCAGCGGGGCCATCTGCGAGTAGCGCAGGTTCAGCTCGGTGTACGCGTTGCGGATGCCGCGCGACAGGTGCTCCTCGTCGCGGCCGTCGGTGAGGACGTGCTGGCCGCGCTTGCCCATGACGATCGCCGTGCCGGTGTCCTGGCACATCGGCAGCACACCGCCGGCCGCGATGTTCGCGTTCTTGAGCAGGTCGAGCGCGACGAAGCGGTCGTTGGGGGAGGCCTCCGGGTCGTCGAGGATCTTCGCGACCTGCGCGAGGTGCCCCGGGCGCAGCAGGTGCGCGATGTCGCGCATCGCCTCGCGCGCGAGCAGCGTCATCGCCTCGGGCTCGACCTGCAGGAAACGGCGGCCGCCGGCCTCGAAGGTGGAGACACCCTCGCTGGTGACCAGACGGTACGGCGTGGTGTCGGCGCCCAGCGGAAGCAGGTCGGTGTACGAGCCGGAGAAACTGTCGGCGGGGGGCATGGCCATCCTCACTCGGCGGTATGGGGCGTCCTCCAGCGTAGAACGGCCGCGGGGCGGTACCGGGTGTGAGGTCGGGCTCACTGCGGGGGAGCGGCGGCACGGGGGTGTGGCGGGCGGGAACGCGCGGGATGTTATGCCGCTTATACCGCTTATGAGGCTTTCCTGGGTGGAGTCTGCGGCTCAGCGGGCGGTCACCGTGATGCGCACGCTCGCGCTGTCGGTGCGGCCTTCGGCGTCTTTGACGGTGTAGGAGAAGACGTCGGTGCCGGTCCGGAAGCCGTCGTAGGTCCGGTACGTGCACGCGCCGGAGCGCTTGTCGCACGTGATCAGGCCGTACCGGCCGAACGCCAGCGGGGCGCCGGTCATGCGGAGCCGGTCGCCGCGGTCGTTGGCCAGCACGTCGAGGGCGACCGTGCCGCCCGCGCGGACGGTGGCCGCGTCGTCGGCGGCCAGCGGGGCGGGGTGCTGGGTCGGGGGCCGCGTGGTGGGCGGGACGGTGGTCCGCGTCGGCGTTGGGGGAGGCGTCGTGGCGGGTGGGCGCGTGGGTGCGGGCCGGGTGGTGGGCGGTGCCGTGGGGTGGGGTGATTCCGGGCCGGGGGAACGGGGCGGGCCGGACGCCGCGGTGGCCGGGGGTGCGGCGGCGTCCGCCTCCCCCTCCGCAGGTTTGGGCGTGGTCGACGGCGGTGCCGTGAGGAGGGCGCTCGGGGAGCCGCCGGGCACGGACGGCGCGTCGGAATCCGCGGGTGCGGGGGACTGCCGCGCGGATCCCGCGGCCGGGCCCGGGGGCTCGGGCGGGGCGGGTCGGGCGATGCGCGGCGCACGGTCGTCGGGGTGCCGGCCGGAGTCGTCGCCGGATCCGGCGAGAATCGCCGCGAAGGCCACGCCCGCCATGGCGACGGCGCCCGCGGCGAACGTGAGCTTCCACGCGGCGTCCGGGTGCGGGCCCGGGAGGCCCGGAGCGCCCGAGCCGGTGCCTGCCGGGCCCGGCGCCACCGCCGCTCCGCCCGTGGCCGCTTCGATCAGGGGCGCCGCGGCCGCGGCGGTGCCGAGGACTGCCGGGAGGAGCAGGGCGCGCAGGTGGGCGTTGGCCGCGGTCAGCTCGGCGCACACGCGGGTACACGTGTCGCATCCGGCCAAGTGGTCGTCGACCGCGCGCTTGTCGCGGAGGCGCAGGGTGCCGCGGACGTAGCCGCCGAACCGGGTGCCGTAGTCGCGGCAGCGGTCGGGCAGGCGCCCCACGTGCGCTTCGAGGAAGGCGGCGCTGAGGCCTTCGCGGGCGCGGACCGCGAGTTGGGAGACCGCGTTCGGCGTGATGCCCAGCAACCGGGCGATGGCGCGCGGCTTCTCGCCTTCCACCTCGGTGTGCCACAGCACCGCCTGCCAGCGGTCGGGCAGCGACCCGAAGGCCTGCTGGACGAGCATGAGGTCCGGCTTCACCTCGGCGGATTCCGCCGACGGGCCGCCGAGGCTGTCGAGTTCGGCGTCGTCGCCGGTGAGTAAGACGCCTTTGCGGGCCTTGACGCGGTCGATGAAGGCATTGCGCATCGTCGTGCACAGGTAGGCGCGGAACGACTCCCGGGGTCCGCCGCCGCGCCGCAGTTGGGCGAGTACCTCGACGAACGCGTCGGACACCAGGTCTTCGGCGGCGTCCCGGTCGGCTTCCAGGCGTCGGGCGTGCCGCAGGCCCGCGGCGTGGTGGCGCTGGTGCAGGGCGGCGAACGCGGTTTCCGCGTCGGGGCCGCCGTCGCGTACCCGCTGGGCGAGTTCGGCGTCCGGCGTATCGGGGGCGGCGCCGTCGTGGTGCTGCGGTATGGCGCCGCACACGATGGGAGGTTCGCCGTGCCTGTCCCCGTTCATGTCCGGACAGCTTGCCATGATCGTCGCGGAGCGAACATGCCGAGGGCGACGCCCAGGCCGACCAGCGCACTTCCGGCCACCTGCTCGGGGTGGACCGTGCCGGTGCCGAGGACGAGGGCGGACAACGCCGCCGCGATCGGCACCAGGCCGGAGAACAGCCCTGCGCGCTCGGGGCCGAGCCGGCCGAGTGCGCTGTACCAGAGCAGGAACGCCACGACGGTGGCGATCAGTCCGAGGAACACCAAGGCGGCTGCTTCGGCGACGGTGGGCATCTGGACCATGGCCTCGCCGTCGGACAGCCACCCGATGGCAAGCGACTGCGGCCCGGCGAGCAGCGTCGAGTAGGCCGCTACCCGCAGCGGCCCGAGCCTTGGCAGCAGCGGCACCGCCAGCAGCGAGAAGGCCAGTTCGCACACCAGCACGCCGAGCGCCATGGCCAGCCCGGTCGGGGTGGCGCTGCCGAATCCCTCGACGGCCACCGCACCTGCGACGACCAGCAGCGACGCGGCCACGATGCGCCGCCCGGGCCGCCGTCCGGCCAGCAGCGCGCCGACGGTGGCGAGGACCACCGGGGCGCACCCGAGGATGCTGCCGACCGTCGCCGGGTCGGCGTGGTCGAGCGCGCCGAGGAGGAGCTGGTTGAACAGCGTCTGGCCGGTCAGCGCGAGCAGGAACAGCAGGGCCCACTCGCGCGGCCGCACGCGGATCCGCGGCCGGTCGCCGCCCCGGGTGCGCAGCTTCAGGAGCGCGTACATCGCCACCCCGGCCAAGCCGTAGCGCAGGGCCTGCCCGGTGCCCACCGGATACGCGGTGAGCGCCGCGGACACCCCCGTGCAGGTGCCCACCAGGACCTGGGAAACCGCAGCGGACGTCGCGCCGGTGGACCGCGCCTCTACCGATCGCCTCATGTCGGGTTACGTTATGGAGGCAGTGGATCGGAACACAGGACCACATTTGGCCGTCAGGAGGGGACCACTCGTGAGCGACTTGCTGGTGGGGATCGACCGTGCGCTGGGCAACGTCGGTGCGCAGATCACCGCGGGTCTGCGGGAAGCGGTGCGCAGCGGCCGGCTGGCGCCGGGCGACCGGCTGCCGTCGAGCCGGGCACTGGCCGCCGACCTGGGGGTGTCGCGCGGCATGGTCGTCGAGGCGTACGAGCAGCTTGTCGCCGAGGGCTACCTGACCAGCCGGCACGGCTCCGGTACGCGCGTCGCGCAGCTGCCGGAGCAGCACACCTCGCGCGGCCCCGAGCTGCCGCGCGACGTGAGCGACGTGTCGGAGCTGCCGTTCGACCTCAAGCCGGGATCGTCCGACATGTCGGCGTTCCCGCGTTCCGCGTGGCTGGCGGCGACCCGGCACGCGCTGGCGACCGTGCCGCACAGCCGCCTGTCGTACGGCGACCCCGGCGGCGTGCCCGAGCTGCGTATCGCGCTCGCGGGCTACCTGGGCCGGGTGCGGGCCGCGAACGCGTCGCCGGACCGCATCGTGGTGGTCGGCGGGGTCGCCCAGGGGATCGCGCTGGTCGTGCAGGCGCTGGTCGTCCGCGAGCACCGGCTGCTGGCCGTCGAGGACCCGTCGAGTGCGACCCAGCGCGGGCTGCTGCGCAGCAACGGGCTGCCGATCGTGGGGATCCCGGTCGACGGCGACGGCATAGACGTCGACGTGCTGGCCCGCAGTGGCGCCCGTGCGGTCCTGGTGACGCCCGCGCACCAGTACCCGACCGGCGTGGTGCTGTCGCCGGAGCGCCGGGCCCGGCTGACCGCGTGGGCGCGGGACGTCGACGGCCTGATCATCGAGGACGACTACGACGCCGAGTTCCGCTACGACCGCGACCCGGTCGGCTGCCTCCAGGGCCTCGACCCCGACCACGTCGTGCACCTGGGCTCGACCAGCAAGGCGCTCGCGCCGGGCATGCGGCTCGGCTGGGCCGTGGTGCCGGAGCCGTGGCTGGAACAGATCCGCGAACTGAAGCAGTACGCCGACCTGGGCTCCGCGGTGATCAACCAGTTCGCGTTCGTGCGGCTGCTGGAGAGCGGCGCCTACGACCGGCACTTGCGCGCGATGCGGCTGCGCTACCGGGGTCGGCGGGACGCGGTGGCGGACGCGTTCGCCGAGTTCCTGCCCGAGGTCGAGGTCAACGGCATCCGCGCCGGCCTGCACCTGTACGTCGAACTCCCGGTCGGCTGCAGCGAGGACGCCGTGGTCGCCGCCGCCGCCGAACGCGGCGTCCGGGTGGAGCCGGTCGGCCCGATGCGCGAGGACGCCGCCGCCGGACCGCAGGCGCTCGTCCTGGGCTACGCGATGCTCGCCGAGGACCGGCTGCACGAGGCCGTCCGGCGGATTGCGGAGGCGTGCCGCGAGGTCGTGTGACCGCGAGGCGGGCATGGAGCGGCGGTGTGGCGTGCGTCATGTCTGTGGCGTGCCTTGCCCGGCGGCTATCGTCGTCGTGTGGACCCGACTTCCGAAACCGACGCGCCCGCCACGCCGGCTGTCCCGGCGCCCGCCCCGGCGGCCCCGCCCCCGGTCCTGCCCGCGGTCCCGGCCGACAGGCCGCTGCCGCCCTCGGCGATGCGCGCGTCCGACGCGGACCGCGACCGGGTCGCCGACGTGCTGCGCACCGCGTTCGAGGAAGGCCGTCTCACGGTCGAGGAGCACGCCGAGCGGATCGACATCCTGTACGGCATCAAGACCGTCGGCGAACTGGAGCCGTTGACCCGCGATCTGCCCGTCCCCGGGCGGCTGAATCTGGCCAAACCCGCGACCCCGAGTCCGCGCCCGCGGCCGGATGCCGAGCCGCGGTGGCGCACCGCCGAGCCGTCCGGCCGGCCCGCGGAATCGCCGACCCTGGTCGCGGTGTTCGGCAGCGCGTCGCGGAAGGGCCCCGGGCGGGTGGGCCGGAAGATCCGCGCGGTGTCGGTGTTCGGCGGCGTGGAGATCGATCTGTCGCAGGCGACGTTCGAACATCCGGTCATGTACATCGACGCGGTCACGGTGTTCGGGGGCGTGGAAGTGCGGGTCCCCGAAGGGGTGACGGTGCGCGGGCACGGCGCCGGGATCTTCGGCGGGTTCGACGTCCACCAGCACGAGGCGGAGAGCCCCGACGCGCCGGTTGTGGTGGTCCGCGGCGCGGCGGTCTTCGGTGGGGTGGACGTGCGGCCGAAGCGTGTGAAGGGCCGCAAGAGCTTGGACCGGGAACGCGGCGACGACTGATCCAAAGCGCCGCGAGCATCGGCCAACTTCCGGTATGGCGGGGGTGTTTCGCGGGTGTTGCTTTCCCGTCAGTTGTCGCATTGCGGGGCTTGTACCGGGATTTGGGCGGGTACTCGCTTGGTGGGACGGTCCTACCCGCCGAGAGCGAGGAGTGTTCACGTGCCCGACCGGAGCGATCTGCCTTCCTCCGCAAGCGACATCGCCGAACCGCCCGCCGCCCGCGCGTCCACCTGGATTCCCCCGGCGGCGGGCGCGTGCCGCGTCGAGGACCTCGCCCTGTTCCTGGGCCTGCCCGGGGAGCCCGCGGTCGCCCGGATCGCCCGCGAGGAGGAAGCCAAGCGCATCTGTGCACGCTGCGCGGTGCTGGTGGAATGCCGCGCCGCCGCCCTGGCCGAGGCCGACCCGGAGACCACGGGGGTCCGGGGCGGCCTGACCCCCGAGGAACGGCGCGCCGTCGCCCGCCGCCGCCGACGACGCGGCGGACTGCGCGCGAAGTAACGCTGCCCCGCGTGTGATTCCGCGGGGATCCGTGGCTCGTTCTCCCCGATCCGCCGCGGTCGTCCGTGCGGTCTCCGCCGGGCCGATTCCGCGGCGTCGGTCTCAGGCCCCGTGCCGGGGTGCTTCGCCGACCAAGTGGTCGCGCGTGGTGTCCGTGGTCAGCCGGGCCATCTTGCGGAGCAGTGCCATGAGCTCGGCATGCTCTTCGGGGGACAGGTCCGCGGTGACCTGGGCGAGGAGTTCGCGGCGGGCGTCGACGAGGCGTTCGACGATGTCGTGGCCGGACGCGGTGAGGCCCAGGCGGCCTTCCGCGTCGGTAGTGGCATGGCCGGCGTCCTGGAGCTGTGCGGCGTATTTGCGGACCGAGTCGATCGGTTCGTGGAGCTTTTTGGCCAGGGCGGTGTCCTGGATCGGCCCGAAGTGGTCGAGTTGGACGAGGCCGAACGCGCACGGCACCGAGATGTCGACGCCCGCGCGGGCGATCATGCGTTCGTAGCGGGCCCAGCCGTTCTCCCGGTGGGCGATCTGGGTCAGGGCGCGTTCGACCTCTTCCACCGAGCTGCGCGACGCGTTGCGGTAGGCGTCGAGGCTGTCCGCGGAGGTCGCCTGGCGCAGCGGGATCTCCTTGAGGAACAGGCTGAGCACGAAAGCCGCGACGATGATGATCGAGGCGATCAGGAACACGGTCTGCAGGGATTGCGCGTAGGCGTGGATGAACGTCTGGTGGGCGGCCGGGGGCAGTTTGGCGAGTGCGTCCGGACTGGACGCCACCGAATTCGGGTCGACGCCGGGCGGCAGTTGCAGGCCCGACGTGCGGGCGTCCTCGATGTGGCCGTTGAGCTGGGCGTTGAAGATCGTCCCGAAGATCGCCGCGCCGAAGGACCCGCCGATCGACCGGAAGAACGTCGCACCGGAGGTGGCCGCGCCCAGGTCGCGGTAGTCGACCGAGTTCTGCACCGCGAGCACGATGACCTGCATGACGAGGCCGAGGCCGAAACCGAACACGAACATGGAGAGCGACGACGCGGTCGTGGTCGTGAACTCGTCCATGCGGGACAGCAGGAACATGCCGACCGCCATCACGGCGGTGCCGACGATCGGGAAGATCTTGTAGCGGCCCCAGCGGGTGATGAGCTGGCCGCTGCCGATGGACGCGATGAGCAGGCCGGCCATCATCGGCAGCAGCCGCAGCCCGGACTCGGTCGGCGACGCGCCGTTGACGACCTGCATGAACAGCGGCAGGAAGCTGAGCGCGCCCATCATCGCGAAGCCGACGACGAAGCCGATCGCGGCCGTGATGCGGAAGATCGGCTGGGCGAACAGGTGGAGCGGCAGGACCGGTTCCGCGGCCCTGCGTTCGACCGCGACGAACAGCGCGAGCAGGATGACGGCGGCGACCCCGAGCCCGATGATCTCGCCGGACAGCCACGGGTAGGTCGTTCCGCCGAAGGTGCTGAGCAGGACGAGGCAGGTGGTGGCCGTCGCCAGCAGGACGATGCCGGTGTAGTCGATGCGCGGTTTGCCGCGGGTGACGTCGGTGTGCAGGGCGAAGGCGATGACGATCAGTGCGAGGGCACCGATCGGCAGGTTGATGTAGAAGACCCAGCGCCACGACAGGTTGTCGACGAAGAAGCCGCCGAGCAGCGGCCCGGCGACGCTGGTGACGCCGAAGACGGCGCCGAACAGGCCGGTGTAGCGGCCGCGTTCCCGGGGCGGGACGACGTCGCCGATGATCGCCTGGGACAGCACCATGAGACCGCCGCCGCCGAGGCCCTGGATGCCGCGGAAGGCGATCAGCTCGCCCATGTTCTGCGCGATACCGCACAGCACCGAGCCGATGAGGAAGATGACGATCGATGCCTGGAAGAGCGTTTTCCGGCCGATCAGGTCGCCGAGCTTGCCCCATAGCGGAGTGCTGACGGTGGAGGCGAGAAGGTAGGCGGTGACCACCCACGAAAGGTGGTTGAGCCCGCCGAGGTCGCCGACGATCGTCGGGAGCGCGGTGGACACGATGGTCTGGTCGAGCGCGGCGACCAGCATGCCGAGCATGAGGCCGGTGAAGATCAGCCAGAGCTTCTGGGGACGTTGCGTGGGCGGACCCGCCGCGGTGTCGGCCTGGAGCGAGGACGTGGTTCCGCCGCCTCCGCGGGACTCGGGCACGGGCTCCTCCTGGGGGTGGGCGCTGACGACTTTCAGCACATACCCCGATGGCGGGATAAAACTGATGAAAACTGTATGGTTGGTTCGGGTGGGTGGACAGCGGGTTTTTGGACGGCTCGTGGACCACGCGGTCGTGGACGAGCCAGGGGATCCGCGACAAGGTCGGCGCCACCCACCTGCCCCTTGCCGCACTGCTCGGCGCGTTCGTGGACGCGGGCCTGACCCTCGACCGCTTCGTCGAATCCGGTGCTCCGACGCCGGCCGTCCTGGCGGTCGGCGCGGTCAAGTGAGCCCGGCTGCCGTCCTGCCGACGGCGCGGCCCGGGTACATGCCGACGCCCGGGGCCGCGTGAAGCGGCCCCGGGCGTCGAAACCGGGCGCGGGCGGAACCCGGCCCGGGAGGATCAGCGGGCGCGGTCGAAGTCGATGGCGCTGTAGGCGCGGAGCTTCGCCAGGCGGTGCTGGCTGTCGATGTTGCGGATCGTGCCGCTCTTGGAGCGCATGACCAGCGACGACGTCAGGGCCGTGCTCGCCCGGTAGCGGACGCCGCGGAGGAGTTCGCCGTCGGTGATGCCGGTGGCGACGAAGAAGACGTTCTCGCCGGACACCAGGTCGTCGGTCAGCAGCACGCGGTTGAGGTCGTGGCCCGCGTCGAGGGCCTTCTGGCGCTCGGCCTCGTCCTTCGGCCACAGGCGGCCCTGGATCACGCCGCCCATGCACTTGATCGCGGCCGCGGCGATGATGCCTTCCGGGGTGCCGCCGATGCCGAGGAGCAGGTCGACGCCGGTGCCGTCCTTGGCCGCCATGATGGCGCCCGCGACGTCGCCGTCGGTGATGAACTTGATCCGGGCGCCGGCCTCGCGGATCTCCTTGACGATCGACTCGTGGCGCGGCCGGTCGAGGATGCAGACGGTGACGTCCTCCGGCGCCGAGTTCTTCGCCTTGGCGACCCGGCGGATGTTCTCGCCGACCGGAGCGGTCAGGTCCACGACGTCCGCGGCCTCGGGGCCGGTGACGAGCTTCTCCATGTAGAACACCGCGGACGGGTCGTACATCGACCCGCGTTCCGCGACCGCCATGACCGCCACGGCGTTGTTCATGCCCTTGGCGGTGAGCGTGGTGCCGTCGACCGGGTCGACGGCGACGTCGCACTCGGGGCCGGAGCCGTCGCCGACCCGTTCCCCGTTGAACAGCATCGGCGCGTTGTCCTTCTCGCCTTCGCCGATCACCACGACGCCGTTCATGGACACCGTGCCGATGAGGGTGCGCATGGCCTTCACGGCCGCGCCGTCGGCGCCGTTCTTGTCGCCGCGTCCCACCCACCGGCCGGCCGCCATGGCGGCGGCCTCGGTGACGCGGACGAGTTCGAGGGCGAGGTTCCGGTCGGGAGCCTCGGAGGGGACCGTGAGCTGCGGCGGTACGGACTGGTCCGTCATTCTGGCGGGCCTTCCTGTCGGGGAACCTCGGCCGGGACCGCTGAGGGGTGCCCTGATCCCCGGTGACCCCGTGGTCCTGCTCGGTGCGCGTGAGGGTTGCACCGACCGAGATTCCGTGCGGCGCGCGGCATGCGGCTTTTCGGCCGACTGCCACGACACTGCGACGAAAACGACTACGCGGCCCCGGGCCCGGACGGATTCCAACGGGATTGCCCCGATGTTATCGGCCCCGCCCGGCATCGGTGCAGGTAGCCCGGCGGGCGAATCGTTTCGGCGCGATGATCATGACGCTGCGCGCAGACCAGGCATGGCCGGTTCGCGCCTTCCCGGGAGCCTCCCGGAGGCGCCCCCCGGGCCGCCACGCGGCTCACAGCGCCGTCACGCCCACGCCCGTCGCCTTGACCCCGACCCACACCGGCAGGCCTTCACCGACGCCCAGTTCGGCCGCGGCCGCCGCGGTCACCTCGGCGACCACGTCGGGCCCGTCCGTGCCCCGCACCGTGACCCGCAGCCGAGTGCCGGTGCCGGTCACCTCGGCGACCGTCCCGGGCCAGGTGTTGCGGGCGCTGCCTTCCGGACGCTCCCGGTGCAGCGTGACGTGGTCGGGGTGCACGGTCGCCAGCACCGGGCCCGCGGGCACGGGTTCTGCGGTGCTCAGGGTGTGGCCGCCGTCCCGGACGCGGATGCCGGTGCCGTCGGCGACCCCCTCGTACGCGTTCAGCCCGAGCATGCGCGCGACCCACGCGGACCGCGGGGCCCGGGTGACCTCGGCGGCCGGGGCGTCCTGCGCGATCGCGCCGTCCTCCACGACGAGCATGCGCCCGGCCAGGCTGAGCGCGTCGACGGGGTCGTGGGTGACGATCAGGCACGCACCGTCGTACGGGCCGAGGTGGCTGCGCAGCGTGTGCCGGACCGCGGCGCGGGTCTCCACGTCCAGTGGTGCGAGCGGTTCGTCGAGGAGCAGCAGCCGGGGCTCGGGGGCGAGCGCCCGCGCGAGCGCGACGCGCTGCTGCTGGCCGCCGGACAGCTGCCCGGGGCGGCGGCCGGCCAGGTCGGCAAGGCCGAGGCGGGCAAGCCAGTCGTGTGCGGTACGGCGGGCTTCGGCACGGGAGCCGCCGCGGCCGCGCAGGCCGTAGGCGACGTTGCGGGCGGCGGTGAGGTGCGGGAACAGCGCGCCGTCCTGCGGGACATAGCCGACCCGGCGGGCGTGCGGGGGCAGGTGTCCGACCGGACGGCCGTCGATGGCGACGGCGGCGCGCGCCGGGCCGGGGAGTCCGGCGAGGGCGCGCAGCAGGGTGGATTTGCCGGCCCCGTTGGGGCCCACGACGGCGACGACTTCGCCCGCCGCGACGGTGAGTTCGGCGGTGACGAGGCCTTCGGTGCGGGCGTGCAGCGCGGGGGTCACCGCGGTCCCCCCTTGCCGGTCAGGCTGCGAGCCGACGCGGCGCGGGGTGGCGTCTTGCGGGCCGCGGGGCTGAGCCACCGGCCGCGCAGCGCGACCAGGACGACGACCGAGACGACGAGGAGCAGCAGGCTGACCGCGATCGCGGTGTCCGGGTCGTCCTGGAGCATCAGGTAGACGGCGAGCGGCAGCGTCTGCGTTTCGCCGGGGAGGTTGCCCGCGAAGGTGATGGTGGCGCCGAACTCGCCCAGGGCGCGCGCCCATGCGAGGGCGGCGCCGGCGGCGAGGCCGGGGGCGATCAGCGGGAGCGTCACGGTGGTGAAGACGCGCAGCGGGCCGGCGCCGAGGGTGGCGGCGGTCTCTTCGTACTTGCGGTCCAGGCCGGCGATGGCGCCTTCCACGGACAGCACGAGGAACGGCAGGGCGACGAACGCGCCCGCGAGCATGGCGCCGGTCATGGAGAACGTCAGCCGGATGCCCATGGACTCCAGCCAGGGCCCGAGCAGGCCGCGCCGTCCGAAGGCGAGCAGCAGCGCGACACCGCCGACCACGGGCGGCAGCACGAGCGGCAGCAGGACCAGCGCGCGGAGCACCGATTTGCCGGGGAAGTCGACGCGGGCGAACAGCCATGCGAGCGGGACGCCGAGCAGCAGGCTGATGCCGAGCGCGCCGAACGAGCACTCCAGCGAGAGCCGCAGCGCGGTCCGCACCGCCGGGTCGCCGAGCCGGTCGAGGACCGACCGCCACGGTGCGCGGACCAGCAGCCCGGCCAACGGCAGGACGACGAACGCGAGCCCGGCGAGCGCGGGCACCCACAGCAGCAGCGGGACGCGGGTGCGCGGGGTGCGCGGTGCGTCCTCCCACGGGGGCGCCGGGGCGCGCTCGCCCGGCGGCGTGGCGGACCCGGGGTCCGCGGCGGCCGCCGCCGGGTCGGGCGCGGGTGTCACCGCGTCGGGCGTGCCGGTCACGGCGCGGCGAAGCCGTACTTCTTGAGGACTTCCTGGGCCTCGGGGGTGAGCAGCCACTGGGCGAACGCGTTCGCCGGGTCCTGCTTCCTGCTGTCCTTGATCACCGCGACCGGGTAGGACGCGACGACGTTGGCGGCGTCCGGGATGTCGACGGCCGCGACGGCGTTGCCGGCCGCGGCGATGTCGGTGGCGTAGACGATCCCGGCGTCGGCTTCGCCCATGCGCACCCGGGTCACGACCGCCTTGACGTCGGCTTCCTCGGACTTGGGCTTGAGCGTGACGCCGGCCTTGGCGATCGCGTCGCGGGCGTAGCGGCCGACCGGGACGGTCGGGCCGGCGAGCACCACGGTCAGGTCGCTCTTGGCCAGGTCGGCGAGGGTGGCGATGTTCTTGGGGTTGCCCGGCGGGACGACGATCGCCAGCTTGTTCTTGGCGAACACCCGGGGCTGGTTGACCTGCCCGGTGAGCCCGTCCATGGTCTTGGTGTCGGCGGTCGCGATGGCGTCCGCGGGGGCGCCCTGCTTGACCTGCGCGGCGAGTTCCTGCGACCCGGCGAAGGAGAACTTCACCGTCTGGTCCTTGTGGCCCTTGGTGTAGACCGTGCTCATCTCGTTGAAGGCGCCGGTCAGGGACGCCGCGGCGAGCACGGTGATCGTGGACGGCGCGGCGCCGGCGTCCTTCGTCTTGTCCTTCTTGGCGTCCTTGTCGTCGCCGCAACCGGCGAGGAGCAGGCTTGCCGCGGTGGCGGCGGCTATCGGGGCGGCGGCGAAGCGGAGGGATCTCACGGCAACTCCACGGTCACGTTGGTCGACTTGACCGAGGCGACCGCTTCGACGCCGGGGGCGAGCCCCAGTTCCTCGACGGCCTCCCGGGTCAGCAGGGAAACCACCCGGTGCGGTCCCGCCTGGATCTCCACCTGTGCGGCGACGTCGCCGAGGATGACCTTGGTGACGATGCCGGGGAACGCGTTGCGGGCCGACGTCGCCCGCGGGACCTCGGCGGCCGGGCTCGGCGCGTCCTCGGCGAGGGCGACCGCGAAGGCGGCGAGTGCCGCGCCTTCGACGACCCGGTGGCCGTTCTCGTCGCGGGCCGTGGGCAGGCGCCCCGAGTCGGCCCAGCGGCGGGCGGTGTCCGGGCTGACCCCGAGAAGCTGCGCGACGCGGCCCATGCGGTAGGTGGGCATATGCGGGACCTTACTCCCTTCATGGCTGGCAAATGCAATGGACCCTCGTCCAGGCCTTCGCAGATGCGATGGCTCGACTATGGCCTGGCTGTGGCCCGGTGACGGCCCCGTGACGGCTCTGTGGCGGCCCCGTGCGGCTCCGTGGCGGCTCTGTGGCGGCTCCGTCAGGCCCGAGCACCCGGTGCCGGAGCATCGGGCGCGATGGGGGACCATGGTGCGGTGGCAGAGAAGCGTGGTATCCAGACGGTACGCAGCATGGTCATCTCCTTGGGCGTCGTCGGCATTGTCGTCGTCGCGCTGCTGATCGCCGGACGGCACAGCGCGCAGGACCCGGTCAAGCGCATCGACTACTCGGTGAAGTTCCAGCAGGCGAGCCAGGACGCCCCGTACCCGCTGCTCGCGCCCACCGGCCTGCCCGGCCGCTGGCGCGCGACGTCGGCGGAGTACCAGGGCATGGACCCGGCTGCGACGGCCTGGCACGTGGGCCTGATCAGTCCGGACGGCGACTACGTCGCGGTCGAGCAGAGCAACGGCACGCCCGCGCCGTTCGTGAAGGACAAGAGCAAGAACGGCACGGCGGTCGGCGAACGCGACGTCGCGGGCGAGCAGTGGCAGACCTACGACGGCGACAAGTACCGCTCGCTGGTCCGCACCAAGGACGGCGTGACCACGGTCGTCACCGGCACCGCCCCGTACGACACGCTCGCGCAGTTCGCCGCCGCGCTGAAGCCGTCCGTGGCGGGACAGCCGATCAACGGCTGACCGATTCCGCGTCGCTTCCGCCCGTGCTCCGTGCGGTCGCCCGCACGGTTCGAAAACGCCCGTTAACCGGACGGAACGTGTTCCGCGACCCGGCATCGACTGTTCACCCGGCGGACGCCCGCAAGTCTTGATCACGGTGTCAGCCTTCCGCGGTGGACGTCTCGTACTTCTGCGGAACACTCGCCGAGCTGAGCGCCGAGCGGCTCTACCGCCTGCTCGCGCTGCGCAGCCAGGTCTTCGTGGTCGCGCGCCAGCGCGCCCGCCACGAACCCGACGGCTTGGACATCGAGCCGAGCACCTTGCACGTGTGGGCCGAACGCGGCGGCATGCCGATCGCCACGCTGCGGCTGACCGCGGAAGCCGACGGGATCCTGCGCCTCGGCCGCCTGTGCACCGCCACCGCGGAACGCCGTAACGGCCACGCGGGCACCCTCGTCGAACACGCCGTCATGCTCGCCGAAGGCCGCCCGATCCTCGCGGACGTGTTCGTGCGCAGCGCCCCGTGGTTCGAGCAGCGCGGCTTCACCGTGCTCGGCGGGCGCGAGGTGGTCGACGGCGAGCCGCATGTGCGGGTGCGCTACGAGCCGGTCCGGCCGGCACAGCCGGCGCTCGGCCCCGACGGGCAGCCGTACGTTCCGGCGTGGGTGGCGCTGTGAGCCGGGCGCGCGCGGCCGCGCGGTTCGCCCGTCTGGAACGGTGCTGGCGCCCCACCGGGACCCGGCCGCGCGAAGGCTGGGAGGTCCTGCCGCCGCTGCGCTGGGTGCTGCTCGGCGGGGCGGCCGCGGTGGTGCTGCTGGTGCTGTCGCTGGCGGCCGCGCTCGCGGACGGGTGAGGCGGGCGCCCTCAGCCCTCGTCTTCGGTCTCCCGCTTCACCACGGCGTCGAGGCGGGCGCGGGCGCCGTCCAGCCACTGCTGGCACACCGCGGCGAGCTTCTCGCCGCGCTCCCACAGCGCGAGGGACTCCTCCAGGGTGATCCCGCCGGTCTCCAAGCGCCGCACGACGTCGATCAGCTCGTCGCGGGCCTGCTCGTAGCCCAGCGACTCCAGGGCTTCCCCGGACTCGCCGGATGCCGCACCCGCCTCGCCCGCCGCGTCCGCACTCTTCTTGGCCATGCGCCCCAGCCTATGCGGCGCTACCGACGCGCCGGCGCGACGTCGACCAGCGCGCCGCGGGCGGCGTTGCGGGGGTCGAGGAAGCGGACGACGCGCACCGTGACGCCGTAGGCCCGGTCCGGGCCCGGGTCGCCCGAGCCGAGGACCGAGCCGCCCCACTTCTCGCCGTAGTGCGCGGTGTCGGGGGTGCCGTCCGGGAGCACGACGCGGGTCGAGTAGGGCTCGCGTGCGGGGACGACGGTGCTGCCGTCCCGGAACCGCTCCAGCGGGGTGTCCCCGGAGTACTCGGCGCCGGCCGCCCATCCGCGGGTGTCGGTGAACTCCGGGATGCCGGGCAGGGCGGGGAAGTCCTGGCACCAGGTGCCCGCGCTGTGGCACGCGGTGAACGGCAGCGTGGCGGCGGGGGAGAAGGCCGCGTTCGACGACTGCGCGCGGTTCTCCAGGTTCTTGAATGGGTTGCGGACGCTCGGCGGGTAGTGCGCCCCGGCCTCGCCGCTCCAGCGCAGCGGGTCGAAGTGCGCGTCGACGAGCAGGACCTGGCCCTTGGGGCCGTGGCTCGGCGGGTTGTCGAGCCCGAACCGGACGCCGTTGTTCTGGTACTCGGCGTCGCGCAGCCACACCAGGAGGCCGGGGGCGTTGTAGGGCACGCGTGCGATCTGCGTGCCGTCGGTGCCGCTGCGGACGGTGGTGTAGGCGTACTTCAGGCCCTCGTCGAAGCCGGTCGGGGTGCGCCACTCCAGCAGGTAATACTGCTCGCGTTCGAGCGCGCCGGACGTGCGGGACCAGCCCGCGCCGCGGGTGATCGTGGACGTGCCGCCGACCGGGCTCCAGCCGTTGTCGCCCTGCTCGGCGTCGTCGGTCCACACCGTCGCGCCGTCCGCTTCGAGGCTGAAGTCGTCGGCGAACCAGCCGCGTTCCTGGAAGGCGGCGTCGGTCATGACGCCGAGGCGCAGGCGCACGGTGGTGCCCGCGTAGGGGGTGAGGTCGATGTGGTCGTGGCGCCAGCCGCCGCTGCTGCCGGTGAGGCCGTTCGCCTTGTGGAACTCGGCGAGGTTGCGGTTGGGGTCGGGGTAGTCCGGCGGAGTGGACACCAGCGTGCCCTGCGCGTCGCGGACGGGGAGCGGGGACCAGGTGCGGCCGCCGTCGGCGGAGGCTTCGACGAAGCCGTAGTCCCAGTCCTGTTCGATGACGTAGTCGTTCCACAGGGAGAAGGTCGCCTGGGCGGCGGCGGGCACGGCGATGTCGCGCACGATCGCGGTGTCGGCCCATTCCTGGTCGCGGCCGGAGTACCACATGCCGGTGCCGGAGTGCGGGGTGCCGATGCGGGTGGACTTGGGCGGCAGGTCGACCCGTACCGAATCCCTCAGCCCGGGGCCCGGTTTGGCGGCGGCGCCGAGTGCGACGGGGCGGGACCGGCCGTCGACGGGGACGGTCTGGGGGTCCGTCCAGCCGAGCACGTACTTCGACCAGGCGCCCATGTGGGTGGGCATCGTCTGGAACAGCGGTCCGGCGTGTGATCCGGACGACATCAAGTCCCAGAAGTCGACGTCGGTTTCGCCGCCGCTGAAGTTGTCGTAGAGGTCCGGGAGGCCGAGGTCGTGGCCGAACTCGTGGGCGAAGACGCCGACTCCGGAATCCTCGGGCTGCACGATGTAGTTCGCGACCTTGAGGTCGGTGCCGGGGACCGTGTGGCCGCCGAGCACGTTGCTGGCATGTGCCCAGATGGCGTACGTGCCTTCGGTGCCGCCGCCCGCGGACTTGTCGCGTCCGGCGTGGACGAGGACCAAGTGGTCGACCACGCCGTCGGGTTCGTCGACGTTGCCGTCGTGGTCGGCGTCGCTGATGTCCTCGTGGTCGTAGTCGGCCCACGGGAAATCGGGGCGGGCCTTGGCGAGCGCGTCGACGGCGTCGATCGCGAACTGGCGTACGCCGCGGGGGTTGTCGGGGTGGCCGCTGTTGTCCTGGCGGGCGTTGCCGCACTTGCCGGCCGCGTACCAGGCTTCGGAGTGCGGGACGGTGACCCAGCCGACCGCTTCGCCGCCGACGCGGTACTTGCCGTGCGACATCTCGTTGTACATCGCGCGCATGGTCAGCCCGGACACGTCGACGCCGGGCTTGCCGTCGGGGCCGGTCAGATCCGGGCGGATGCGCTCGCTCAGACCGCGGTCGGAGTACAGCATCGCGTTGTAGTGGCCGGGGGAGAAGTCCGGCACCCAGAGGGTGTTGTTGTCGGGCTTGGTGGCTTTTGCGGGGTCGGGGAGCCGGTTGTGCCGTGGCCCGTTCGTCAGGGTGCCGGGAGGTTCGGTGACGCACGTGGGATCGGCGACGCTCGTCGGCCGCTCATAGCCGGAGAAGTCGTCGTTCGCCTGGTCGTTGAACTCGACCAGGATCGTGAGGAGTTTCGCGTCGCGGGGTTGGCCCGGGATGCGTCCGGCCTGGCGGTCCCGTGCGTCGAGGAGAGCGCGGGGAGTGCGTCCGGTGGCGGTGGACTCGGCTTCGACGGCGGCGAGGGCGCGGGCGGCCGGCGGATTGCCGTCCGCGAACTTGCGGTCGAGGTCGCGGGCTCGCCGGTCGGCCTGCTTGATGCGAGATTGCGCAGAGTTATCCACAGGCTGTGGATAATTCGGGTCGGATGGAAGGTCGTCCCGAGGGGCTACGTAGTTGACGTAGTCGTCCGCGGCGGAGGGGTGCCAGGCGGCTTTGGTGGTGTCCGTGGCGCCGATCGGCGCGGCGGGGGCGGGCGGGACGGCCAGGGCGAGCGTCGTCGCCAGCGTGGCAATGGCCGTTCCCAAGGCGGAAGTTCTCCGCATCCGGCGGGTGGCTGAGGATCCGGTTCGGCGCATGGCGGCCCTTCGCGGCGGCGGCGCACACCGCACGGAGCACGCCGCAGGGGCGGGTGAAGCCCGACGCTAGATCGCGCGCCGGGCGCCGCTGGGGAAGGGCGCGGGTACGCGCCGGTCGGGTCACCCGGACGGGGGATGGCCCGGCTGGTTCCGCTCGGTCGTCCGGCCCGTCATGCGGGCCGGCCTGGCGGTCAGAGGTCGGCGATGACGAGCCGGTAGCCGCCGTCGAAGGTGTCGCGGCCGAGCAGGTCGGCGTGGCGCTCGTGCCACACGCCCGACGCGAGGTCGTCGGCGAGGCGGACGAGACCCGGGCGGATGGCGTCCTCACTGGACTGGGCGAGCATCGAGATGCCGGCCCGCACCGTCGGGTCGAGGTAGGCCTCCGGGCGGCGCCAGAAGGCGGCGCCGAAACCGTCCGTGCAGTCGTGCGGAACCGGCACCTCCTCGACCCGGGCGCCACCCAGCAGCGCGGCCAACCGGTCGACGGGGACGGCCCGTTCGTCGTCGAAGGCGATCACCTCCGGCAAGTACTCGTCCAGCAGCCAGAACGTGCGCGTGACCGTCTGGTCCCAGGTGAAGACGACCACCCGCCGCCGCGCGATCCGCCGCAACTCCGCGATCCCGGCCTCCAGATCGCTCCAGTGGTGCACGGTCAGCAACGCCATCACCGCATCGGCCGCGTCGTCCTCGACGGGGATGGCCTCCGCCGAGGCTTGTATCGCCGGGGCGGAGTCAGGCGGCCGTTGGGCGATCATGACCGCGCTGGGCTCGACGGCAAGGACGGTTTGCGGGGGCTCGTAGGAGCCGGACCCGGCACCCACATTGATCACGCTGACGGCGTCACCGAGAGCCGCGTGGATCTGCGCGGCGATCCGCGGGTCGGGGCGGCGGGTGGTGGCGTAGGTGGCGCCGATGCGGTCATACGTCGTCATGGTGAGAGTATTCGCGGGACCAACTCGCTGATGGGGTTGGGGTGATCGACGTCACCGCACCATCGGGCCCCAGCACCGCGGCGCCACCGCACATCGAATCGGGTATCGACCGAATCAACCTCTCTCGATCGCCTCGAAGATGTCGGCATCGGTCTCTTGCTGCCACTTGGGGAGATCCGGCCAGTCGGCGACATACCCCGACTTGGGGTTCTCGAAGTGCCTGTACATCTGGGCGGTCCAGCAGGTGGCGACGAAACGGCTCTTCTGTTCGCGTGACAGGCGGGCAGCGTGTCCGCCGCTGACCTCGACGAACTGGCGGACCTGCGCGTAGACCGAGCCTGCGGCCTGGCGTTCCCATTCCGGAGTGTCGTCCCAGGGCGTCACGTATCCGGGTTTCGGCTCCCCTGGGAAGTGCTGGCGCACACCTGCGATCCAAGCTTCCCTGAAGCGACGTGCACCCTCGGTCGGCGACATGCCTACCCCTCTCGTCAAGGCGTGTTCAGTGCGACGATCTCGGCCCGCAGCTCCGCAACGCGGCGGTCATTGGTCAGTGCGCCGCACCCTTCAGACAGAGTTCGGAGTCTACGGGCGACATAGCCGGATGAAGAGGCGTGGGCCAGGCGCAGCGCCTCCCGGCCATGTGCGACCAGTTGTTCCGAGTCGCGCCGCTTGGCGCCGATCGCGGCAAGATCCGTCAGGACGGCGCCTCGTCGTCGATACGACTGCCCGGAAGCCAAGGCATTCTGCTGGAGAGCCTGTTCCAACGTTGCCTCGGCCAAGTCGAGGCGACCAAGTTCCACGTAGCGCGCTCCCCGCTCCTCAGCCAGACGCGACCCATCGAACCGCAGCCATCCGCCGTTGGCGCTCTCTGCCCCCAGATTTGCTACCTGCTCGGCACGCTCCAAGGCTCGCTCGCATCCCGACAGGTCCCCGAGGCCGGCGTACGCCTGTGCTTGGACAGCCGCAACCCAATGCCGGGTTGCCAACGCGCTGTCCCCATGTCGAGCCAATCTTTCGGCCGCCTCCAGGGTCTGGACGGCCTGGAGGAATCGCCGCTCCGACACGTCGATGTACGTTCGCCGAATCAAGGCGCACGCCCACAGGTCAAACGCTCTTGCGTCCCGACTGACGGAAGCGGCAAGCGTGTAGGAGGCTTCTGCATCGGTGTACCGGTTGGCGTCGAAGGAGACTTCGCCGGCCAGTTGGAAGAGGTCGGCTGCCGCGCGCAGAACGGTGCCGGACACGTTGCGATTGTTGGCCGAGAGGGCAGCGTTGAACGTGGCCAGTTGATCGCGGACCAGCGGATACACCGCTTCCTTGGATCGGGCTAGCTGGTAGACCTGCCAAAGATGGTCGTTCATCCGCCCGAAGTCTTCGCGGGTGGGACTGGGGACCGCCCACGATTGGGCTTCCGCCTCCTCTGATGGCAGGGCAGCCAGCGCGCTGCCGACGGTGAGCATTCGGAGGAATTCGCGGCGAATCACGTCGTCTGGGTCTCCCACGATCGGCTGGTAGCCACGTTGCCCGCCTTCGGTTCCCGGCGGCGCCAGAAGAGCGTCCAACTCCTTGAGGCCGAGTTCAAGGACGCCAGCCAGTCTGATCCGCTGTTGCGGGTGGGGGAGAACCCTGCCGCTCTCCCAACGTCCGACGGTTGTGCGGTCCACGCCGACCAACTCCGCCAGGTTCTCCTGGCTGTAGCCGAGGGCCTTTCGCCGTTCTGCCAGCCCCATGACGCCCCCTGGCCGTGCACGGATCTGCATCAAGACTGCCGCATCGATGCCGTGGAGCCCCAGAGCTCGACCCGGTTACCTGAGGTTATCCAAAGAACACTGTGAGCAGCGACCGGTGGAGGCGTGGGATGGGCACTGAACTTCCATTTACGACCGTGGGGGTGATTCGACCCAACGCGGTTCGGCCCTACGTCCCTGAGCTGGGCCCCTTGCCGGCCGCCCGCACATGCTCCGTCGCGCCTGACCTCAACGGCTTCCACGGGAAGATCCGTATCGTGGCGTGGGGATTCGACCCTGTGCACGCCGCCGTAGCCCTTCGGCTGGCTGGGGAGTACGCCCGTGCCTTCGGCTACGAGGTCGTCGATGAACTTGCCAGCTATGGGCCGGACATGGTGGCGGCGCCGCTCGTGAAAGTCGCACTGGCGCGGTTCGAACGGCGAGATGTCTCGTACGACCGCGCCTGGTGGGCTGTGCCGCACGGCGCCATTTCGCGTGACGAGTTCGAACGCGCGAGATGGACCGTTCGTCAGCAATGGGCCGCCGAGGCCGCTGGTGAGGGCGACATGCGCGCGCCGAACTTCGATTCTCTGACACCCACCGCCGACGCTTGCCCGCCGACCTCGGGTGGCGAGCCGCGCGCCGTCGCCGACTCCGCACACCCTGACGTCTGAAGGGGTAGATCGTGCAAAGCACCAGCACAGACAGTGACGCAGCACGAACGGACTGGACGGCACTCCAGAACTACGCCGCTCTGCGGGGGCAACTCCGCGTGTCCTTCGGCCCGGTCTGCAATATCGGCTGCTACTTCTGCCACAACGAAGGTGACATTCCGCCGCTGACCACCCGCCTGGACCGGAACCGGCGGCCACGGCGACGCAAGTTCGAGGCCACGGACTACGTCATGACGATCACGCGGCTGATGGACGCCGGCCTCAAACGGGTCTACTTCACGGGCGGCGAGCCACTCGTGTCGCCATTGGCGAGGCCCGTCCTTGAACAGCTTCCCGCGCCGCAGCCGGATGCGTCCTACACGCTCATCACCAACGGGACCCGGATCCGCCGCAACGCTGATTGGCTCACCGCAACGCCGCTGGACAAGGTCAAGGTCTCATTGCACTATTTCTCGGACGAGTCGTTCAGGAGGATCGCGAAGACCCGCCTTGGCATCTGCGAAGTGCTGGACGGGATCGAGGCGGCCCGTGAGCGCTTCCAGCGTGTGGAACTGAACTGCCTTCTGTTGCGGGACAACGCCGCGGAGATCCCGGCAATTCTCGACTATGCGCTGACTCGGCGTTTGCCGATCCAGTTCATCGAGCTGGTCGACACCGATTACAACGGAGACGCCGCCGGCGACGCCCTGACAGCGGATGACGTAGTCGGCCGTCTGCGCAACCTCACTACCGACGAGCGGATTGAGATCGCCGGAGTCGGCCAAGGGCGTCGCGTTTTCCGCGTGGACGGCGTCGAGATTGACGTCATCCAGAGCAGCCTCGGGCGCCACCACGTGGGGCAATGCGGCACCTGTCCGAAGCGCCGCCAATGCGTCGAAGGGTTCTGGGCGCTGCGGCTCGATCACGCCGGGGCGCTCCAGCCGTGCCTTCTCCGCGAGGACTTACGGTTGGACGTGACTGGCATGCCAGCCGAGTCCATTGGCCCATCTGTTGCCGCGCACATCGACGCGTTTACCCAGGGGGTTTTGTGATGCTGTCGCGCAACTACACCCCGCTTCGCGACAGCGCGGAGGTCGGCGCGTTCGTCATCCTCGAGGGCCCATCTGCCATCGGCAAGTCCACCCTGGCAGTTGAAGTCGCCCAGCGGCTTGGCGGAGCCTCGATTCACACCGTCCCAGATCCGCATGTGGCATGGTGCGCGACGGTGAACCGCGAGCTCCGCGCACTTCCGCAGTTCGGGTTCTACCTCTCCGGGCTGCTTCACTCGGCCGATCTCATCCGTCGCCACCGACGCATCGGTCCAGTTGTGGCGGACCGCTACGTCTCGTCTGTCGTCGCCTGCCACGCCGCCGTAAACCGGGTGAGTCTGCGGCAAGTTCAGCAACTGATGCAGCCGTTCGCGGAGTACCTGGAAACGCCGGATGCCACGTTCTATCTGCGGTGCTCGCTGAGCACGCTCGCAGAACGGATGCAGGCGAAGCTCCATTCGAACGCGGCGACCGCCGACGACGTCGCACTGTTCTCCAAGCCCGGCCGCCTGGTCGATGTCATGGCCGGCTTCGAGGAACTGGCGTCCGAGGACCCGACGGCGGTCATCTTGGACACTGACGATCGCACCCCTCAGCAAATCGCCGACCGGATCGTCAGCCACCTGAAGGCCCAAGGTGCAGCAGATTAATCCGATCAACACCGTGCAAGTGATCCGCGACGGCGGGGCCCACGGCCAGATCCCTGGCGACCTGCATGTGGGGGTCGGCTGGTGGCTGGCCGCGTGCCTCGTCGTTGTGGAGCGCGCGTCGACCGTGGTCATTGGGCATGACGGTGCGGCTGTAAGCGCCGAGATCCACGACCGCGCCTGTGGTGGCGTGAGGAACGCCGAGCATTACGCATGCTGTGCGCTGAGTCTCGGCCATGTCACCGAATCTCGCGTCCTTGATGCCGTCAGTTCCCTCGGAGCTCCCGGAATCCATGTGTCGATTGATCGGTACCGCGGTCGGATGGTGAGCATCCGTCTTTACGGCCGCAAGGGTGCGCTCTTGGAAGAGTCCACGGGGCTCGCGCGTATTCGGCAGTTGATCGCCGAAGACAGGGTGCCCCGGCCGGTGAACTCGGCAGCACAAGGGCGTCTAGGGCGCTACAGCGCACCTGGCCGCCGGTTGCAGTGAACAAATCGTGTTGCCTGCCGGGTGCGGCACTGTACCGGGCTAGGCTGCCGGAACATGGAGAGCGCAGTCCCGCAGGAATTGCCCAATCGCGATGCCGCAGTTGTCGTCGCCCGCGATGCGCAGGGGCGGGTGGCGTTGTTGCAAGCTTGGTTCGATGATCACGATGGGGAGTACCTGTTCCTTCCGGGCGGGCGGATGGAACCCGGGGAGTCGATCCTCGAATGCGCAGCGCGCGAACTGAAGGAGGAGTCGGGGGCAACCGCTGTCGAGCTGAGGCCACTCGGAGACTTTGCCATCACGCTCGGATCGACGGCCCGGGTCCACCTCTACGAGGCCCGCGGGCTCACACTCGGTCCGCAAGAACTGACCGCCAGCGAGACCGATTTCCAGCTCACCTGGTGGACCATGGCTGACGCGGTGGATGCCGCGGTCAACGGCCGTTTCCTCCTGCCAGCCGGGCCGTTGGCGCTTTTCATGGCTTCCCGTCAGGAGTCTGATGCGGGTTGGGTTCCGGCTCCGGGTCACTGAAACCGGGTAGTGGGCCGAGCGGGGGGACGTACCTGATCGGCAGGCGAGGACGGTGTCCTCGCCGTCGAGCCTGGGTCTCTCAGCGCGCCGCGGCCGTGCCGCGGCGCGCAACGATTGGGGCTTTTTGACGTGGTGGCGGATGGCTGAGCCTTGGACCCGAAATTGGGCCACGACGACGAAGAGTTCGTGCGGGGGCGCTTTGATCGGCGGGCGAGGATGGCGAAGCCTTCGAGCCCGAAACGTTCGGCGCGGGGGGGGGGGGGCGGCGGGGCCCCCACGGGGGGGGGTGGGGGGGCCCCCCGCCCCCCCCCCACCCCCGCCCCCCACCCCCGCCCCCCCCG
>NZ_JBMULZ010000003.1:430820-607134 GCF_049534875.1 Uniformispora flossi
GGGGGGGGTTGGTGGGCTACCCTTGCGCCCCCCAACGGGGGGGCGCCCCGGGGCTGGGCCGCGCCCCGCAACTGGTCGTCGTCTTTGGGCCCGAGCGTCACCACGGCCAACCCGGCTGTCCTCGCGCGTCCCGGAGCCCGGGTCTTGAGCCGTCGAGTCGCGTGTGCGGAATTGGCTTCGGCGGTCGGCGATGATGACGAAGTCTTCGAGCCTCCCCACCAGAGCCTTCCCCCCGCCGCGGCTACTGCCCCTCCACCACCACGTTGATCCGGCCCGCCGACACCCGGGCCGTCAGCTTCTCGCCCGCGTCGACCTCGTCCGGGCTGCGGACGGCCTGGCCGCTCTCCTTCTGCAGGACGGCGTAGCCGCGTTCCAGGGTGGCCGCGGGGGACAGGGCCACGACGCGGGCCCGGGTGTGCTCGAGGTCCGTGGCCGCGTGCTCGAGGCGGTGGCGCAGGGTGCGGCGGGAGCGGTCGAGGAGGGTGTCGAGTTCGGATTCGCGCGATTCGACCATGCCGTACGGGTCGGCCAGGACCGGGCGGGTGCGGACCGAGGCCAGGCCGTGTTCCTCGCGGTCGAGGCGCATGGCGATGGTGTGGCGGGCCCGGTCGCGGAGCTGCGTGATGCGCGCCGTCTCCTCGCCGACGTCCGGGACGATGCGCTTGGCGGCGTCCGTGGGGGTGGAGGCGCGCAGGTCGGCGACCAGGTCGAGGAGCGGGGTGTCGGGTTCGTGCCCGATCGCACTCACCACCGGGGTCCGGCAGCGGAAGACCGCGCGGATCAACTGCTCGTCGGAGAACGGGAGGAGGTCTTCGACGCTGCCGCCGCCACGGGCCACCACGATCAGGTCGATGTCCGGGTGCGCGTCCAATTCCTCGATCGCGGCGGTCACTTGCGCCACCGCGGAGACGCCCTGCACGGCGACGTTGCGGACGTCGAACTGCACCGCGGGCCACCGGTGCTTCGCGTTCTGCAGGACGTCCCGCTCGGCCGCGCTCGCTCGGCCGCACACCAGCCCGATGCGGTGCGGCAGGAACGGCAGCGGCTTCTTGTGTCGTGGATCGAACAAGCCTTCGGTGCCGAGCGTCCGCTTGAGCTGCTCCAGCCGGGCCAGTAGCTCGCCGATGCCGACCGGACGGATCTCGGTCGCGCGCAGTGACAACGTGCCGCGCGGGGCGTACCACTCCGGCTTGGCCAGCACCACGACGCGGGCACCCTCGGTCACCACGTCGGCGACCGCGTCGAACACCCGGCGGTAGCAGGTGACCGAGATCGACACGTCGTGCGACGGGTCGCGCAGCACCATGAACACCACGCCCGCACCGGGCCGCCGGCTGAGCTGGGTGATCTGCCCTTCGACCCACACCGCGCCGAGGCGGTCGATCCACCCCCCGATAAGGCGCGAGATCTCGGAGACCGGGACGGGCGATTCCGCGGAGGTAGTCAGCGCCATGCGGCCACATTACGGGCCGACCCCGACACTTTGGGTCACCCCCCGGCGCCCGGGGCCGCAGCGCGCCCGCGCCCGTACGATGGACACCATGACTGAGCACCCCCGCCGCGTCCTGCTCGCCGCCCCCCGTGGCTACTGCGCGGGCGTGGACCGGGCCGTCGTCACCGTCGAAAAGGCCCTCGAGCTGTACGGGCCGCCGGTGTACGTCCGCAAGGAGATCGTCCACAACAAGTACGTCGTCCAGACGCTGCGCAACCGCGGTGCGATCTTCGTCGACGAGACCGAAGAGGTCCCCGAGGGCGCCACCGTGATCTTCTCCGCGCACGGCGTCGCGCCGATCGTGCACGACGAGGCCGCCGAGCGCAGCCTCAAGACCATCGACGCGACGTGTCCGCTGGTCACCAAGGTGCACAAGGAAGCCGTCCGCTTCGCCGAGGAGGACTACGACATCCTCCTCATCGGCCACGAAGGCCACGAAGAGGTCATCGGCACCACCGGCGAGGCCCCCGACCACATCACTCTGGTCGACGGCCCCGACGATGTCGCGGACGTCGAGGTGCGCGACCCGTCGAAGGTGGTGTGGCTCTCCCAGACCACGCTGTCGGTGGACGAGACGCTCGCCACGGTCGACGCGCTCAAGACCAAGTTCCCGCTGTTGCAGAGCCCGCCCAGCGACGACATCTGCTACGCGACGCAGAACCGCCAGGTCGCGGTCAAGCAGATCGCCGCGGAGGCCGACCTGGTCGTGGTGGTGGGCTCGAAGAACTCGTCGAACTCGGTGCGTCTGGTCGAGGTCGCGCTGGAGGCCGGCGCGAGCGCGTCCTACCTGGTGGACTCCGCCGACGAGATCGACGCGGCGTGGCTCGACGGCGTCGGCACGGTCGGTGTGACCAGCGGCGCGTCGGTGCCGGAGGTCCTCGTCGACGGCGTCCTGGAGTGGCTCGCACAGCACGGCTTCGAGGACGTGCGCGTGCACAGCGCGATCGAGGAGAAGCTGACGTTCTCGCTGCCGCAGGAGCTGAAGCGGGACATGAAGGCGGCCCAGGGCTGAGCTGAAACCGGACCGACGGGTCGGCCGAGGCCGGGCCGCCTCGCGGCAGATCACGTGAAAGCCCGCGCGAACCCCGGACTGAACGGGGGCGCGCGGGCTTTCGTGTGGGCGGTGCCGGTGCCGGTGCCGGTGCCGGTGTGGGGTGTGGGGTGGTCGTCGTGCGGCACCGCGGCTTCGGGGGGTGCCGCGCAAACGGGGCGGGGGTGAGCGGGGTCCCGGGGGCTGCGTGCAAAAGGCCGCCGCTCCGGCGGCTGGACGAGTTTCGTGCGGCCCGCTCGGGAGCCGGGGGCGGGCCGGGGTGATAGGCCGGGAAGGCTCCGGGTGATCCCCTGCCGTGCGCGAGGGACCGCGCGCCGAATGCTGCGGGACGTGCGGCGTATCGACCTCGGCGCGCGCAGGGCGCGCGGGCGGGGTGGGGCCGGCGGGCCGGTTGACCGGTTTCGCACGCCGACGACCTGCGCCCCGGCCGTTCGGGTCAGGGTTTTTGCGGGTGTTCGCGGCGGATTCTTTCGCTTCCGGCGGGCCGTACCACCTCGACTCCGGCCGTCCCGTCAGGGTTCGCGCGGGTTTTCGCGGGGGCGGTGGAGAGCCTCGCTCTCGGGCGCGCGCGGCATTTCGGGGGCAGGCGGTGGGGACTGCGGAGGGCGGGCCGGGCGGGTGTCGCGGGGGGTTCGCGGGTCTCGCGGGGGCGTGCGGGGGGACCCCGGGTCGCGGCGGTCGGGGGCGTTGCGGTCCGGTCGTTCGGGCCGGTTCCGGTCACGTGGGTCTCGCGTGGTCCGCGGGCTGGGGGACGACTCTCCGTCGCGTTCGGCGCGCTTGCGGACCAAGACGACGGCCGCGGCCAGTGCCGTAGCCGCGAACAGGATCCCGGCCTTGAAGGTCAGCGCGGTGAACACGTCCAGCCCGGTCCGCAGCAGGAAGTCCTCGCCGTTGTCGCTGGGGAACAGCACGCTCGTCGCGACCGCGGTCAGTGCGAACGCGATCGGCGGCGCGACGACCGCGGCGACCAGGTCGCGCGGCCGGGTCTTGACCGCCACCAGCACGCAGACGGCCAGGAAGACCGTGCCGAACAGCGTCCCGAGGGTGTCCGTGAGCATTTCGTTGAGCACGCCGCCGAGCAGCGCGCCCGCGGTCAGGACCACGAAGGCGCCCGGTGCCGTCAGACCCACACCACCGGGCCGCGGACGGCGCTCGCCCGCGCGGGCCGGCCGGGATCGCGGACTCGCCGCGCCCGGGGCCGCGGGCAGCGGCTGCGGCGCACCCGGTCCGGAACCCCTGCGGGGTGCCTCGCGGCGTTCGGGCGGCACGGGGGCCCCGGGCTCGGGCACGCCCGACGATGCGTCGGAAGGACGGCGGCGGCGCACGGGTTCACTCCGTCCGGGCGCGGGCACGGCCGACCGCCGCGCCGACGCGGCGCCGCCCGAAGCCGGACGGGCTCGGCTGCGTTGATTCACATATCAACGTTATGTGTACAACCTGCTGCAAAGCGGTGAAGAACACGCGCATATCGTTACCCGATTCCCTCCCCTAGCCGGACCGGCCCGTCCGATTGGCCCTGCTCACCGCCGTTCGGATCACGGCCCGCGTTCCGTTCGGCGTGGCCCGTCCCGTCGGCCCGGGCCTCGCGCTCCGGGGGCCCGTTTCCGTCTCCGCCCTCGCCTTGATCGGCGCCCTCACTCCGCGCCACCGCCGGGAAAGCCGCTTCCTCGATCGGCGGCAGCGAACGCAGCCGATTGCCCTCCTCGGCCGACGCCACCAGCTCCGGCGCGGACAGCGCGCGGGCCGTGGTCTCGACCTGGCCCGGCGACGTCAGGTCGTCCTCGACCAGCTTGAGGTCCCGCATCCGCCGCGCGCTCACCAGTACGCGGGCCTCCAGCGACCCCACCGTGCGGTTGTACGCGCCGACCGCGCCGGTCAGCGACCGCCCCAGCCGGTCCAGGTGCTCGCCGAGGTTGCCGAGCCGGTCGTACAGCTCGCGGCCGAGTTCGAACACTTCGCGCGCGCCGTCGGCCAGCGCGTCCTGGCTCCATGCGTACGCGACCGTGCGCAGCAGCGCGATCAGCGTCGTCGGGGTGGCCAGCACGACCTTGCGCAGCGCGGCGTACTCCAGCAGCCCCGGCTCCTGCTCGAGCGCCTGCGCCAGGAACGCCTCGCCCGGCACGAACAGCACGACGAACTCCGGTGTCGGCTGGATCTTCTGCCAGTACGCCTTCCCGCCGAGCTGGTCGACGTGCGTGCGGAGCTGGCGGGCGTGTGCGGTGAGCCGCTCGGCGCGCACGGCGTCGTCGTCGGTCTCAGCGGCGTCGAGGAACGCGGCGAGCGGCACCTTCGCGTCGACCACGACGTGCTTGCCGCCCGCGAGGTGGACCACCATGTCGGGGCGGAACACACCGTCGTCGGTGGACACCGAGGCCTGGGTGTCGAAGTCGCAGCGGTCGACGAGGCCGGCCACCTCCACCGCACGCCGCAGGTGCATTTCGCCCCAGCGTCCGCGCACGTCGGGGCGGCGCAGGGCGCTGACCAGGGAGGCGGTCTCGCGGCGGAGCTGCTCACCGGCGTTGCGCACGTCGTCGATCTGCCGGGTCAGCGCGGCCTGTGCGGCGGCGCGGGCGCGCTCCAGTTCGCCGAGGCGGCCGTCGAGCTTGTCGAGGGTCTCGCGGATCGGGTCGCCCGCGATCCGGAAGCGGTGGTCGGCCAGCTCCAGGAACTGCGCGTTGCTGCGCGCGAGCGCGTCCGCGGACAGCGCCTTGAACCGCTCGCCGAGTTGCTCCTGCGCGCGCTCGGCCAGGTCCGCGGCGTCGAGCGCGGACGCCCGCTCGGCCTCCAGCCGGGCGATCCGCGCACTCGACTGACCGCGGCTCCACAGCACACCCAGCAGCGCACCGACGGCGAGCCCGATGAGCAGCAGCAACACGGCGGTGACATCCATACCGTTCATCCTTGCGGGTCAACGGCCACGGACGACACTCGCCGCGCCGGACCGAAGGGCGCGGGGGAAGGGACCACGGCGGCGGGATCGGCAGGGGACGACGCGCCGGACGGAAGGCGGTGAGGGGCGGAGGGACGGCTGTCGGGCCGTGCCGGTGCGGGCTGGTCGGCGGGCGGAGCCGGGGCCGCGGAGCGGGGGACGAGCGCAACGGGCGCCGTCGGGTGAGGTGGCGGCGGACGCGCGGTGTCGATGAGGCGGCTGCGTGCGCACGTGCAGCGCTCGGTCCGGGGGCGGCGCGCGCTCACTGCCCCAACGCTCGGTCTCCGACGGGGGAGCGGCGCACACCCGAACCCGAGCAGACACCCGGCGGCACGCGGTCATCGCCCGGAAGCCGTCGGCCCTGGCCGCAAGGCGGTTTCACCCCGCGCGGCGAGCCGGCCCCCACGGCCCTCGCCGGCCCTACCGCCCCGCGCTCCCGGACGGGTTCCCCGGTCCCGAGTGCGGGCCCTGCTGCCCCGGGTACGGCGCGGGTGCGGCGCCGTAGGGGCCCGGCTGTGCGGTCGGCGGCATGCCGTAGGGCTGGGGCTGGGGTGCGGGCGCACCGCCATACGGGCCCTGCTGCGGCACGCCAGGCGCGCCGTAGCCCTGCGCACCGCCCGCCGCCCCGAACGGATTCCCCGCCTGCTGCGCAGCCCGCGCCGCCGCCTCCTGGGCGTCGAGGGCCTGCAGCCGCTGGAGCGGTGCGCGCGAGCCCTTCGCTTCGAACGGAATGTGCCAGGGCGCTGCCGCGTCGCGGATGTCGCGGGCGAACCACGGCAGCATCTCCGCCTCGACGAAGTTCACCGTGTGCTTGAGCGTCCCGCCCGCCCGCAGCTGTGCGTGCAGGGCGAAGCTGCTCGGCGATTCGCCGCTGCCCTCGCGCAGCTTGACCGTGACCGCGGCGATGTCGCCCCACGCGGCCGACCGGTTCTTCGTCATGCCGTACAGCACGAGCCCCTGCGCGGAGATCGCGATGCGCCGGTGCTTGTACACGTAGAACGCCAGCACCGGGATCAGTGCCAGCGGGACCGCCAGCCCGGTCATCGCGCCCTTCGGCAGCCCGGTGCTGTCGGCGATGTCGGCCATGTCCATCGGCATCAGCAGCAGCGGGATCGCCGCCGCGAACAGCAGCTTGCCGAACTTCTCGCCTTGCCACAGAACGTAGTCCGGGTGCGTTTCCCGGTTCCCCGTGCCACTCATACGGTCATCCCCGAGGTGTCGTCGACGTGCGCGCCGAAGCCCCCCTCGCGCGGTGTGCGCGAGAGCCTACTTCCGCGACGCGCGGCGCCGGCAGCGGGTTGCCGCCAATGCCGTCAGGGCTCGAACGAGCGCGGCTGCCGTCCGCGCGCCATCCGCGTCACGACCTCGTCGGCGACGACCTGCGGGCCCTTGACGGTGAACCGCACCTGGCGTCCGGCGAGCCCCTCGCACACATCGACGGCGAGCGCGCGCAACATGCCTTCCTCGACGTAGGCCAGGCTGCGGTACTCGATGTCGCCGTTGTGCAGGGTGAGGTTCAGACTCGCCGTGGCCCGGTCGGTGCGGACACTCAGGCGGCACCCGAGCCAGACGGAGGCGATCGTGTCCCACGCGATCGGCACGGCACGCCTGCCGTCCACGAGGACGACGGCGTCGGGGCGGATCTCGATCCGTCGCCGGGCCTGGATCCGGCAGTAGCGCAGGCAGCCGGCCGCGAACAGGAGACCCGCGGCGGCCAGGACCCAGCCGACGACGCGCAGCCTGGTCCGTGCCGCGCCGGAGTCGCCCGCGGCCGCCAGGAACGCGGGCGCCGCCGCGCCGAAGAACACCACCGCGGCTAAGGCGTTGTACGCGATCCAGCGGATCCGCGTTCCCTGCCACACGATGTGGTCCGGGTAGGCCACCCGGTTCCTGCGTAGCTCGTCCACCACTCACCCCTGTGCCGCGACGTGCCGCGCGGCACAGGCCCCCCGCATCCCTTTGCCGGGGCAGGGCCACCGCTTGGCCGTCCCTCGGGCGGTGTGCGCGAGAGCCTACTTCCGCGACGCGCGGGCGCGGCAGCGGGCTGCCGCCGATGTCCTCAGGGCCCGAACGGTCGCGGCGGCCGCCCTGCCGCCATCCGCGCGGCGACCTCGTCGGCGACGACCTGCGGGCCCTGGACGGTGAACTGCACCGGGCGGCCGGCCAACCCCTGGCACAGGTCGAGGGCGAGTGCGCGGAACATGCCTTCTTCCACGTAGGCCATGCGGCGGATGTGGACCGAGTCGTCGCGCAGGCTCAGGTGCAGGGTCACGACGCCCGCGTCGGTGCGTTCGCCGACCCGAAGCCCCAGGCGGAGGGCGGCGATCGCGTCCCACGCGATCGGCAGGGTCCGGGCGCCGTCCACGAGGACGACGGCGTCGGGGCGGATCACGAACCGGCGTGCCGCGTGCACCCGGGCACGCCGCACCACGCAGCCCACAAGCAGGCCTCCGGCGGCGAGCAGCGCCGCGCCGAGGACGAGCAGCTTCGTCCGGTCGCCGTGAGAATCGCCCGCAGCCGCCACGAAGGCGGGGACGGATACACCGATGGCCGCCACCCCGAGGACGGCGTTGCCGAGGATCCGGCCGATCCGCAGCCCCTGCCACACCACATGGTTCGGGTAGGCCACCCGGTTCATGCGTGTTCCGGCCATCACTCACCCCCGTGTCGCGATGTGCCGCGCAGCGTAGCCCTCGCGCGTGGCTCCGGACCAGGCCCGCGGCCGCGGGCCGAGGCGTGTCGGCCGGTCGATAGACTGAAGCAAGGTATGGCCGCGTCCCGGCCGCCCTCCACCCGAACCCATCACCCCCAGGGAAGCCACGTTGTCGCTCACCATCGGAATCGTCGGTCTGCCCAACGTCGGCAAGTCCACCCTGTTCAACGCGCTCACCAAGAACAGCGTGCTCGCCGCGAACTACCCGTTCGCGACGATCGAGCCGAACGTCGGTGTCGTGGGTGTGCCGGACGAACGCCTCCACAAGCTCGCGGAGATCTTCGGTTCGCAGAAGGTCCTCCCGGCCACGGTCGACTTCGTGGACATCGCGGGCATCGTCAAGGGGGCCTCGGAAGGTGAGGGCCTGGGCAACAAGTTCCTCGCGAACATCCGCGAGTCGGACGCGATCTGCCAGGTCATCCGGGTCTTCACCGACCCCGACGTGGTGCACGTCGACGGCAAGGTCTCGCCGCGGGACGACATGGAGACCATCAACACCGAGCTCATCCTCGCCGACCTGCAGACCATCGAGAAGGTCCTGCCGCGCCTGCAGAAGGAATCCCGCCTCAAGAAGGAGTCCGCGGAGGCCGCCAAGGCCGTCGAGGAAGCCCAGAAGGTGCTGGAGAGCGGCCAGACGATCTTCGCCGCCGGCCTGGACTCCGCGCCGCTGCGCGAACTCCACCTGCTGACCGCCAAGCCGTTCCTCTATGTCTTCAACGTCGACGAGGAAGAGCTGGTCAACGAGGACCTCAAGGCCCAGCTCCGCGAGCTGGTCGCCCCGGCCGAGGCGATCTTCCTGGACGCCAAGATCGAGTCCGAGCTGATCGAGCTGCCCGACGACGAGGCCCTCGAACTCCTCCAGGGCATGGGCCAGGAGGAGTCCGGCCTGGCGCTGCTCGCCCGCGTCGGCTTCACCACCCTCGGCCTGCAGACCTACCTGACGGCCGGTCCCAAGGAAGCCCGCGCCTGGACGATCAAGAAGGGCGCCACCGCGCCCGAGGCGGCCGGCGTCATCCACACCGACTTCCAGCGCGGCTTCATCAAGGCCGAGGTCATCGCGTTCGACGACCTGGTCGAGACGGGCTCGCGCACCGAGGCCCGCGCCAAGGGCAAGGCCCGCATGGAGGGCAAGGACTACGTCATGCAGGACGGCGACGTGGTCGAATTCCGCTTCAACGTCTGACCGTTCGGCGAAGGGCGGGCTCCGCGGAGCCCGCCCTTCGGCGTTCGCGGGGGCCGGTGCCCGGGGCCCGGCGCGCGGCTCCGTATGGCTAGCATCGGCGCCCATGACGGGGAACTTGGAGCAGGGCTGGTATCCGGACCCGGCAGGGGTGCCGCACCGGCTGCGCTGGTGGGACGGAAGCGCCTGGACCGGGCGGACGAAGGACGAAGACGGCCCGGAAGCCGGCCCCGAGCCGGGGGCCGACGACCCGTTCCCCGCCGCGGCGCGCATACCGGCGGCCGAGACCGCCGCCCCGCCGCTCGCCCCGATTGCCCCGGTCGCCCCGGTCCTGTTCGAGGCCGTGGAGCCGGACCGGGTACGGCGGAGGGTCGTCACCGGCATCGCCGCCGTCGCCCTCGCCGCGGTGTCGGTGACCGGCGGCTACTTCTGGGGCGCGCACGGCAAGAGCAGCGGCGGCACGACGGGCGAGCCCGCGGCGGCGGCCCCGCCATCGGTCCCTTCCGCGCCGCAGCCCGGGGCGCCCGCCGCGGAGTCGCCCGCTCCATCCGCGTCCGGCAGCGCGGGTGCCCCGGCCGTCCCGGTCACCGAGGGGCTCGTCGCCCGCTGGCGGCTGGACGAGAAGTCGGGGAGCACGGCGCAGGACGCCGCGGGCAGGCACCCCGCGACGGTGGCCGGATCCGTGTCCTGGGCCGCCGACCGCGGCGGCAGCGCGGTGTTCGCGGGCAACGGCAGCCTCGCCACCGACGGCCCGGTGCTCGACACCGCCAAGAGCTTCACGGTGACCGCGTGGGCGAAACTCGCCGACACCGGCGGCCAGAGCATGGTCGTCGGCCAGGACGGCACCCAAGTCAGCGGTTTCTACCTGCACTTCAACCTGAACGCGAAGACGTGGGCGTTCGCTCGGACCTCGAACGACGCGGCGAACCCGACGGCGTGGAGCACCGTCACCGCGCAGGCGCCGCCCAAGACGGGCGTGTGGACGCATCTCACCGGGACCTTCGACGCGGCGACATCGCGCATGGCCCTGTACGTCGACGGCGTCCTGCAGGGCGAACTCACCCACCCCGCTCCCTGGAACGCCCAAGGCCCCTTCACGATCGGGCGCGCCACCAGCAACGTCGACCGGTTCCGCGGCTCCATCGCCGATGTCGAGGTCTTCGACCGGGTGCTGACCGCCGCCGAGGTACGCCAGTTGGCGACACCGCCGAAGAGCTAGCGCGAGCGCCGCGGAACCGACGATTTGCGGGGGATTGTCGCCCGTTCTCCCGGCGATGTGCGAAGGTGCGTTCCGGAACTGATAGTTGCGTTTGTCCCGCCGCCGACCTGGACTTTTCCCGACTGCTAGCATCTCGCGCCATGGCGACGGACAACAGGCCGAGCGGGTGGTATAGCGACCCGTCGGGGCAGCCGGACATGTTGCGCTGGTGGAACGGAACCGCGTGGACCGACGATTTTCGGCCGCAGTCCGACTTCCTCCAGACCGCGGGGGAGCCGCAGGATTCGGCGAACAGCCTGCATCCTCCGCAGGGCCCCCAGCCCCCCTTCACAATGCAGGAAAGCGCGTCGCAGCCCACGGTCGCCGCGTCGTCCGCGCCGTGGCCCGGGGCGGACCGGCCCATTCCGGGGCCGGTGACGCCCGTCCGTTTCGAAGCGGTCGAGCCCAACAAGACGCGCACGCGTGTCGTCGCCCTGACGATCGCGGTCGTGCTCGCCGCCGCGGCCGGCATCGGCGGCTACTTCCTCGGCACCTCCGGGAAGTCCGACGACAAGGCCGAGCCGGGTTCCACGAGCACGCCTACGAGCAGCACATCCCCAGGTGACGTCAACAGCCCGCAGGGCTTCGCCGGGACGGCGCTCGCCGGCGGCAAGCAGATACCCGGGGGCCAGGTGGTCACCGGCCCGAAGCAGCGTGTGACCTTCTCGGTCCCCACGGGCTGGACCCCGCAGGTCGACCCGAAGGCGACCAGCGAGGAAGCCCGCTACGTCCTCTCCTCGTACCCGTGCACCGGCCGCACCGCCGGCGTCTGCACCAAGGGCACGGTCGTGCAGAACCTGCGCCTGCTGAGCGGAGGCTGGTCCGACCTCAAGTCGCTGGCGCTCGGCATGGGCCAGGAGCTGATCACCGCCCAGTCGGGCGGCACCAAGCCCCCCGGCGTCACCGGCCCGCTCAAGCAGGCTCCTGTGCAGATCCAGGGGCTCGACGGCTACCTCGCGCTGTGGGACCTGCCCATGGTCGCCGGGCAGACCGCGCCCAGCAGTTATTGCGGCATCCTGACGGTCCGGGTCTCGCCGTCGACGCAGGAGATCGCCGTCCTCGAAATGTGCCTCGACCGTACCGCCGACGCACCGCCCGTTTCGCTCCTGGACGAGATCGCGAACTCGGTACGCATCACGGCTTGAGCACCACGATGATCGACACGGGGACGACGGGACACGCCGTGAAAACGCGCGACGGACGCGGGCGCCGGAGGGCAGCCGGACGGCGCCCCCCGGCCGGCTCGGGCACGCGGAGGACCAACAGGCGCAGGCGGAAGAACCGCGCCGCGCACCGCGCCTACGTCGCCTGCGCGGACACGTCGGGTCCCCTGCGCCCGGTCCCCGACGGCGACTACCGCGTCGAGTACCGCCGGACCGCCTCGACCGGGGCGAAGATCGTGCTCACCGTGCTGGTGCTGGTGAACGCCGCCGCGGCGGTGGCGTTCATCGGCTGGCTGCTGCTGCCCGAGCACGTCCCGGGCCCGGGCGTGCGCTGGTCGGACGGGGGACGGCTGGCCGTGGCCCGCGGCGCGTTCTGCGTGGTCGTGCTCGTCGAACTGATCCGGCTGGTGCAGTCCGCCGCCGTCTGGCTCTTCGCGTTCCGCGCCCGCGATCCGATACCCGTCGAACCGCCGAGCGGGCTGCGCGTCGCGGTCCTGACCACCATCGTCCCGGCCAAGGAGCCGATCGCCATCGTCGAGCGGACACTGCTGGCGATGAAGGAGATCGAGTACGACGGCACGGTCGACGTCTGGATCCTCGACGAAGGCGACGACCCCGCGGTCAAGGCCATGGCCGCCCGGATCGGCGTCCGCCACTTCAGCCGCAAGGGCCGCCCCGAGTACAACCAGGCGGAGGGCGAGTTCCGGGCCAAGACCAAGTCCGGCAACCACAACTCCTGGCGCGCCGAGCACGAGCGCGACTACGACGTGGTGGCGCAGATGGACCCCGACCATGTGCCGCTGACGTGCTTCCTGCGCCGCACCCTCGGCTACTTCCGGGACCCCGACACCGCGTTCGTCGTCGCTCCGCAGGTGTACGGGAACATGTACGACAACTGGGTCGCGCACGGCGCGTCCGTCCAGCAGTACCTGTTCAGCGGCCTCGTGGAGCGCGGCGGCAACGGCATGGACGCGCCGTTGCTGATCGGCACGAACCACCTGTACCGGCCCGCCGCGTGGGAGCAGATCGGCGGCTACCAGGACTCGATCATCGAGGACCACCTGACGAGCATGCGGGTCCAGGCCACCGACAACCCGGCCACCGGCCGGCGCTGGAAGGGCGTCTACACCCCGGACGTGCTGGCGGTCGGCGAGGGTCCGACGTCGTGGACCGACTACTTCAACCAGCAGAAGCGCTGGGCCTACGGCATCTGGGAGATCCTGCTGCGGCGCAAGCTGCAGCGGGGGATACGCCTGAAGTTCCGGCAGCGCGTCCTCTACGGGTTCGTGCAGTTCTACTATCCGAGTGTGGCGCTGACCACGGTGCTCGGCGGACTCGCGACCGCGACGTACCTGCTGTTCGGCGTCACCTCGCTGAGCGTCGACAACAGCCACTGGCTCGCCTTGTGGGGGGCCAGCATGGGCAGCTGGTTCGTGCTCTGGCTGTGGCTCCGGCGGTTCAACCTGGCGGCCCACGAACGCCGGGAAATCGGCATGGCGGGCATGGGGCTGGCGCTCTTCGCCGGGCCCGTCTACGTCGCCGCCGCGGTGGCCGCCCTGTTCCGCCGGCCGCTGGCCTATGCGGTCACCGCCAAGGGCGAACTGCGCAGCGCCGAGTCGTTCCGCACCTTCCGGCTGCACTTCCTGTGGGCGCTGCTCGCCGCCGGACTGCTCGGCGCGAGTTTCGCCCTGCACCACGACGTGACCGTGCTGCGCGTGTGGGCCGGGGTCAGCCTGGCGACCGGGCTCGGCCCGCCGCTGATCTCGTGGGTCGCCGCCCGCCGCAGCGTCGACCTCGACGCGGCCGGCCGCACGGCCGACGCCATGGCCGACGCCACCGCCGACGCGGGTGCCGGGCAGGTCCCGCACCAGCGCACCGCGCTGCCCGCCGGGTCCGGCCGGCCGGAGCGGCCGCCGGCCGACGACGTCGTGGCCGAGCCGCGGCCCGCGGCGCTCCGGCCCGACGAAGCCGCGGCGGGTACGCCCGCGGTGCAGCCGGGAGGAGCGGGCTGACATGCGCGTCACGTTTCCGCGGGTCCTGATCCTGCTGCTGCTCGGCTCGATGGTGGCCTACGCGTTCGTCATCGGCCCCAAGCTCGCCCATGTCGAGGCGACGACGGACGAGCGCCCCGGCGTGGGCCCGGTCCCGACCTACCAGCCGCCCCCGCCGTGGGTCGGCCAGCGCCGCACCATGGAGCCGATCAGCCGGTTCCCCGAGCCGGGCAAGAAGTTCCTCGGCATCATGACGGCCCGCGGCTCCTACGACCTGGAGCCGCTGGACGCCTTCCAGCAGGCCGTGGGACACGACCCGCAGGTGCTGCAGTTCTCCGTGGGCTGGGCCGACTCGACGTTCGACAGGCGGCTCTTCGACCAGGTCGCGAAGCGCGGCATGATGCCGCTGCTGGCCTGGGAGCCCTGGGACTTCACCAAGGAGTCCAGGGACGAGATGCAGCGCGGCAACCAGCCCGAGTACGCGCTGGCCAACATCGTCGCCGGCAAGTTCGACGACTACATCACCACGTGGGCCAACGGCATCAAGAACCTCGGATATCCGGTCGGCATCCGGTTCGCGCACGAGATGAACGGCTACTGGTACCCGTGGGCCGTCCAGGCGAACGGCAACACCCCCGACCAATACATCCAGGCGTGGCGGCACGTGCACGACATCTTCGAGCGCGCCGGAGCCACCGACGTGACGTGGGTGTGGAGTCCGAACCGCGACTACGAGAACGCCGCACCGCTCAAATCCGTGTACCCCGGCGACGACTACGTGGACTGGATCGGCCTCTCCGGCTACTACGGCACCAAGGGCGCGGAGAAGTACATGTCCTTCGACGAGATCTTCCGCCCCACGCTCCGACAGCTTCGCGAGTTCACGTCCCGGCCGATCGTCATCACCGAGACCGGCGCGGTCGACTTCGACCACAAGAAGGCGTCGTGGATCCAGGAGATGTTCCGGCAGCTGCCCGGCGATCCGGACATCATCGGCGTCATCTGGTACGAGGCGCGCAAGGAACGCGAGGCGGACTGGCGGATCTCCAACTCACCGGACGCCGCGGCGGCCTACCGGCAGGGGATGGAGGATCCGATGTACGACGTCAAGTGGACCTTCAACGCCAAGCCCCTGACCAGCCTAGAACCCGCCTCGGACCCGTCTCCGTCGGGCGGCTCGCCGGGCCCGGCGGACACCACCGCTCCGACCACCGCGCCCCCGACGACCAAGCCCCCCAAGTCCACGACGAAGCCGACGAAGCCCACGGGGACCAAGACCACGACCAAGGCGCGGTGACCCATGGACGAAGTCCGGAAAGGCCTCGTCCGGCTGTGGAACGCCGCCCGCACGCGCCCCTACGCGGCCGGCGCGGTCTCCGCGGCCCTGCTGGGCGCGGTGCTGGCCGTATGGGTCCTGATGCCGCCGCGCGTGGCCGGAAAGGTACGCGCCCCGCAGGCCGTGGCCGCGCCGCCGCCGAAGGCGGTCGCGCAGGTCATGCCCGAACCCGGCGACCTGTGCTCGACAGAGGAGAACCGGCACCCGGCCCGCACCGTCGACAGCGGCCGCTACCTGGTCAACCCGAACGAGTGGAACGCGGTCGGCGGGTTGTGCGTGCAGAGCCGCGGCGGCGCGGACTTCCGCATCACCCAGAGCGGCGTGACCGGGCGGACCGTGGTCGACCCGCAGCGCGGGCCCGGCGCCTACGCGCACATCACGACCCCGCCGACCGGCGGCCCGCTGCCGATCCGCGTCGACAAACTCCAGTACGCGACCAGCAGTTGGCGGACGCGCACGGTCGACTCCGGGACGTATAACGCCTCCTATGACCTCTGGTACAGCTCGGTGCCCGGCCAGTGCTCGTTCACGGACAGCGCCGAGCTGATGATCTGGATCGACAGCCGCAACAAGCGCCCGTCGGGCAAGCTGGCGCCCGACCCGTTCCGCGTCGGGGCCTTGTCGTTCTCGGTGTACGAGCCGCCGAAGCCGGTCAGCGGCGGCCACACGCTCATCGTCTACGCGCTGACCACGCCGGTCGACGAGGTGGTGAACCTCGACCTGCGGGCGTTCACCCGCGACGCCGTGCAGCGCGGCTACGTCCCCGGTGATTCCGCGCTGTGCGCGGCGCAGGCGGGCTTCGAGGTGTGGGACGGAGGCGTGGGACTCGCCACCGAGTCCTTCTCGTTCTCCGCGGCCGCGGGCATCCCCTCCGGCGCCGTGACCTCGGCGCTGCCGGGGTTGTGCCTGGAATGGCCCGACGGCGCCCGTGCCGCGAACGTGGGCACCTGCAACGCCCAGCCGTCGCAGAGCTGGTCGCGCCCGCCGGACGGGACGCTGGTGCACGCCGGCCTGTGCCTGGAGAACGGGCGCGACGGTGCGTTGTCGCTGGTCGAGTGCGACGGGACACCGGAGCAGCGGTGGATCCCGGATGCCGCCGGCCGGATCGTCAACGGCTCCCGGAACGCCTGCCTCGATGCGGGGACCGGCGGCGGTGCGGGCCGGACGGGTGCGGTGCCGCGGGCCCGCACCTGCGACAACAGCCAGGGGCAGGTCTGGTACCCGCCGGTCTAGGCGCGGCCTTGGTTTCCTGCCGGGTTTCTGCCGGTCTCGTGCCGGGCTCCTACCGGCTTTACTGCCCCGCGATTGCGGCGACCGGCCCGAAGCCCGCGTAGATGCCGGTCGCGGGCTGCACCGTCACCCACATCGTGACCTCGCCCTCCCGGGCGAAGCGGAAGGTGACGCGCCGGGACTGGCCCGCCGTCACCAGGTCGGCCGGGTTCGGCACCACGGCGGTGGCGTTCCCCGGGCCGCCGAGCTGCAGCGTCTCGTTCGGGCCGATGCGCATCTCCGGCCGCTGCGGGGTGGGCGTGAACACGGCCGGCTGCGGCAGTTCGTTGACGGTGACCTGCTGGAGCTGGTCCGGCGCGGTCCCGCCGTTGTAGATCGACCCGGTGACGGCGAGCGGCCCGCCGCGGCCCACCGCGGGGCTGACCAGCACGACGTTCTGCACTTTGAGCGAGCCGAGGGTGGTGGCGGGGGTGTCCGGCGCGATCTGGAGGGTCTCCGCGTCGTTGCCGGCGCCGCAGCCGGCGAGCGCGAGGGCGGGGGCGATGACCAGAAGCGCGGCGGCGAGCGCCTTGCGGATTCGGCGGTGCGGCACGGCGGCGTCACTCCGGAGGTCTCGACGGGAAGACACGTGACGTCCCTTTTATCCCGATTATCCGGAAAACAATCCCGCGGCGCGCCGACCGTGTCACTTCCCGCCGAAGTCCCGCACGATCGCGTCGATGTTGGCGGCCAGCCGGGTGTCGAGTTCCGTCACCCCGCCGGCGTCGTGCGTGGTGAGCAGGAAGTGCAGGTTCCGCCAGCGGATGTCGATGTCCGGGTGGTGGTTCATGTCCTCGGCGGCGATCGCGACGGTGTCGACGATGCGGATCGCGGTCGGGAAGTCGGGCGCTTCCACGGTCCGGCGGATCGCCTTGCGGTCGCCCGTCCAGCCGTCCAGGTCGTTGACGGCGACGGTGAGTGCGATGTCAGTCAGGAGTTCCGGCATGCCGACGACGCTGGTACGCGCGCGCCCGCACGTCAAGACTCCACGCGGGGCACCCGCACACCCCGATTGCCCCAAGCTGCGGAACCGGGACAGCGCCGGTATCCCGCCAAGACCCCCCAACGGCCCCGGAAGCCGTAAAGTGGTCCGGCATGACCGACCGCCCGCGCACCGGAGGCCCGGAGGCCGCCGGAGACCCCGCCCGTGAAGACGGCCTGATCGTGGTCGTCGGCGCGGCGATCCTGCACGGCGGCAAGGTCCTTGCGGCCCGCCGCAGCGCACCCGCGCACCTGGCCGGCGGCTGGGAGTTCCCGGGCGGCAAGCTCGAACCCGGGGAGACCGAGGACGTCACCGTGGTCCGCGAATGCCGCGAGGAGCTGGGCGTCGAGGTCCGCGCGGTGCGCCGGCTCCCCGGCAGCTGGCCGCTCAACCCGGGCTACGTCCTGCACCTGTGGCACGCCGAGCTGCTCGGCGGCCAACCGGAGCCGGAGCCGCTGGAAGACCACTCCGAACTGCGCTGGCTGGGCCCCGGCGAACTGGACGACGTGGCGTGGCTGCCGCAGGACCGCGATGCGGTCCCGGTGGTGGCGCGCCTCATGGCCGCGCACCGCGGCGGCTGACCGGCCGGGTGTACTCCGGCCAGGCTCGCAAAAGGCGTGAAAAAGCCGCGAATCGGGGAAGCGGCTTCTCGACACCAACGAAACCGGCGACGTGAGGGATCCGCGGTCCATGGATCAGGGGCAGAGCGGCGAGGGGCCTTCCGGGGGCACCACCCCCAACTCGGTGGCGCCCGGAACCCTGTACGACCTCGTGCCCAGCGCCACGTGGGTGCTGAACGCCGACGGCTTGATCACCATGTGGAGCCGCTCCGCCGAGGAGCTGTTCGGGTACACCCGCGAGGAGGTCCTCGGCACGTGGGCGGGCGATCTGCTCGACCCGCCGCTGACCCCGGAACGCGGCGACGCGATCAGCCGGCAGATGATGGACGTCGAGCTGATCGGCAGCACGTACCGGATCCGCAAGGCGGACGGCAGCGTCCACGACTTCGAGTCCCGGTCGGCGTTCGTGACCGACGCCGAGGGCAACAGCTCGGTGCTCATCACCTCGGTCGAGGCGGACGCGCTGCACCGGGTCGAGTCGGACCTGGCGATCCGGCAGGCGCTGTTCGACCAGTCGCCGATCGGCGTGGGGATCTTCGACACCGACCTGAAGTACGTCGCGGCGAACGAGGCCCTCGCGGCGATGGACGGCGTCCCGGTCTCCGACCACATCGGCAAGACCATCGCCGACGTGATGCCGGGCATCGACACCGCGCGCGTGCGCACGATCCAGCAGCGCGTGCTGGACACCGGCGAACCCGTCGTGGACTCGCGCATCTTCGGCCCGATTCCGGCCGACGGCGGCCCGCGGACGGTCTGGTCGATGTCCTACAACCGCCTTCAGGCGCAGGGCGGGAAGACCCTCGGGGTGAGCTGCTCGCTCATCGACGTGACCGAGCGGCACTACGCCATGGTCAAGGTCGACGCGGCCCGCAAACGGCTCGCGCTGCTCAACGAGGCCGGCACTCGGATCGGCGCGACGCTGGACATCCCGCGCATCGCCGAGGAACTCGCCGCCTCCGTGGTGCCGGGATTCGCCGACCTGGCCGCCGTCGACCTGCTCGAAGCCGTGATGATCGGCGAGGAGCTGCCGTCCGGCGTGCACGGCGACCAGACCGTGATGTACCGGGCGGCCTCGCGCGGCGCCCGGCCGGGCCGGTACACCGACGAACTCCTCGAACAGGGGTCGCGGCTGGTGTACTCCGCCGACTCGACGTTCGGGCGGTGCCTGCGCAGCGGCGGCTCGTACCTGGTGCAGAACATCCAGGACGACATGTACGAGGAGCTGATCCGCGACACCGGCCGCGCCGAATCCGCCCGCGTGCTCGGCGTGCACACGCTCATGGTGGTGCCGCTGAGCGCCCGCGGCATCGTGCTCGGCACGCTGCTGCTGGGCCGCGGCGAGGGCCGCCCCGCGTTCGACCCGGACGACCTGACGCTCGCCACCGAACTCGGCGCCCGCGCCGCGGTGTCGGTGGACAACGCGCGGCTCTACCACCGCCAGCGGGACACCGCGGTGATGCTCCAGCGCAGCCTGCTGCCGCAGGAGCTGCCGGAGATCCCGGGCGTCGCGGTCGCCTACCGCTACCTGCCGGGCAGCCTGGTCACCGAAGTGGGCGGCGACTGGTTCGACGTGCTGCCGCTGTCCGGCGGGCGCATCGGGCTGGTGGTCGGAGACGTCATGGGCCACGGCGTGCACGCCGCCGCGGTGATGGGGCAGTTGCGCACCGCCGTGCGCACGCTCGCGGGCCTCGACCTGCCGCCCGCCGAGGTGATGGGCCATCTCGACGACATCGTCGCCAGCCTCGGCGAACTCCACTACGCCACCTGCGTATACGTGGTCTACGACCCGGTCGCCCGGACCTGCGAGTTCGCCTCCGCCGGGCATCTGCCGCCGGTGCTGGTGTCGCCCGGCGGGCTGCCGGTCGTCGTGGATCCGCCGTCCGGCGCGGTGCTGGGCGTGGGCGGGGTGCCGTTCGAGCAGAAGGAGCTGTCCGTCGAGCCGGGCAGCCTGCTCGTGCTCTACACCGACGGCCTGGTGGAGACCCGGGAACGCGACCTGGACACCGGCATCGGGCTGCTGTGCGACGCGATCGCGCAGCACCACGGGCCGCTGGAGGAGGCGTCCGACGCGGTCATTTCGTCGCTGCACAAGGAACTCGGGTTCGACGACGTCGCGTTGCTGATGGCCCGACTGGACGCGCTGCCGTCGAACGCGGTGGCGTCGTGGTGGCTGCCCGCCGAGCCGCCGGTCGTCGCGCGCGCCCGCGAACTGACCCGCAAGACCCTGCACGACTGGGATCTCGAATCGCTCGTCGACATCGCCGAGCTGCTGGTGAGCGAGCTGGTCACCAACGCGCTGCGGTACGGCGCCGGTCCGATCCGGCTCCGGCTGCTGCGCGGGCGGAACCTGCTGTGCGAGGTGGCGGACGCCGTGCCGAGCCTGCCCCGGCTGCGCGAGGCGCGGGACACCGACGAGGGCGGCCGCGGGATGCAGCTGGTCACGACGCTGGCGGACCGCTGGGGCAGCCGCCGGGCCGGGCACGGCAAGATCGTGTGGTTCGAACTGCCTTTGCCCGACCCGGCGGACGACGATCCGGCCGGGTGACCGCGGGCTCCGCGTGGGGGAGTGCGGTCAGCTGGAGCGGCGGCGGATCTTGTTGCCGAGCCACACCAGCGGGTCGTACTTGCGGTCGGCGACGCGCTCCTTCATCGGGATCAGCGCGTTGTCGGTGATCTTGATGTGCTCGGGGCACACCTCGGTGCAGCACTTGGTGATGTTGCAGTAGCCCAGGCCGTGTTCCTCCTGGGCGGACTTCTGCCGGTCGGCCACGTCGAGCGGGTGCATGTCCAGCTCGGCGATCCGCATGAGGAAACGGGGCCCGGAGAACGCCGGCTTGTTGTCCTCGAAGTCGCGGATCACGTGGCAGGTGTTCTGGCACAGGAAGCACTCGATGCACTTGCGGAATTCCTGCGAGCGCTCGACGTCCACCTGCTGCATGCGGTAGTCGCCAGGTTCCAGCCCCTCCGGCGGGGTGAACGACGGGACTTCGCGGGCCTTGGCGTAGTTGAACGACACGTCGGTCACCAGGTCGCGGGTCACCGGGAACGTCCGCATGGGCGTGACGGTGATGGTCTCGTCCTCGGTGAACGTGCTCATGCGCGTCATGCACAGCAGCCGCGGCCGCCCGTTGATCTCCGCGCTGCACGAACCGCACTTGCCGGCCTTGCAGTTCCACCGCACCGCGAGATCGGGCGCCTGGGTGGCCTGGAGGCGGTGGATGATGTCGAGGACGACCTCGCCCTCGTTCACCTCCACCGTGTAGTCGCGCAGCTCGCCGCCGTCCGCGTCGCCGCGCCAGACGCGGAAGTTCGCTTTGTACGACATCAGTTGCCTTCCTCTTCCGCGTCCGCTCGCGTGGCCTCGGCCTGCGCGTCGGCGGGCAGTTCGGCGTCGGTCAGGTACTTCATCAGCTCGTCGCGCTCGAACAGCGCAAGCAGGTCGGCACGCATCGGCTCGGGGGAGCGCCGCACCAGGTCGACGTGCCCGCCGTCCGCGGCGAGAGTGCAGGTCAGCAGGACCTGGCGCCACTCCGCGGACATGCCGGGGTGGTCCTCGCGGGTGTGCCCGCCGCGGCTCTCCTCCCGCTCCAGCGCCGCTTTCGCAATGCACTCGGAGACCAGCAGCATGTTCCGCAGGTCGATCGCCAGGTGCCAGCCGGGGTTGAACTGCCGGTGGCCTTCGACACCCGCCTTGGCGGCGCGCTCCTTCAGCTCCTCCAGACGGGTGAGCGCCTCGGCCATCTCGCCCTCGCGGCGGATGATGCCGACGAGGTCGTTCATCGTCTGCTGGAGTTCCTGGTGGACCGAGTACGGGTTCTCCGCACCTTCGTTGCCGAACGGCGCGAGCGCCTCCGCGGCGGCCTCGTCGAGCTGCTCTTCGGCGACGTCGCGGCGCTCCTCGCCCAACTCGTCGACGTACTGGGCCGCGTACAGCCCCGCACGGCGGCCGAACACCAGCAGGTCGGACAGCGAGTTGCCGCCGAGCCGGTTGCTGCCGTGCATGCCGCCGGCCACCTCGCCGGCCGCGAACAGGCCCAGCACGCCGGGTGTGGCGGCGGTGTCCGGATCGACCTCGATGCCGCCCATCACGTAGTGGCAGGTCGGGCCGACCTCCATCGGCTCGGCGGTGATGTCGACGTCCGCGAGTTCCTTGAACTGGTGGTGCATGGAGGGGAGTTTGCGCCGGATGACGTCCGCGGGCAGGCGGGTCGACACGTCCAGGTACACACCGCCGTGCGGGGTGCCGCGGCCCGCCTTGACCTCGGAGTTGATGGCGCGGGCGACCTCGTCGCGGGGCAGCAGCTCGGGCGGGCGCCGGTTGTTGTCCGGGTCGGTGTACCAGCGGTCGCCTTCCTCCTCGGACTTCGCGTACTTCTCCTTGAACACGTCCGGGATGTAGTCGAACATGAAGCGCTTGCCCTCGGAGTTGCGCAGCACCCCGCCGTCGCCGCGCACCGATTCGGTGACCAGGATGCCCTTCACACTCGGCGGCCAGACCATGCCCGTCGGGTGGAACTGCACGAACTCCATGTTGACCAGCGAGGCGCCGGCCAGCAGCGCGAGCGCCTGGCCGTCGCCCGTGTACTCCCACGAGTTCGAGGTGACCTTGAACGACTTCCCGATGCCGCCGGTCGCCAGCACGATCGCGGGCGCCTCGAAGACCACGAACCGGCCCGACTCGCGCCAGTAGCCGAACGCGCCGGTGATCCGGTTGCCGGTCTCACTGCCCGCGTCCGGCACGGTCAGTAGGCGCGTGACGGTGGCCTCCTGGAAGACCTTCAGGCGGGCCTCGTAGTCGCCGTGCTCCTTGAAGTCCTCCTGCTGGAGGGCGACGATCTTCTGCTGGAGCGTGCGGATCAGCTCCAGGCCGGTGCGGTCGCCGACGTGCGCGAGGCGCGGGTACTCGTGGCCGCCGAAGTTGCGCTGGCTGATCCGGCCGTCCTGGGTGCGGTCGAAGAGCGCGCCCCACGACTCCAGCTCCCAGACCCGGTCCGGGGCTTCCTTGGCATGCAATTCGGCCATGCGCCACAGGTTGAGGAACTTGCCGCCGCGCATCGTGTCGCGGAAGTGCACCTGCCAGTTGTCGTTGCTGTTGACGTTGCCCATCGAGGCGGCGATGCCGCCCTCGGCCATGACCGTGTGCGCTTTGCCGAACAGGGACTTGCAGATGACCGCCGTGCGCTTGCCCTGCATCCGCGCCTCGATCGCCGCCCGGAGCCCGGCGCCGCCGGCCCCGATCACGACGACGTCGTAGCTGTGCCGTTCCACTTCTTTGGACATGAAAGCTCGGTGCCTTTCCCGGTACGTGGATGACTCACATGCGGACTCAGAAGAAGCGCGGGTCGGCGAACGCGTCGGACGCGACCAGGTACACGTACAAGTCCGCGATCGCGACGCTGAACAGCGACGCCCACGCCAGCTGCATGTGGCGCACGTTCAGGCGGCTGACGAGCTGCCAGTAGCGGTACCGCACCGGGTGCTTGGAGAAGTGCTTGAGCCGCCCGCCGACGATGTGCCGGCACGAGTGGCAGGAGAGCGTGTACGCCCAGATCAGCGTGACGTTGGCGAGCAGCACCAGGGTGCCCAGGCCCATGTGCCCCCACGCGCCGTGCTCGTCGCGGAAGGCGATGATCACGTCCCAGGTGAGGATGCCGCCGACGAGGATCGCGAAGTACAGGAAGTAGCGGTGGATGTTCTGGACGATCAGCGGGAACTTCGTCTCACCGCTGTACTTCGACCGCGGCTCGGGCACCGCGCACGCGGACGGCGACGCCCAGAAGCCGCGGTAGTAGGCCTTGCGGTAGTAGTAGCAGGTGAGGCGGAAGCCGAGCGGGAAGATCAGCACGATCAGCGCCGGGGACAGTCGCCACCAGTCCCCGAAGACCGGGACGTTGGCGCTCATCGGCATGCTGTCGCAGTTTTCCGCCAGGCATGGCGAATAGAACGGCGAGACGTACGGTTCGGCGAAGTAGTCGGCGTTCGCGAAGGCCCGCCAGGTCGAGTAGATGATGAACGCGACCAGGATCGTCACGGTGACGGCCGGGGCCAGCCACCAGCGGTCCGTACGGAGGTGCCGTTCCTTGATCTGCGCCCTTCCGGGCGCGGCGGTGCCGGTGGCCATGCGTGGGTGCCCTTCTCGGCTGACGGTCGTCCTCTGTGGGTGCGTGCCCCGCTACGTCCGCTGGGGCCGCATGCCGCCGATGCCCTCGTCGTCCGCATCGGCGAACAGGGCGGGGTCGTACGGCACTTCGGGAAGCGGTTCGAGTGGTGAGGGAGCGTCTTCGCGCGGCTCGGACGGGCCCGCGGGCGGCGCGTGTTCGCACAGCAGGTCGAGGGAATCCTTCAGCCGGTCGACGTCACCGCATACGCGGCGCACGTCCAGCGTGTTCCCCATCCGGTTCTTCACCGACCTGAGGACCCGGTCGAGTTCGTCCAGCTTGCGCCGGGCCCGGGTCAGGTCGTAGTCCACGATCGCCGTCATGTCGCGCGCTCACCCCCTGGTCGCCGGTCCCGCGCCGTCGGGGGACCGGTTGGTCGGTGTTGCGGACGTGCATTTTCGTACGCGGGCATGCCGGATCACGCCGGCGGCCGCTCGCGGTGCGAACCCCGGAAGTGTGGCGCGATCCATGATTGGTTGGAAAGTACCCTGTGGATCTTTTTCGCGACCGCGCGCGGATTTCCGGCGGGGGCGGGGACCGAGGCGGAATGCGACCGGTGTGGATCGAATCGCGGGTGGTCGGATTTTCGATCTTGAATTCCCGATCAAGGAATTCAAGATCACCTTTCCGCGGGCGCGACGCTTTCCGGCAGCAGGGCGCGACGTCGGCGAGCCTCGGCAGCCCGGGCGCGAGCCGCCGGGCTTTGGCAAGGCGGCGAATTGCGTCGCCCGGCCGGTCGTCCCGGGCGAGCGCGAGCGCGGCGGTGCAGTGGATTTGCGCCGCGGCCGCGGCACCAGACACCAGGCGCAGACCGATCCGGCAGTGGCGCAAGGCGGCACGGGTGTCCCCGTTGTGGAGCGCGTGCAGAGCTTCGCCGTCACCGGCGAGAGTGAGCATCGGGCCCGTGCGGGCGGCCGCGATCAGCCGGTCGGCGTCGACGTCGGGGCCGGCGGCGAGCAGCACCGTGCCGCGGCTTTCCTGCCGCATCGTGCGGTAGTAGCCGGCACGCAGCCTGACGAGGGCCGCGGCCGCCGTCGCGGGCGGCTCGGCATCCGGCGGAACTCCGGCGGCAAGCGCCTCGGCGTCGTCGTACCGCCCCTCCGTCAACGCGATGCCGGCCTCCAGAACCGCGGCCTCGCCCGCGGTGGTGGTCCCGGCCGCGATAGCCGCGCGGATCGCGGCGGTATCGCCTACGGAGGCGGCGCTGAAAACCGGCCACGCCGCCTTGCGGAGCGTTCCGCCGGGCGGCATGGCCGCGGCACCGCGGAACGGCAGGACGAATACGGTCCAGCCCATGGCGCCCGGCTGGAACTGCCCCAGGAACGCCGCGGTCGCCAGCACGATTGCGCCGCACAGGCCGACGCCGAGGCCGCCCGGAACGGCGAACGCGGCGACCGCGCTGCCGGCCATGCTCGCGGCGGTCAGCGCCTGCGCGGCCCAGTAACGCGGGACGGCGCCGGGAAGCCCGGGGTCGAACGGGCGCAGCGTGGTCGCCACGAGGGGGAGCCCCCGCCGTACGACCAGCAGGTCGCCGCGCAGGTGCGACGACCGGAAAGCGCCGAGACCCAGGACGACATGGGCGCTGGGCAGCCCCACCGCGGCGGCCCACAGAGCGGAGAACAGTCCGTAGATGAAAGACGCCGCGAGGAATCCCAGCAGCAGCCCGCCGAACACCGCGGACCCGCCCGCATGGTCCTTGTCCAGCTGCGGCACGAGCACCACAGCCGGCAGATAGCACAGCAGGAAGGGGAGCATCGGGCCGCGGAGCCTCGGACGCTTCTGCCGCGTCGAACGGCGATCGGACCTGGTCATGGCCGAATTTGTTGCATACCCGACCGGGCATGATCGCCGGTTTGGCCAATCTGTTACCGGCGTAGCCCGGGGGTCACTCCTCCCGCACCGTCGCCGCCGGGCTGGTCTCGATCCGGGCCCGCGTCGCCGTCACGCGGGGGCGGCCCGGGAGGGCGCGGTCGGCTTCGGCCAGGGCTTCGCGGGCCGCGTCGATGTCGCCCGCCGCGCACGCGGCCAAGGCGTAGGTGCACAGTGCGTCGGCGTAGCCCGCGCGGGTGCCGCGCTTTTCCGCGCGGACTTCGCGGCGGGCGGCGCGGACCGCCTTTTCCGGCTTGCCGTGCAGGACCAGCAGGAGCGGGTGGCCTTCCTCCTCCTCGGCGAACTTCAGGAGCGCGCCGGAGGGGTGCAGCATGTAGTCGGTCTGCCGGAGCGCGTCCTCCGCGGCGGCCAGGTTTCCGGCCAGCGGGACGGCGCCCATGACCAGTGCCTGGACGGCGACCTCGCCGAAGAGCGTCCGCGCCGTCTCCCACTCGTGGTCCGCCGGGTGCAGCCGCTCCAGGAATCCGCGGGCCAGCTCCACCGCCTGCGCGTCGTCGGCGCGCGCCTCGGCGGCCAGCACCTGGCCGTACGCGCGGTACGGCTGCGCCAGCGGCCCGTCCGGCATCAGGTCGGCGAGCTGCGACACCGTCGCCACATCCCCGGCGGCGTAGGCCTCGCGCAGCCGCTCGTGCAGGAGCCGGGCCCGCGTGGTGGTCTCGTGCTCGCCGGGCAGCGCGCCCGCCAACCCCGGCTCCGGCGCCTCGGCTCCCGGCCCGAACGGATTCCCGCCCGCCCCCGGCGCCCGGCCCGTCTCCGGCGCGTCCGCCCCGGACCCGCCGAACGGCCCGCTGCCGAAACTGCCGCCGCCCGCGTCCGGCGCGCCGCCCGGCGTCCCGAACGCGGCGTCGGAGTCGTCCCGCCGCCGTGCCCACCGCCGCCGCATCCGCTCGCTGAAGGAATCGCTCACAGGGACGATTCTGCCGGGTCGCCCGGGTTTCCCGTACGTGAGCGGGGTCCCCGCCGGGTCCCGGAGCCCGCCGCGGACCGAGGCCGGACCCCCGCGCCCCGTACGATAGGGAGTGCCGCGGCGGACCGGCCCGGCTGGCATCCCGGCATATCCGGCGGAACCGGACGACACGTGCCTCGCGGATGCGACGTCCCGAGCCCAACGGAAGCCAACACCCGCATGCCCACGCGCAACGACATCCGCAACGTCGCCATCGTCGCCCACGTCGACCACGGGAAGACCACCCTCGTCGACGCCATGCTCAAGCAGGCCGGCGCCTTCGGCGCGCACCAGCACGTCGACGACCGGGTCATGGACTCGAACGACCTGGAGCGCGAGAAGGGCATCACGATCCTCGCCAAGAACACCGCGGTGAAGTACCACCCCGCGGACGGCGGCGACCCGATCACCATCAACATCATCGACACCCCCGGCCACGCCGACTTCGGCGGCGAGGTGGAGCGCGGCCTGTCGATGGTGGACGGCGTCGTGCTGCTGGTCGACGCGTCCGAGGGCCCGCTGCCGCAGACCCGCTTCGTGCTGCGCAAGGCGCTGTCCGCGAAGATGCCGGTCATCCTGTGTATCAACAAGGTCGACCGGCCCGACGCCCGGATCGCCGAGGTCGTCGACGAGACGTACGAGCTGTTCATGGACCTCGACGCCACCGAGGAGCAGATCGAGTTCCCGATCGTCTACGCGTGCGCCCGCGACGGCATGGCGTCGCTGAACCGCCCGGACAACGGCGGCACGCCGGACAACAAGGACCTGCAGCCGTTCTTCCAGACCATCCTGGACACCATCGCGGCGCCGACGTACGACGAGGGCGCGCCGCTCCAGGCGCACGTCACCAACCTCGACGCGTCGAACTTCCTCGGCCGTATCGCCCTGTGCCGCGTGCACAACGGCACCATCAAGAAGGGCCAGCAGGCCGCCTGGTGCCGCCACGACGGCACGATCGAGCGGGTCCGCATCACCGAGCTGCTGATGACGGACGCGCTGGAGCGCAAGCCCGCCGAGGAGGCCGGCCCCGGCGACATCATCGCGATCGCCGGCATCCCGGAGATCATGATCGGCGACACCATCGCCGACCCGGAGGACCCGCGTCCGCTGCCGCTCATCACCGTCGACGAGCCGGCCATCTCGATGACCATCGGCACCAACACCTCGCCGCTGGTCGGCAAGGCGGGCAAGGGCCACAAGGTCACCGCGCGCCTGGTGAAGGACCGCCTGGACAAGGAGCTGGTCGGCAACGTGTCGATGCGGGTCCTGCCGACCGAGCGCCCCGACGCGTGGGAGGTCCAGGGCCGCGGCGAGCTGGCGCTGGCGATCCTCGTCGAGCAGATGCGCCGCGAGGGCTTCGAGCTGACCGTCGGCAAGCCGCAGGTGGTCACCAAGGAGATCAACGGCAAGGTGCACGAGCCGTTCGAGCGCCTGACCATCGACTCGCCCGAGGAGTACCTGGGCGCGATCACCCAGCTCCTGGCGAGCCGCAAGGGTCGAATGGAGACCATGACGAACCACGGCACCGGCTGGATCCGGATGGAGTTCGTGGTCCCGGCCCGCGGCCTCATCGGCTTCCGCACCGAGTTCCTCACCGAGACCCGCGGCACCGGCATCGCGCACAGCATCCACGAGGGCTACGAGCCGTGGGTCGGCGAGCTGCGCACCCGCAACAACGGCTCGCTGGTGGCCGACCGCTCCGGCGTGGTGACCGCGTTCGCGATGACCAACCTCCAGGAGCGCGGCACGCTGTTCATCGAGCCGACCGTCGAGGTGTACGAGGGCATGATCGTCGGCGAGAACTCGCGCTCCGACGACATGGACGTGAACATCACGAAGGAGAAGAAGCTCACGAACATGCGCTCGTCCACCGCGGACGAGACCGAGAAGCTCATCCCGCCGCGCAAGCTGTCGCTCGAGCAGGCCCTCGAGTTCTGCCGCGAGGACGAGTGCGTGGAGGTCACCCCGGAGACGGTGCGCATCCGCAAGGTGGTGCTGAACCAGCAGGAGCGGGCCCGCGCGGCGTCGCGCGCCAAGCGCTCCTGACGCTCCCGGCCGGGTCGCCGCGAGGCGATCAATAACAGTCGGGAATGAGCAAAAAAGAACATCGAAAGAACAAGAAAAAGGCGCGGCCGCCGGCCGCGCCTTTTTCTTGATCGCATTCCGTTTCTGCAAACCGTTCGGCTGTTATATTCGGAATGCGGGCTCGGGAAGATCGTTCAACCGATCGATCCGCGGATGTATCGACTCATTCGGCGGCTCATAGTCCGGACCGTGGGTCATCGGGTTTTTCCGGATTGATCGCCGTCAAGTGCGCTCATCGAACAGCGGGAACCGTTGAGCGGTGATCGGGATCTCCGCGACCGTCGCGCGATTCGTCCCGATGCGGCGGCTTTTCGCAGGAATTTCGGCGGCAGGCTTAACTGAAATGCAATCGTCCAAGCCTGGCTGTAGGTCGATATGCCGTCGGATAGTTGCGCTTGCGTCCGAGAGGTATTTCGCGCTCGTCCCCCTGCACGGCCTCGGACGCCGACAAGATCGCAATGCCCTCCCCCCTTCCTGTCCGAAGAGTCTTCGAGGAGGCAGACCGTGCGTGGATCTACGCGCGTGAAGGTCGGCGCGGCGCTGACGGTGGTCGCGTTGGCCGCGACCGCGTGCAGCAGCGGCAGCGACAGCAAGAACGCAGGTGGCAGTTCGCCGAGTGCGGGCGGCAGCGCTCCGGCCGGCAACCCGAACGGTGTCTACAGCTATCAGAGCGGCGAGCCGCAGAACCCGCTCCAGCCGGCGAACGCGAACGAGAACCAGGGCGGCCGCATCCTCCAGGTGCTGTTCCGCGGTCTGTACACCTTCGACCCGAAGGACGGCCACCCGATACCCGCGATGGCGGACAAGGTGGACAGCCCCGACGCACAGAACTACACCATCAAGATCAAGCCCGGCTGGACGTTCCACAACGGCGAGCCCGTCACCGCGAAGTCCTTCGTGGACGCGTGGAACTGGGGCGCCAACGCCAAGAACAAGCAGCTGAGCGCCGACCCGTGGTTCGCCGACATCGAGGGCTTCAAGGACGTCCACCCCGAAGAGGGCGACCCCAAGGCCGACACGATGACCGGCCTCAAGGTGGTCGACGACACCACGTTCACGGTCAAGCTGAGCCAGCCGGTGTCGAGCTTCAAGTACAAGCTCGGCTACGTCGCCTACTCACCCCTGCCGCAGGCCTTCTACGCCGACCCCGCGAAGTTCGGCGAGAACCCGGTCGGCAACGGCCCGTACCAGATGGACGGCGCCTGGGAGCACAAGGTCCACCTCAAGCTGAAGACCTTCGCGAACTACAAGGGCGACGACAAGCCGAAGAACGGCGGCATCGACTTCAAGTTCTACACGTCGGCCGAAGCGGCGTACACCGACCTGCTGTCGGACAACCTCGACGTGATGGACCAGGTCCCGACCACCCAGCTCGGCAAGTACAAGCAGGACCTCGGCGACCGCGCCGTGGACCAGCCGCAGGCGTCCATCCAGCTCGTCGGCATCGCGCTGTACGACCCGGCGTGGAGCAAGCCCGGCATGGAGAAGGTCCGCCAGGGCATCTCGATGGCGATCGACCGCGACACGATCACCAAGACCGTGTTCAAGGGCGCACGCAAGCCGGCCGACTCGTGGGTCTCGCCGGGCATCAACGGCTACCTGCCGGGCACCTGCGGCGACTTCTGCAAGTACGACCCGGCCAAGGCCAAGCAGTTCGTCCAGGAGGGCGGCGGCATCCCGGGCAACAAGCTGACGCTGATCTACAACGGTGACGCCAACCACAAGGAATGGGTCGACGCCACCTGCAACAGCATCCGCCAGACCCTGAACGTCGAGTGCGTGGGCGACCCGAAGCCGACCTTCAAGGACTCCCGCAACATCATCCAGGGCAAGAAGGTCACCGGCGGCCTGTTCCGCACCGGCTGGCAGGCGGACTACCCGCTCAACGGCAACTTCCTCGCGGACGTCTACCGCACCGGTGCCGCGTCGAACGACTCCGGTTACAGCAACCCGAAGTTCGACGAGCTGACGAAGCAGGCGGACGCCAACCCGGACCTCAACGCCGCGGTCAAGCAGTACCAGGAAGCGGAGAAGCTCCTGGCGGCCGACATGCCGCAGATCCCCCTGTGGAACTACCAGTCGACCACCGGCTACTCCAAGAAGGTCACCAACGTGACCTACGTGTGGAACGGCGACCCGGACTTCACCCAGGTGGTCGTCAAGTAACCGCAGTCGGTTCGGAACGACCCGTCCCGAGACGGCGCGTCCGGGCGGGAGCGGCCTCCGCCGCCCCGCCCGGGCCCCGAACGAGCGCGGCCCGGCGGCACGGTCCAGCCCACGAGGCGGCCGGGCCGCCTTGTGGGCTGCACCGACCGACTGGAGGTGACCGATGGGGCGCTATGTCGCGCGGCGGCTGCTCCAGATGATCCCGGTATTCCTCGGCACGACCATGTTCATCTACTACATGGTCTACAAACTGCCCGGGGACCCTATTTCGGCACTGTACGGCGACAAGGCCGCCGACAAGGTCTTCGTCCACGCGAAGCGCCAGGAACTCGGCCTCGACGACCCGTTCCTCGTGCAGTACTGGCACTACCTCAAAGCGATCGTCCTGCACTGGGACTTCGGCGTGACGTTCTCCGGCCGGCCCGTGTGGGAGGAGATGAAGCAGGCTTTCCCGGTCAGCCTGCGGCTGGCGACCGTCGCGGTCGCCTTCGAGATCGTCGTCGGGATATCGCTCGGTCTGCTGAGCGGGCTGCGACGCGGCAAGTTCGCCGACCGCATCGTCCTCATCATCACGCTGCTCATCATCTCGATTCCGATCTTCGTGCTCGGGCAGATCGTGCAGTGGACCGTGGCGATCCAATGGGATCTGACCAAACCCACCGTCGACGACGAAGCCAGCTGGGGCAGCCTCCTCATGCCCGGCTTCGTGCTCGGTGCGATCGCCGTCGCGTTCCTCGCCCGCGTCACGCGGACGACCATCGTGGAGAACATGCGCGCGGACTACATGCGTACCGCCACCGCGAAGGGCCTGCCGCGGCACCGCGTGGTGACCGTGCACCTGCTGCGCAACTCGCTCATCCCCATCGTCACGCTGGTCGGCACCGACCTGGGGACGCTGATGGGCGGCGCGATCGTCACGGAAGGCATCTTCAACGTGCACGGCGTCGGGTATGCCGTGTTCCGGGCGGTCCAGCTGAACGAAGGGCCCACGGTCGTCGGGTTCGTGACCGTCCTCGTCCTGATCTTCCTGGCCTGCAGCCTGATCGTCGACCTGCTCTACGCGGTCCTTGACCCGAGGATCCGATATGTCTGAGACCACGACTCCCGACACCAACCCGGAGCCCACCAAGCCCACGCTGCCCGAACAGCGGGCGAGCGACCTGGCCGCCGCGGAGGGGGCGACCCTCCAGAAAGCCGCGGTCCTCGCCGCCGAGAAGGTCGAAGCACCGCACAGCCTCGCCTCGGACGCTTGGCACGAACTGCGGCGCAACCCCTTCTTCGTGGTCTCCGGCGTGCTGATCCTGCTGCTGCTGACGATCGCGGCCTTCCCGCGCTGGTTCACCGGCAAGAGCCCGCGCGACGCCGAACTCCGCGAGCACTACATCGATCCGCCGAAGTGGTCGCACTTCTTCCAGGCCGACTGGTTCGGCTACGACGGCCAAGGCCACAGCATCTATGCGCGGATGATCTACGGCGCCCGCGCGTCGATCATCGTCGGCGTCGCCACCACGGTCATGGTGGCGATCCTCGGCATCGTCATCGGCATGCTGGCCGGCTACTACGGCGGCTGGGTGGACTCCATCCTGTCCCGCGTCGTCGACGTGTTCTTCTCGATCCCGCTGCTGCTCGGCGCGCTGGTGATCCTCATGGTCACCAAGGACCGCAACGAATGGACGGTGGTCCTCGCCCTGGGCATCCTGGGCTGGACCCAGATAGCCCGCATCATGCGCGGGTCGGTGATGACCGTGAAGAACTCCGACTTCGTGGTCGCCGCCCGGGCGCTCGGCGCCCGCACCCCGCGCATCCTGATGCGGCACATCCTGCCCAACGCGATCGCGCCGGTCATCGTCGTCTCGACGATCTCGCTCGGCGTGTTCATCGCCTCGGAGGCGACGCTGTCGTTCCTCGGCATCGGGCTGCGCGAACCCACCGTGTCGTGGGGCCTGGACATCGCGTCCGCCCACGAAGTACTGCGCGACGCACCGCACGTGGTGTTCTTCCCGTCCGCGTTCCTCAGCGTCACGGTGCTGAGTTTCATCATGCTCGGCGACGCGGTCCGCGACGCCCTCGACCCGAAGCTGCGTTAGGGGGCGGCGGTGACCATCGACATCACGGATCCGGTACTCGTGAACCCGGACATGCCCTTGCTCGAAGTCGACGACCTGCATGTGGAGTTCCACACCCGCGACGGTGTGGCGCACGCGGTCAACGGCGTCTCCTACCAGGTGCACCCCGGCGAAACCCTCGCGGTGCTCGGCGAATCGGGCTCCGGCAAATCGGTGACCGCCCAGGCGATCATGGGCATCCTCGACATGCCGCCGGCCCGGATCTCCAAGGGGGCCATCCGGTTCGAGGGCCAGGACATGCTCAAGATGCGCAAGGAAGAGCGGCGGAAGCTGCGCGGCCAGCGCATCGCGATGATCTTCCAGGACTCGCTGTCCGCGCTGAACCCGGTCTACTCGGTCGGCTTCCAGCTCGGCGAGATGTTCCGGGTGCACCGCGGCATGTCCCGCAAGGACGCCAAGGCCAAGGCCGTCGAGCTGATGGACCTGGTCAAGATCCCGGCGGCCAAGGCGCGCGTCGGCGACTACCCGCACCAGTTCTCCGGCGGTATGCGCCAGCGCATCATGATCGCCATGGCGCTGGCCCTCGAACCGGACCTGATCATCGCGGACGAGCCGACCACCGCACTCGACGTGACGGTGCAGGCCCAGGTGATGGGCCTGCTCGCGGAACTCCAGCAGGAGTTCCGGATGGGCCTCATCCTCATCACCCACGACCTCGGCGTGGTCGCCGACGTCGCCGACAACATCGTGGTGATGTACGCGGGCCGCATCGTCGAACGCGCCCCGGTCCACGCGATCTACGCGAACCCCGGCCACCCGTACACCAAAGGCCTGCTCGCCTCGATCCCGCGGCTCGACCTCAAGGGCCAGGATCTTTATGCCATCAAGGGCATTCCACCCAATCTGACCCGGATTCCACCCGGTTGCGCCTTCAATCCGCGCTGCCCTTACGCCCAGGACCTCTGTCGCACCGAGGTGCCGGCCGTCCTCGACCTCGGCGCGCACCGGCAGAGCGCGTGCCATTTCGCCCAGGCCGTGCTCGACGGCGAACTCCAGGCATCCGACGGGCTCGACGAGCTCGACGGCGTCGACGGGCGCGACGGGGAGGTGTCCGCGGATGTCCGGTGAGCCGATCCTGCGTGTGGAGAACCTGGTCAAGCACTTCCCGCTGACCCGGGGCATCCTGTTCCAGACCAAAGTGGGCGCCGTGCAGGCCGTCGACGGCGTCTCCTTCGACCTGCACCCCGGCGAAACACTGGGCCTGGTCGGCGAGTCCGGCTGCGGCAAGTCGACCGTCGCGAAGCTGCTCATGAACCTGGAGCGGCCGACGGCCGGAAAAGTCCTGTACAAGGGCAACGACATCACCCGGGTGACCGGCAAAGCACTCAAGGCGGTGCGCCGGAACATCCAGATGGTCTTCCAGGACCCCTATACATCGCTGAACCCGCGCATGACCGTCGGCGACATCGTCGGGGAGCCGTTCGCCATCCACCCGGAGGTCGCCCCGCGCGGCGACCGGCGCAAGAAGGTGCAGGACCTGCTCGACCTCGTCGGGCTCAACCCGGAGCACATCAACCGGTACCCGCACCAGTTCTCCGGCGGGCAGCGGCAGCGCATCGGCATCGCCCGCGGCCTGGCGCTGAACCCGGAGATCATCATCTGCGACGAGCCGGTGTCGGCACTCGACGTGTCGGTGCAGGCGCAGGTCGTCAACCTGATGGAGCGGCTCCAGGCGGAGCTGGGGCTCGCGTACGTCTTCATCGCGCACGACCTGTCGGTCGTCCGGCACATCTCCGACCGGGTCGCGGTCATGTACCTCGGCAAGATCGTGGAGATCGGCACCGAGACGCAGATCTACGACCACCCGACGCACCCGTATACGCAGGCGCTGCTTTCGGCCGTTCCCGTGCCCGACCCCGCGGGCCGCGACGAACGCGAGCGGATCCTGCTCACCGGGGACGTCCCGTCGCCGGCGAATCCGCCCTCGGGCTGCCGCTTCCGCACCCGCTGCTGGAAGGCCCAGGACATCTGCGCCCAGGAGGAGCCGCCGCTCCAGATCCGCTCCGGCCTGGGCGCCGAAACGGCGCACGCCAGCGCGTGCCACTTCGCGGAGGAACGGGACATCGTGCACGCGCACTGACCGCCGGGAGCTGCCCGCGCGGTGGCGATCCGCACAGCGGCAGGGCGCCCGTCCGCACCGCTGAACGGACATCGCGCACCGGTCAAATACCACCCCGCCAGGGTGCCGCCTCGACAGAGGTGGCACCCTGGTCTTTTGTGTCCGCACGCTACGCGCGTCACACCAGGAAATGCCTGGTCGATGGGCCTTTTGGGTTCCGCCACTCTGCGTAGCGTTTCCCCCTCCGGGGGTCGAGGTAGGGGCGCGATGTGGTTGTTCGTTCATCGGACTGTATGCTCCGGGCAGCGGTACGCCGTGTCCGATTGGTCACGCACGATCCGGGAACTGTTCGGCTAATGGATGCCCAGTCGTCGAGACGATCCGGAGAGGCGCGTGACCAAACCGCAATCCTTCAGACTCTTGGAGGGCGGGAATCGGTGACGGATAGTAGATGCGCTTGTGCTCGGACCACGGTCATGCGCTCGGTGGCGCGACTGGACGGGCATCCGCGGCGAGGACACCCACGGGTTGCCCGTCGTACTTCACTTCCGAAGTGATCCATGAGGAGGCAACCCATGCGCGGAACGACGCGCGTGAAGTGGCTCGCCGGGGCCGGCATGATCGCCCTGGTCGCCACGGCATGTGGTGGTGGCAGCAGTGACAACAAGAGCGGCAGCTCGGCGTCGGCGGGTGCCGGCGGCGGCAGCTCGACGGGTTACTACACCGCGAGCAGCACGGAGCCGCAGAACCTGCTGCAGCCGGCCAACGCGAACGAGACCGGCGGGTTCTACCCGCTGAGCATGATGTTCCGCGGCCTGTACACGTACGACCCCAAGACCGGTGACACCGTCCCGGCCATGGCCGAGTCGATGGAGTCCACGGACTCCACGAACTGGACCGTGAAGCTCAAGTCGGGGTGGACGTTCCACAACGGCGAGCCGGTCACCGCGAAGTCGTTCGTCGACGCTTGGAACTGGGGCGCGGTCTCCACGAACAAGCAGATCAACGCCACGTGGTACCAGCCGATCGAGGGCTACGACCAGGTCCACCCGGCGCAGGGCAACCCGACCGCGACGACCATGTCGGGCCTCAAGGTCGTGGACGACAACACGTTCACGATCAAGCTGACCCAGCCGATCTCCTCCTTCAAGGCGCAGATGGGCTACACGCCCTTCATGCCGCTGCCGCAGGAGTTCTACAAGGACCCGCAGAAGTACGGCGAGGCCCCGATCGGCAACGGCCCCTTCCAGCTCGACACCGCCGCGGGCGGCTGGCAGCGGAAGAAGCAGATCACGGTCAAGCGCTACGACGCTTACAAGGGCAACGACAAGGCGAAGTCGGCCGGCGTGACGCTGGTCTTCTACACGACCTACGACGCCGCCTACACCGCGCTGCGCGACAACAAGCTGGACGTCATCGACCAGATGCCGACCTCGGCGATCGCCTCCTTCCAGAAGGACCTCGGCGACCGCGCGATCGTCCAGCCGCAGCTGTCGATCCAGAAGATCGGCTTCCCGCTGTACGACCCCGCGTGGGCGACCCCGGGTGCCGCGAAGGTCCGCCAGGGCCTGAGCATGGCGATCGACCGCGCCGCGATCACCAAGGCCATCTACAAGGGCCTCGAGGTTCCGGCCACCGACTGGCTCGCCCCGGGCATCCCCGGCCACAGCGACGTCTGCGGCGACGTGTGCAAGTACGACCCGGCCAAGGCGAAGCAGCTCGTCGCCGAGGGCGGCGGCATCCCGCACGGCAAGCTGACCATCGCGACCAACGCCGACGGCCCGCACCGCGAGTGGGTCACCGCCGTCTGCAACAGCATCAACCAGACGCTGGGGTCGCAGGCGTGTGAGCCGAAGCTCTACCCGGAGTTCTCGGTCGCCCGTGACGAGATCACCAACAAGAAGATGACCTCCGCGTACCGGACCGGCTGGAAGGCCGACTACCCGTACCCGGACAACTTCCTGAACGACATCTACCGCACCGGTGCGGCGTCGAACGACGCGGGTTACAGCAACGCGAACTTCGACAACCTGGCCAAGCAGGCCATGGCCGCCTCGGACAAGAACCAGTCGCTCGACCTGTGGAAGCAGGCCCAGGGCCAGCTCGCCCAGGACCTGCCGTCCATCCCGCTCTGGTACTACACGACGAAGGCCGGCTACTCGACCAAGGTCTCGAACGTCCAGATGGACGTCTTCGGCAACCCGGTGTTCACCGAGGTCACCGTCAAGTAGTGACAAGGCACTGACGGTCCCGGCCGCTCCCGATCGGAGCGGCCGGGCCGTCGGAGCGTCGCAAGCGGACCCAGCCGGCGCAGTCGAACGGACGGCGCCGGCTGCAGGCCGTGTCACCCGAGCAGGAGGCTGACATGGGGCGTTACATCATCAGGCGGCTGCTGATGATGATCCCGGTGTTCATCGGGACCACGTTCTTGATCTATTTCATGGTGTACAAGCTGGGTGGCGACCCCATCTCGGCCATGTTCGGCGACCGCGGGGCCGACCCGGTCTTCGTCGCCCAGAAGCGGGCCGAGTACCACCTCGACGACCCGTTCTTCGTGCAGTACTGGTACTACCTGACCGGCCTCCTCAAGGGCGACTTCGGCACCAGCTTCTCGGGCATCCCCGTCTGGGACGAGCTGAAGAACGCTTTCCCGATCTCGCTGCGCCTCGCGCTCATCGCCTTCGCGATCGAGATCGTCATCGGCGTCACCGCCGGGCTCCTCGCGGGCCTGCGCCGCGGCAAGTTCGCCGACTCCGTGGTCCTCGTGGCCACCCTCGTCGTGATCTCGATCCCGGTCTTCGTGCTGGGCTTCGTGCTGCAGTACTGGCTCGGCCTCAAATGGGGCGTGTTCGCGGCCACCGCGAGCACCGAACCCACGTGGAGCGAGCTGATCCTCCCCGGCATCGTGCTCGGCTCCCTGTCGCTGGCGTTCGTCGCCCGATTGACGAGAACGAGCATCGTCGAGAACATCCGCGCCGACTACGTGCGCACCGCCACCGCGAAGGGCCTGCCGCGCCGCCGCGTGGTGACCGTGCACCTGCTGCGCAACTCGCTCATCCCGGTGGTCACCTTCCTCGGGGCCGACCTCGGATCGCTGATGGCGGGCGCCATCGTGACCGAGGGCATCTTCAACGTCAACGGCGTAGGCCGCCTGATCTACCTGGCGGTCACCAAGCACGAGAGCGCGACGGTCGTCGGGGCGGTGGCCTTCCTGGTCATCATCTACCTCTTCATGAACCTGATCGTCGACCTGCTGTACGCCGTCCTGGACCCGAGGATTCGGTATGCCTGAGTACGAAAAGGAACAGGGCGAGCAGCTGCCGACCCGCAGCAACGAGATGCCGCACTTCGGCGGGCAGGAGTTCCGCACGCTCTCCATGTCCGACGAGGAAGGCACCACGGTCGAGAAGGCCGGCGCCTACGCCGAGCCGATCGACAAGGGCCCGCAGGACAAGCCGCGCGGCGCGTGGGCCGAGGCGTGGCGCGAACTGCGCCGCAGCCCGCGGTTCTACATCTCCGGGCTGCTCCTGCTGCTGCTGATCGTGATGTCGTTCTGGCCGAGCCTGTTCACCAGCACGGACCCGCGCAACTGTCCGATCCTGGACACCGACATCAAGCCGAACGGCGACCACTGGTTCGGCACCAACACGCAGGGCTGCGACATCTACGCCCGCACGATCTACGGCGCCCGCGCCTCGATCATCGTCGGTGTCGCGACCACCGCCGGCGTGGTGCTGCTCGGCGGCCTGGTCGGCGCCCTGTCCGGCTACTTCGGCGGCTGGGTCGACTCGATCCTCGCGCGCGTCACCGACATCTTCTTCGGCATCCCGCTGCTGCTCGGCGCGCTGGTCTTCATGAGCGCCTTCCCGAACGACCGCAGCATCTGGCTGGTGGTCGGCGCCCTCGCGGTCTTCGGCTGGATGCAGATCGCGCGCATCATGCGCGGCTCGGTGATCACCGTCAAACAGTCCGATTACGTGGTCGCGGCCAAGGCGCTCGGCGCCAGTACGCAGCGCATCCTGATGCGCCACGTGCTGCCGAACGCGGTCGCGCCGGTGATCGTCGTCGCGACGATCTCGCTGGGCACCTTCATCGCCACCGAGGCGACGCTGTCCTTCCTCGGCATCGGCCTCCCCCCGACCGAGATCTCGTGGGGCGCGGACATCAGCAGCGCGACCACGGTCATCCGGGACCAGCCCTACCAGCTGTTCTTCCCGTCGCTGTTCCTCTCCGTGACGGTGCTCAGCTTCATCCTGCTCGGCGACGCGGTCCGCGACGCCCTCGACCCGAAGCTCCGCTGACCGGGGGAGGGGAAGACACCAAGTGACGACGAATCAGTTGACGAAGCCCGCCAAGAACGAGCCGGTGCCCGGTGCGCCGCTCCTCGAAGTGGACGATCTGCACGTCGAGTTCCGCACCCGCGACGGCGTCGCCAAGGCGATCAACGGCGTGTCCTACTCGGTCGCGGCCGGCGAGACCCTCGCGGTGCTCGGCGAGTCGGGTTCCGGCAAGTCGGTGACCGCCCAGACCATCATGGGCATCCTCGACATGCCGCCCGGGGTCATCACCGGCGGCGAGATCCGGTTCCACGGCCGCGACATGCTCAAGATGGGCAAGGAAGAGCGGCGGAAGCTGCGCGGCGAGAAGATCGCCATGATCTTCCAGGACTCGCTGTCCGCGCTGAACCCGGTCTACTCGGTCGGCTTCCAGCTCGGCGAGATGTTCCGGGTGCACAAGGGCATGTCCCGCAAGGACGCCAAGGCCAAGGCCGTCGAGCTGATGGACCTGGTGAAGATCCCGGCGGCGAAGCAGCGGGTGTCGGACTACCCGCACCAGTTCTCCGGCGGTATGCGCCAGCGCATCATGATCGCCATGGCGATGGCGCTCGACCCCGAGCTGATCATCGCGGACGAGCCGACCACCGCGCTCGACGTGACGGTGCAGGCGCAGGTCATGGACCTGCTCGCGGAACTCCAGCGCGAGCGCAACATGGGCCTGATCCTCATCACCCACGACCTCGGCGTGGTCGCCGACGTCGCGGACAAGATCGCGGTGATGTACGCGGGCCGGATCGTCGAGGAGGCGCCGGTGCACGAGCTGTACCGCCGCCCCGCGCACCCCTACACCGAGGGCCTGCTCGCGTCGATCCCGCGGCTCGACCTCAAGGGCCAGGACCTGTACGCCATCAAGGGCCTGCCGCCGAACCTCATGCGCATCCCGACCGGCTGCGCGTTCAACCCGCGCTGCCCGTACGCGCAGGACGTCTGCCGCACCGACGTCCCGCCGCTGCACCCGGTCGCGCCCGGCCGCGGCAGCGCGTGCCACTTCGCGAAGGAGGTCCTCGATGGCACCCTCGGGTGAGAACATCCTGGAAGTCCGCCAGCTGGTCAAACACTTCCCGCTGACCCAGGGGATCGTGTTCCAGAAGCAGGTCGGCGCGGTCAAGGCCGTCGACGGCGTGACGTTCGACCTGGTGCACGGCGAGACGCTGGGCCTGGTCGGCGAGTCCGGCTGCGGCAAGTCGACCGTGGCGAAGCTGCTGATGAACCTGGAGCGCGCTTCGGCGGGCCAGGTGCTGTACAAGGGCGACGACATCTCGAAGCTGTCCGGCCGGGCGCTGAAGAGCGTGCGCCGGAACATCCAGATGGTGTTCCAGGACCCCTACACGTCGCTGAACCCGCGTATGACGGTCGCGGACATCATCGGCGAGCCGTACAGCATCCACCCGGAGGCCAAGCCCAAGCAGGGCGTCAAGACCCGGGTCCAGGAACTCCTGGAGCTGGTGGGCCTCAACCCGGAGCACATCAACCGGTACCCGCACCAGTTCTCCGGCGGGCAGCGGCAGCGCATCGGCATCGCCCGCGGCCTGGCGCTGAACCCGGAGATCATCATCTGCGACGAGCCGGTGTCGGCACTCGACGTGTCGGTGCAGGCGCAGGTGATCAACCTGATGGAGAAGCTGCAGAACGAGTTCGACCTGTCGTACATCTTCATCGCGCACGACCTGTCGATCGTCCGGCACATCTCCGACCGGGTGGCCGTGATGTACCTGGGCAAGATCGTGGAGATCGGCACCGAGACCGAGATCTACGACCACCCGACGCACCCCTACACGCAGGCGCTGCTGTCCGCGGTCCCCGTCCCGGACCCGCAGGGCCGCGACGCCCGCGACCGCATCATCCTCACCGGCGACGTCCCCTCCCCGGCTAACCCGCCCTCGGGCTGCCGCTTCCGCACCCGCTGCTGGAAGGCCCAGGACATCTGCGCGCAGGAGGAGCCGCTCCTGCAGATCCGCAAGGGCCTCAAGGGCGAAGCCGTCCACGAGAGCGCCTGCCACTTCGCCGAAGAGCGGGACGTCGTCCACGCCCACTGACGCGAACCGCACACGACGCCGGGCCCGGCACCCTTCGGGGAGCCGGGCCCGGCGCGTGTCACGAGCCGAGGAAGCGCCCGACCCAGTCGCGGACGGCGGAAAGCGTGTCGTCGTCGGCCTGTGCGAGGACGCGGGATATCCGGCGTTGCGTGATCGAGCGGACGTATTCCGGCATGGCCCAACTCGGCCGGTCCAGACCGCCGTCGTGTCCGACTGCGACGTGGTGGGGAAAGCCCGTTGCGCGGCTGGTGATCGGCGCGACTACGGCCAGACCGACCGGCCAGCGGTTGAAGGACGACGCGGACACGACCAGCGCCGGCCGCTTCCCGCCTTGTTCGCCGAACACCGACGGCTCCAAGTCGACCAGCACGATGTCGCCCGGGTACACGTCGTCCTTCACGTGTTGTACTCCGGATACTCGGCACCAGCGTCGCCGGGCACCTCACCGACGCGATCCCACACGTCGCGCTCTTCGAGGTAGGCGGCCCAGGCATCCGGGTCCTCGCGGCGCATCCGGTGCATGGCCTCGTCGACCTCCCGCATGAGATCACGCGACTCGGCAGCATCGAGGCACGCAGCCAACGCGTCGTCGAGAGTGCGGCTGTCGTGCATGTCGGCCCAGCGGCGGAGCCGATCGCGGTTCTCCACGGAGACCTTTATCGTCGTCGTCGCCATACCACGAGTATACCGCTGGGGATGCTCGCGGTAGGGCGCTCGGCTTGCCAGTCAGTCCTCGTCTCGGTCCCCGGTGACAGCGACTGCTGCCGAGATTTCCGGATCGCCGAACGCCGGCGGCAGCGGCAGCGGCCCGACAACGGTCGGCGCGGTGGCGAGGCTGTCGGCGGTCAGCTGCGACAGGAGCCCGAGGCTTGGCGCCGTCTCGGTGGTTCCCTCGGCAGGCCGGGGGATGCTCGCGGCGTGCGTGTTGTCAGTCAAGGCCCAACGCCCGCTTCAGGAAGTCGACCTGGAGGAGCAGGAGATTCTCGGCCACCTGTTCCTGCGGGGTCATGTGGGTCACGCCCGAGAGGGGGAGGACCTCGTGGGGGCGGCCGGCGGCGAGGAGGGCGGAGGAGAGGCGGAGGGTGTGGGCGGCGACGACGTTGTCGTCGGCGAGCCCGTGGATGACCATCAGCGGGCGGGCGGGGTCCGCGGCGGGGCCGAGGTCGCCGCCGGTGACGAGGGAGTTCTCGGCATAGACGGCGGGCCGGTCGGCCGGGTGGCCGAGGTAGCGCTCGGTGTAGTGGGTGTCGTAGAGGTGCCAGTCGGTGACCGGGGCTCCGGCGACGCCCGCGTGGAAGACGTCGGGGCGGCGGAGGATGGCCAAGGCGGCGAGATAGCCGCCGTACGACCAGCCGCGGATGGCCACCCGGTCCAGGTCCAGGTACGGGCGGTCCACGGCGAGCGACTGGAGGGCCTCGACCTGGTCGTCGAGCGTCGCGCCCGCGAAGTCGTCGCGGATCGCTTTCTCCCACGCCGGTGAATAGTGCGGCGTGCCGCGGCCGTCCGCGACGATCACCGCGAAGCCCTGCTCGGCGAACCACTGCGACGTCAAGTGCGGGGCCTGCGCGGCGAATACGCGCTGCCCGTGCGGGCCGCCGTACGGGTCCATGAGCACCGGCAGCTTCTCGCCCGAGGTCGCGTCGAAGCCGCTCGGCAGCAGCACCGCGACCGGGATGCGGTTGGGTCCCGCGGTGGTCAGTTCCACCTCGGCGGTGAGCACCGGGGCCTCGCCGTGCGACGCGATCGTGCCGACCGGGGTGCCGTCGCGCAGCACCGTGACGGTCGGGCCGACCCGCTCCAGAGACGACGAAATCAGCACGGTGGTGGCGCCGTTGCGGACCGCGCTGTGGACGCCCGCGCCGGACGACACACGCTCCGCGCCCTCGGCGGTGACCCGGTAGACGTGCACCTGCCCGGTCTCCGGGTCGTCCGCCTCGGCTCCGGCGGCCGCGGTGACCAGCACGTCGTCGGCGGTGCTGTCGAGGACCGAACGCACGTGCAGCGTCCCGTCGGTGAGCGCCCGCCCCGCGACGGTGACGCGCCGCGCGCCGTCCGCGTCGACGATGCGCAGCAGGTCGCCGTTCGGCGTCCACGCCGGGGCGCCGGGGAAGATGTCGATCCACACCGGGTCGGTGACGGTGTCGACCTCGGCGGTCTTGCCGGTCGCGGGGTCGGCGGACAGGACGCGCTCGGCACGCTGGTCGCGGGTGGACACGACGAGCAGCGGCGGGCCGGACGCCGACCATGCCACGTTGACGAGGTAGGGGAACTGCTGCCGGTCCCAAACGATTTCGGTGCGCTCGCCGGTCGCGGTGGTGATCGCGTGCAGGGTGACGTCGGCGTTCGCGGTACCGGCCGCCGGGTAGGCGATTTCGTGCGCGGCCGACGCGGGGTTCGCCGGGTCGGCGATCCACCAGCGGTCGACGGGTGTGTTGTCGGCGCGTTCGGCGAGCAGTGAGGTGCCGTCCGGCGACCACCAGAAGCCGCGGCTCCGCTGCATCTCCTCCGCGGCGATGAACTCGGCGGCACCCCAGGTGACTTCCCCGTTCTCCGGGGTGGCGAGCGCGCGGTCGTTCGCGCCGTCGCGGTCGATCACGCGCAGTTCGCCGCCCGCGAGGTAGGCGATGCGCTCGCCGCCGGGTGCGGGGCGCGGGTCGATCACCGGTCCGGGGGTGGCGAGTTCGGCGACCGTGCCGGCGGTCAGGTCGGCGGCGAACAGGCGGCCGGACAGCGTGAACGCGGCGAGCGTGCCGGCGCTGTCGACGGCGTAGCCGACGACGCCCGCGGATCCTTCGCGGCTGCGTTCGCGGCGGGCGCGCTCTTCCGCGGACAGGTGTTCTTCGCCGCCGCCGAGCAGGGCCGCCGGGTCGGCGACCAGGCGCTCGCCGGCGCCGGGCGTGTAGGCCCACAGGCAGGTCGTGCGGTCGGTGCCGGAGCGCGACCGCAGAAAGAGCACGGTCCCGTCCGCGCCGCCTCCGGTGATGGTGAAGGTGCGCGGGACCCCGAGCGTGAAGCGCAGGGTGCGGGCGTGTTGCCGGGGAAAGGTGATCTCCGAACTCATGGAGGCCAGCCTACGGTCGCGCGTCCCGCAAAAGGCAGGTATACGGCCCGTGGGTAGATGGGCGTACGGCGGCGTATTCCGATCGGATCATGTGCAGGTCTGATCGGGTGAATTCCATCCGTGTGCGTTGCGTTACGCACCGTGTCTGGGCTTGATTCGATGTATCGGGGGTTTGCCAGGGCCCTCGGGCCACGCCTGTTGTACGGGAGGTGCGCGACCATGGCGGTCTCGGTCTCCGCTGTGACGCTTCTCGGCGTCATGGTCGTATTCCTGCTCCGCAAAGCCGGTATGCGTCCGCTGCACGCGATCGTGTGCACGCTGCTCGGCTTCTATCTGGCCGGTACGTCGATTGCCCCGTCCATCCGCGACGCGGGGACGAGTTTCGCGGGCATCGTCAACGGCATCCACTTCTGACCCCTCGTCCCCACCCGACCCCACGGTCGAAGCGGGTGGCTTCGAGGGCCTCCGGAGGCCGCTCTAGCCTGGTCGTATGACGACCGAGGCGAAGAACCCGAGCGGCAACCGCTGGCTCGAAGTCACCGGCGGGACGCGGGGCCCGGCATACGCGGCGCGCTTCCGCGCGCTCGCCGCCGAGGGCCGCGACCTGCACGGCGAAGCCCGCTTCTGCGACGCGCTGCTGCCGCGCGGCGCGCGGGTTCTTGACGCCGGATGCGGCACGGGGCGCATCGCCGTCGAGCTCGCCCGCCGCGGGCACACGACCGCGGGTGTGGACATCGACGCGTCCATGCTCGACGAGGCACGTGCCGAGGCCCCCGGGCTCACCTGGGTGCTCGGCGACCTCGCCGCGCTGGATCTCGCGATGCTGCATCCACAGCCTGTGGACGGCGGAGCCGTGAGCGAAGCCGAGCCCTTCGACCTCGCGGTGGCCGCGGGCAACGTCATGATCTACCTGACGCCCGGCACCGAGTTCCCGGTGCTGGCCGCGCTTGCTTCCTGTGTGCGGCCGGGCGGCGGCCTGGTGGTCGCCGGGTTCGCCCTCGACGGGGGCGAAGGCGGCGTCCCGCTGGCAGTCGATCGCTACGAGGCTGCGTGCGCGGCGGCCGGCCTCGTGCCGGTCGAGCGGTTCGCCGGCTGGGGCCGCGAACCGTGGGATCCGGACGGCGACTACGGCGTGTTCGTGCACCGGCGCGGCTGAGCCGTCCGAACCGCCCGGCGTTCCGGCCCGCGCCGGTGCGGCCACGTACGCTGGCACCCATGACCGCGTCCGCAGCACCCCTCAGCCTCCTCCTCGTCCACGCGCACCCGGACGACGAGGTGATCAACAACGGCGCGAGCATGGCGCGGTACGCCGCCGAAGGCGTGCACGTCACGCTCGTGACCTGCACGCTCGGCGAAGAGGGCGAGATCCTGGTGCCCGCGCTGGCGCACCTCGCCTCGGACCGCGAGGACGGCCTCGGGGCGCACCGGATGACCGAGATGGCCGACTCGATGAAGGCGCTCGGCGTGTCCGACCAGCGCTACCTCGGCGGCGCGGGCCGGTTCCGGGACTCCGGGATGATGGGCACGCCGCAGAACGACCGGCCGGACTCCTTCTGGCAGGCCGACGTGGACGAGGCCGCGGGGCTGCTGGTGCCGGTGATCCGCGAGGTGCGGCCGCAGGTCCTGGTGACCTACGACGAGATCGGCGGCTACGGCCACCCCGACCACATCCAGGCGCACCGCGTCGCGATGCGCGCCGCCGAGCTGGCCGCCGACCCGGGGCACGGCGAGGGCGAGGCGTGGGCGATCGCGAAGGTCTACTGGAACGCGATGCCGAAGTCCGTGGTGAAGGCGAGCTTCGACCAGATGGTGGCGGACGGCAAGCAGCCGCCGTTCGACTTCAAGGACGTGGACGAGCTGCCGTTCGTGGTGGACGACTCCGTGGTGACCGCGGCCGTCGACGCGGGCGAGTTCTTCGACGCGAAGGTCGCGGCGCTGCGGGCCTACCCGACGCAGGTGTCGACCGAGGACACCTTCTTCGCGCTGTCCAACAACGTCGGCCAGTCGATCATGAGCGTCGAGCACTACCGCCTCGTGCGGGGCGAGCCGGGTCCGGCCGGGGCGGACGGCCGCGAGACGGACCTGTTCGCCGGGCTGCGCGGCTGACCGGCGCCGCAGGGACCGGGCCGGGACGGCCGTCCGGGGCGCCCGGGGCCGGACCCCGGCCCCGGGCGGCGCGGGTTAGAGTTTCCGGGTGCTTTCCACCGTCGGCCGGGTCGCGGCGTACATCGGACTGTTCGTGCTGGGCTGCGCGGTGGCCGCGGTCGGCGCGTTCGCGCAGGCCGCGTACCTGCCGGGCGGCCTGATCGCGGCGCTCGCCGGTGCGGGCGGCGCCTTCGTGGTCGGCGGCTACGCGATGCAGAGCAAGGGCGGTGCGCTGGCGCCCGCCGCGGGATGGCTCGTCACCGCGTTCTACATCGCCGCGAACCCGCGCCCGGAGGGCGACTGGGTGTTCACCAGCGGCGCGACCTCCTACCTCTTCCTCTTCGGCGGCTCGATCATCGGCGTCACCATCGCGATGCAGCCGTGGGGCGGCACCCCCGGATTCCTCCTCCTTTCGGGTGAACGCACGCCGCATAAGAACACCTGAGCGCCGCCACGCGGCATGCTCGTGGGCGCGGGTGCCCGGGATCGTCGTCCCGGCCGGCCGGAGCCTCGAACGTAACTTCTCAGGTCCCCTGTTCGTTGCTCACATGGAGCGGCCAAGCACCCCCGGTCCATTGGCCCCACGTGTGCCGGAGAGGCACGCGGTTCCGTCCCGGCACGGCGGCATCAAGCGATCACGAGTCGGTCGCCCGCGCGCCCGCCGTCGGACGCGACCGGCCATCGGTGGCCGCCTTCCCGGGCGGTCGAAGATCGCAACGGAGAGTTCGTTCGTCGTGAGCAACGACCACCCCACCACGCCCGGCCCGCCCGAGGACCCCGGATACGAGCCGCCCGCGGGCTCCGCGGGAGGCCGCGTCCCGGGCCCGGCGGCCGGGCCGTCGCGCGAGGCGGACGGTACCGATCTGCCGCCGCGCGACCCGTCCGAGTTCGACTCGTGGTTCGCGGACGAACCGGTGCGTCCGATGCCGTCGGTCGACGGGATTCCGCCGACGCCGCATGTGCCGTCGTACGGCACCGGCGCGTACCCGGTGGCGGACGAAGGGGTACCGGGCGGTCCTTACCCGCCGCCCGGGGACACCCGCGCCATGCCGGCCGTGGACCCGGAGTCCGTCCCGCCGCCGGCCGCCGAACCCGCCGCGGCCGCCGCCGATGTCCCTGCCGCCGCCCTGCCGAAGAAGGCGGGACGCCGCAGCCTCATCGGCGCGTTCGGCAGCCCCACCCCGCTCGCCTCGCCCGGCGGCACCGACGCCTTCCGCAGCACGGCCGAGGGTGGCGACGACGCGGGCGACCGCACCATGACGACCCGCGTCAGCATCAAGATCCCCGGCTCCCGGCCGATCCCGCCCGTAGTGCTGCGCGGCCAAGCCCCGCTCGCCCAGGACGGCGACCCGGGGCGGTACGGCGCCTGGGACGACGCCGACGACCACGAGTTCGGCGCCGACGCCCCGCAGTACCAGCCCGCGCCCGCGGGCCAGAAGAAGCGGGCCGCGTCGATGTCGCCCGCACGGCGGCGCAAGCGCATGCTGATCGTCGGGTCCGCGGCCGGCATCGCGCTGCTCGGCGGGATCTACGGCGGCTCGCTCGCGTACGCGGGCGGCGGGGTGCCGCGCGGCACATCGGTGCTCGGCGTGGACATCGGCGGTCAGTCGAAGTCCGAAGCGGTCCGCACCCTGGAGAGCGTCCTGGGGGACCGCGCGACCGGCCCGTTCCCGGTGAAGATCGGCGACAAGGAGCTGATGCTCGACCCGCCGAACTCCGGTCTCATCCTGGACGCGGAGAGCACGGTGGACCGCGCCGCGCACCGCAGCCTCAATCCGCTGGAGTCCGTGCCGGCGATGTTCGGCAGCTCGCGCACCGTGAAGCCGGCCACCATCGAGGACCCCGCCAAGCTGGCCGCGGCACTCGAGCAACTCGCCGCGGACGCGGGCGAACAGGCCCGCGAAGGCGGGGTGTCCTTCGACGGCGGCAAGGCCACCGCGATCGCACCGCAGACCGTGCGGGTGCTGGACACTCCGGCGGCGGTCGAGGCGGTGCGCAGCGCCTACCTGAGCGGCGGTGCGCGCGGGCCTGTGGTGCTGCCCACCAAGCAGTCGAGGCCGAAGGTCAGCCAGGAGGAAGTCGACCGGGCGATGCGCGAGTTCGCCGTCCCGGCGATGTCCGGCCCGGTGACGCTGACGGCCGGCAAGGTCAGCATGAAGCTCGAACCGGCCACACTGGCGAAGTACTTGTCGATGGTGCCGGACGCGAACGGCAAGCTGGTGCCCAAGATCGACACCGCGGGTCTGCAGGAAGCACTCGGGAACAGCTTCTCCACGGTCGGCCAGAAGCCGGTCGACGCGACGTTCAAGGTGGACAACGGCAAGGTGAGTGTCGTCCCGTCCAAGCCCGGGCAGGGCGTCTCCGGCGACACCGCGGCGCAGGCGCTGATGCCGGTGCTGACCAAGACGACCGGGCGCACGGCGGCTGTCGCGCTGGGGCCGGTCGAACCGGCGTTCACCACGGCCAAGGCGCAGGCGCTCGGGATCACCGACGTGCTGGCGACGTACACGACGAACTACCCGTATGCGCAGTACCGGTTGACGAACATCCACCGCGCCGCCGACCTCGTCGACGGTGGTGTGGTGATGCCCGGCGACACCTGGTCGCTCAACAAGGCGGTGGGGGAGCGCACCGCGGAGAGCGGCTTCGCCAAGGGCACGATCATCAACAACGGCCGCTTCCAGACCGACTTCGGCGGCGGCGTCTCGCAGGTCGCCACGACGATGTTCAACGCGGTCTTCTTCGCGGGCCTGAAAGACGTGCAGCACAAGCCGCACAGCTTCTGGATCGACCGCTACCCCGCGGGCCGCGAGGCGACCGTCGCGTGGCCGTCGCTCGACCTGAAGTGGCAGAACGACTCGGGCAAACCGGTCTACATCGACACGTCGTACTCCGACAACTCGGTGACCGTGACCCTGCTGGGCACCAAGAAGTACGACCAGATCAAGTCGACCAGCTCCCCGAAGTACGACCTGGTGGAGCCGAAGGCGATCAACGACACCAGCGCCGGCTGCGTACCGCAGGGCCCGTCGCAGGGCTTCAAGATCGACGTGACGCGCATCTTCGTGCAGGGCGGCCGGGAAGTGCGCCGCGAGCAGTTCCACACCAAGTACGACCCGGCCGACGCCATCACCTGCGGCCCGCCGGCCCCGGGCGGGGCGGCGGCCCCGCCGGGCGTCGGTTCGGGCAACAACGACTGATGAAGGCCGCCGAGTTCGCGGGCCTGCCGCGGTGACCGTCGCGACCGGACGGCGGCATGGCGGCGGCCCGGCCGGCCGCAAGCGCGCCGCGGTGGTGCGGGCGGCCCGGGAGCGCTTCCTGCGCGACGGGTTCGGCGTGACGGTCGAGGCGATCGCCGGTCACGCGCGGGTGTCCAAAGCCACGGTCTACAGCCACTTCGGCACCAAGGAAGAGCTGTTCGCCGAGGTCGTCGGCGAAGCCGTCGAGGAAGCCTGCCGCGAACCGTTCGAGACCATGCGCGAGTTCGTCCGGCGCGCCCCGGACGTGCGGGGTGCGCTCACCGCCGCGGCCCGCGCCTGGGTCGACGGCCTCGCCCGGCCGGACGTGCTGGCGCTCCGCGCGTTGGTCGCCGCGGAGAGCGCCCGCTTCCCGGAACTCGCCGGAGTCTGGCGCACGTACGGCCCGGACCGGCTCGCCGGGGCCCTCGCCGAACTGCTGCGCGGCGACCCCCGACTGGACGTCCCCAACATGGACGTGGCCGTGCTGCAGTTCCACGCGCTCGTCCTGTACCCGCACTTCGCGCACGGCGGCTACCCCGCGCCGCTGGATCCGGAGACGGCCGACGAGCTGATCGCCCGGGGCGTGGAGATGTTCCTGGCGTACTACGGCCGCGACGGCCGCTGACCCGTCAGTCCGACGGATGGATCTTCCCGACGTCCTGCGCCAGATCGAGGCCGAACGTGCGGTCGAGGTGCACGAGCGACTCGAACCGGGCCCCCGGCGCGACCGCCGCGTCGTGGCGCAGCGAGTCGGTCAGCGCGAGCGCCCGCGCGGTGTCGAGGTCGTCGTCGACCGCGGCGTGGATCGCGGAGATCCGGTCGAGCGGGATGGCGCCGGACGGCGCCTCGGCGAAGCGCGCCACGTCGGCCCGGAGTTCCAGCAGCCGGGTGTGCGCCTCGGCGATGTCCGCAGGCCCCAGCGGAGTGCGGTCGCCGTGCCGCCGGTCCAGCAGCGCCAGGCGCACCGCCAGTGGATCCGCGTCCGGGAACGCCGGATGGTCGTGCATGGTGGCGAGGATGATCCGGTCGCCCTCGTCGTGGTCGTGCGGGCCGACGTGCACGTCGACGGCGCCGACCGTGGCGGTGGCCGACGGCGGGTGGATGTTGTAGCGGAGCGGCTCGGCCATCGGAGGTTCGCCGCACGGATGCGGCGCCAGCATCACCACCAGGTGGTGCCGTTCGGCGGCGCGGCGGACCAGGTCGGCGGTCACGGCGGCACGCAGCGAGCCGGGGCAGAACGCCACCGTCAACCGGCGGCCTCCCGCAGCCTGGACGGGCGTCTTCCGGCCGCTGCGGGCGTCGGCGAGTTGCAGCATAGGGGCACGCTACCCGCGCGGCACCGGTGTGCGGTGCCGCCGCGCGGGGCCGGAAGGGCCCCGCGGCGCGGCGCGATGCATGATGCCGCATCGGGGGAACCCCGTGGCGCAGTACGGCGTTCTCGTTGCGGGCGAGGGCAGAGCGAGTAGAGTCCTTGCGCCACCGACGGCGACCCGCGCGACGGACGGTTCACCCCCGCCGGGGGCTCCGGGGCCAACCCCCCGGATTTGTGCAGCACTTCGGAGGCAGGCCATGGCGCTGCGCCGCGCGAACGCGCCGCATTCGGATGCGGCCCCGGCACCGCGCGGCCGCCGGACCGGCCGGCTACGCGCGTCGCTTCCCGCCACCGCACGCGGCCGCCTCCGCTGGGGCGCCGCCGCGACCGTGCTCGCCGCCCTCCCGGCGGTCTTCGTGGTCGCGCTCGCGGAGGACGGCCCTCGCACCCGGCTGACCGCCGAATATGTGCGCACCGGAAGTTGGGCGACCGGCTTCAGCGCCCAGTACGTGGTGCGCAACAGCGGCGAGGACGCCGCGCACGGCTGGACGCTGCGATTCCGCCTCCCGGCGGGCAGCGAGGTCGCCACGCTGTGGAACGGCCGCATGACGCGCGACGGCGGCAAGTACACGATCCGGGACGAGGAATGGAACCGGGTGCTGCGCCCCGGCGAGACCGCCGTCGTCGGATTCGAGGTGCGGCGCGTCGATCCGGGCGAGCCGCCGACCGAACTGCCGTTGGAATGCACGATCAACGACCGGCCGTGCGGGCAGGCCGACGCGGCGGCCTCGCCGTCCGCCGAGCCGTCGGCGACCCCGCAGACGAGCGCGGTGTCCGGGCCGGGCCGGGGTGCGCCGCAGGAGCGGCCGGCCACCGCGACCGCGTCGGCGACCGGCACGGTGCGGCCCGTGGTGCCGCCCGCGTCGGCGTCGCCCGGGGTGTCCGGGGCTCCCGGAGGGACCGGGACGGGGGCGACGCGGATCCGACCGTACGTCGACCTCTCCGCGCCCGGCTCGTTCGACCTGGCCGCGACGAGCCGGCTGACCGGGGTCGCGGACTGGACGCTGGCGTTCGTGGTCGACGGCGGCGACTGCCGGCCCGGGTGGGGCGGCGGGGTCCGCCTGGACGACCCGTCGGTCGTCCAGCGGGTGTCCGAACTCCGCTTTCAGGGCGGCGACGTGACCATCTCGTTCGGCGGCTCGGGCGGCAACGACCTGGCCGCCGGCTGCCGGACGCCGGAAGCGCTCGCCGACGCTTACCTGCAGGTCGTCGACATGTTCCGGGTGACCCACATCGACCTCGACGTCGAAGGCCGGTCGCTCGCCCGCCCGGACATCGTGGAACGCCGCAACCAGGCCCTCGTCCTGGTGCGCCAGCGCCTCGGCAAGGCCGGCCGGAACCTGCACCTGACCTACTCGCTGCCCGCGGGACCCGCGGGGCTCGGGGCGGAAGCCGTCGCCCTGCTGCGCGACGCCGCCACCCGCGGTCTGAACGTCGACACGGTCAACCTGATGGCGATGGACTACGGGCCCGCCAACGCGCCCAACCCGATGGGCCGCATGGCCCGCTACGCCACCGACGCCGCCAACACGGCGCACGGTCAACTGCGCGGCGTGTGGCCCAACCTGACGGATGCTCAGGTCTGGCGCACGATGGGCTTGACGCCGATGATCGGCGTGGCCGACGTGCCCGGCGAGGTGTTCACCGTCGCGGACGCCCAGGAACTCGCCCGCTTCGCGGAGAGCCGGCACCTCGGCGCGCTGTCGTGGTGGTCGGCGGCCCGCGACCGCGGGTGCGGCTCGACGGTCGTGGCGCTGGGCGCGGCCGACCCGGGCTGCAGCGGTATCTCACAGGCGCCGAACGCGTTCCTGCGCGCCTTCACCGGCACCGAATACGGCAGTTCGGTACCGACCGCGCCGGCGGACGGCGGCGGCGCCCCGGAGAAGCCCTAGCCGCGGCCGGGCGGACCGGACACCCGCCAGGGACCCGGCCCGGACCCGGCCCGGACCCGGCCCGGGCCCGGCCTAGTTCAGCCGGGAGCGGGCCGCGCGGGCTTCCCGGCGCACCACGTCCGCGAGTTCCCGGTCGATCGGCCCGACGAGGTCCGCGAACGCATCCAATTCGGCCGCCCCGCCGGGGAAATCCCCGGTCTGCGCGAGCAGCGCACCGCGCTCCCGGCGCAGCACCGCGGGATGCCGCGGCAGCAGCAGGGACAGTTCGACCGCCCACAGCTGCGTCCACGTGCGCTCCGGGACAGGCACCGTCACGGGCCCCGGGGCGGGTGCCATGGCCGGGTGCGGTCCTTGGGCCCAGCCGCGGATGTTGTTGAGGATGCGCAGCAGGATCGCGTGCGGCGGGGCGGGCAGCAGCAGGTGCGGGTCGTCCGGTGACCCGCCCGCGGCCAGTGCGACGGCGCGGGCGTCGGTCTCGGTCATGAGCCGCCCGCCGTCGAAGGGGTCGGCGAGCACGAACGCGCCGTCCGGGTCGCCGATGCCGACCACGAAGTGGCCGGGCAGGGCCACGCCGTAGACCGGCAGGCCGGCGCGGCGGCCCACCTCGGTCCAGACCGCGGACAGCAGGATCGGCAGGCCGCGTCGGCGCCGCAGCACTTGGTCGAGCAGCGACGACCGCAGGTCCCCGTAGTCGGCTTGGCTGCCCCGGAACCCGGCGCGGGCGCCGAGCACCAGCGCCAGGACCGCGGCAGCCCGGGACGGGTCCGCGTCGTCCGGCGGTTCGGCGAGCTCCGCGGCGACCGCCGCGGCGAGTCGGTCGAGTTCCGCGCGGCACGGCCCGAAGTCGAGCGACGGGTCCGCTTCGGCGCCGATCAGCAGGCACGCTTCGGCGAGGTCGACCGGTTCGCCGCGCACGACGGCGGCGAACCGCGCCCGGCGGGCGGCGGTGGGGTCGGTCACGGGCGCGTCTCCCTGCGACGGCGTGGGGGCGTGGCGGAGCTGGGTGGTGCGGCCGACGGGTCCGGCGGCCGACGGGTCCGGCTAGGGCTGCGGGGGCTGCCGGTAGTGGTATCGGTGGTGGTTCGCGAAGCCCAGGGCGTCGTACAGCGCGATCGCCGGGTCGTTGTCCGGTTCGACCTGGAGCCAACCGGTCGTGGCGCCCGCGTCGAGCGCCCCGGCGGTCAGCGCCTTCATGATGGCGCGCGCCCAGCCCTGCCGCCGGTGTGCGGGGTCCACCTCGACGGCCGCGAACCCGGCCAGCCGGCGGCCGGGGCCGGGGCCGGCGTCGCCGCCGACCTCGATCGCGCAGCGGCCGATCGCGACGGTCGCGCCGGTGGCGGGATCGCGTATTTGGGCGAACAGGGTGCCGGGCGGGCCCGCCAGCACGTGCCGCGCCTCGGGGGAGAGGACGTCCACCCGCCGGTACAGGCTCATCCACGTGTCGTCGAAGGTGCCGGACAGCTCGACCCTGCTGTCGTCGACGGCGTCCAGCCGGTCCCGGGCCGCGGCCAGGCGTCCGGTCTGGAACAGCGCGGCGCGGACCGGCGTCCAGCCGAGCGCGGCGAGCGCGCGGTCTTCCGCATCACCGTCGACGGTCTGGAACAGGCACGGCAGGCCGCGGTCGGCGTACCAGCGCTCGGCCTCCGCAAGTGCCGCGTCGAACGGTCGGCCGGGCTCGCCGAGCGCCAGCACCGAGTTGGCCCGGGCGGTGAATCCGCCGGCCGCCCGCAAACGCCAGCCGCCCAGCGCGGCATACTCGAAAGCAGGCCACGCCCGATCGGCTGCGGCCTGCAACAACTCCACCGGCAGAGCGGCCGGCCCTCGCGCCGGGACCGGGGGAACGACCTTCCCCGCAACCAGCGTGTGCTCGTCCACCCGGGTGATGCTGCCGTCCTTGCGGGTGATCGTGAGCACCCCCGCGGACCAGGTGTCGAGGACGCCGACCACGTCGCCGAACTGCGGCGGCGCGCCTTCCGGGCTCAGCCGGCGTCGAACCGACACCCGCCTTCCGACGTCGTGCGGTGTGATCCGGTTCACCTGCCGTACACCCCGATCTCTGCTGACCTGAGACGGTGATCTCTGCTGATATGGGCCCGCTAGGAGATAGCCCGGGACCACCGCGATACTAGTGACGGGCATCGACGTTGCCGCGCTCCCGCGCACCCGTAACGACCTGGCGGAGCCCGCCATGAGGAGGAATCCCAAGTGACCTACGTCATCGCGCAGCCCTGCGTCGACGTGAAGGACAAGGCTTGCATCGAGGAGTGCCCCGTCGATTGCATCTACGAGGGTGAGCGCGCCCTCTACATCCACCCGGACGAGTGCGTGGACTGCGGCGCGTGCGAGCCGGTCTGCCCGGTCGAGGCGATCTTCTACGAAGACGACGTGCCCGAGCAGTGGAAGGACTACTACAAGGCGAACGTCGAGTTCTTCGACGACCTGGGCTCCCCCGGCGGCGCCTCGAAGCTCGGTCAGATCGACAAGGACCACGCGCTGATCGCCGCGCTGCCGCCGCAGGCCGCGGAGTAGTCGTCGCTGTGACCGACACGCACAACCGCACCGCGCCGTCCGCCTCCGCCGAGGGGTGGGCGGCGCGCCGCGTCTCCGGACGGCTGCCGGAATTCCCGTGGGACCGGCTCGAACCGCTCAAGGCGAAGGCCGCCGCGCACCCGGACGGCATCGTCGACCTGTCCGTCGGCACGCCCGTCGACCCGACGCCCGCGTTGATCCGCGACGCGCTCGCCGCGGCCGCCGACTCGCCGGGCTACCCGCTGACCTACGGCACCGCCGCGGTCCGCGAATCCGCGGCCGGCTGGCTGCGCCGCCGCCTCGGCGTGGCGGCCGACCCGGCCGCGATCCTGCCGGTCATCGGCACCAAGGAACTCGTCGCGGGGCTGCCCGCGCAGCTCGGCGTCGGACCCGGCGACAAGGTGCTGCACCCGGCGCTCGCGTATCCGACGTACGACGTCGGCGCGCGGCTGGCCGGCGCCGAGCCGGTGCCGGTCGCGGACGGCGAGAAGCCGGACCCGGACGGTGTCCGGCTGGTCTGGATCAACTCGCCGGGCAACCCGCACGGCGCCGTGCGGACCGCGGACGAACTGCGCGACATGGTCGCCTGGTCGCGCTCGATCGGCGCGATCCTGGTGTCCGACGAGTGCTACATCGAACTGGGCTGGGACACCGAGCCGGTGTCGGTGCTGCACCCGGACGTGTGCGGCGGCAGCCACGACGGCCTGCTCGCGCTGCACTCCCTGTCGAAGCGCTCCAACCTGGCCGGCTACCGCGCCGGGTTCGTCACCGGCGACCCGGCGGTGGTGCGGGAGTTGCTCGCGGTGCGCAAGCACGCGGGAATGATCGTGCCGGGCCCGGTGCAGGAGGCGATGCGCGTCGCGTTCGACGACGACGCGCACGTGGCGGAGCAGAAGGCGCGGTACGGCGCTCGGCGGGCGCTGCTGCGCGGCGCGCTGGAGTCGGCGGGCTTCCGCATCGACCACTCCGAGGCGAGCCTGTACCTGTGGGCGACGCGCGACGAGGAGTGCTGGGACACCGTGGCGTGGCTGGCCGAACGCGGCGTCCTGGTGGCGCCCGGCGAGTTCTACGGCGCGACGGGCACGCGGCACGTCCGGGTGGCGTTCACCGCCACCGACGAGCGCGTGGCGGCCGCGGTGGCGCGCCTCAAGGGCTGAGTCCGAGGACCGAGCGCCGAGGGCTGGAGCCCCGGGGCGGAGTGTGCGGGTGTGCGGGGCGATGCTCGGGGCGCCGCCCCGCACACTTTCGGGTTCCGCGGATCCCTCGGGGTGGTCCGGGGGTTCTCGGTCGGTGCAGACCGGCTGACCCGGGACCGGCCGGGATCAGAAGAGCTGCGGAACCTCGCGCAGCGGCGTCGTCACGCCGGCCAGCGTCTCCGCCGCGTTGGTCTGGAGGTAGTGCTGGGTACCCGTGGTGATCGCGTTGTCCGCGGACGGCATGGCGCTGTTGAGCCCCCGGTCGGCGGAGAAGCCCGCGACCGGCAGCGCGGGGCCGAGGCCCGCCTCGGCCGGGACCAGCACGGAGCTCGCGAGGCCCTCCCCGACCTGGTCGGCGATCCCCGTCGGCACCGCCAGGTCCGGCTGCGAAATGCCGGTGACGCCGTCGAGCGCCGGCACCGGCAGCTCCGCGGCGTGGGCGGCGGACGCCCCGATGATCAACGGCGCCGCGCCCGCGGCGGCCAGCAGCGCGGCCTGGACCACGCGGCGCGGGAGAGTGCTCGACATCGCGCTCCTCAAGAACTTTCGTACCTGCCGGGTCCCCGGCGTCCGGGCCGGTCGGGCACGGACGCCGGGTATATCGGCCGCGGCGCGGAAAGGTTGCGACGAAGCGGGCCATTCGCGAAACAGATCCCTCGTTCGGGTGAGGGAACCCGGGAGGCACTTGTCAGGACGGGGCGTCCGTGTAGCGGATCTGGACCTGCGTCGCGTCCGCGGGGGCGGCCTTGCCGCTGCCGGACTTGACGGTCTGCCAGCCGTCGCCGCCGTCCTCGCGCGTCCACACCTTGCCGCCGTAGGAGACCTCGCGGATGCCCAGCTGCTGGGCGTGCGCGACGGCCCACGACGCGATCGCCCAGCCCCGGCCGTCGGCCTTGCCGGGCTGCACGGCCAGCGTGCCCGTGGCGTCGGCGACCGCGGAGTCCGCGACGGCCGGCTTGAAGTCCTTGGTGAGCGCGGTACGCAGCGGTGCCGCGGTCACCACGCCGGGCTTGGCGGCGAGGCGGCAGCTCAGCGTGGCCGGGGCACGGCCGGTGAGCGCGGCGGTCAGCGACACGGCCTTGTTCTCGTGCCGGGCGTAGGCGTCCGGGTAGGCGCTGCGCTGCACCTTCTGGGCGGCCTGGGTGAGCGGCAGGTCGGTGTAGTTCGGCACCTTGACCAGTGCGTCGTAGAACTTGCCGGACGCGTAGACGGGGTCCTGGAGCTGCGCCTGGGTGCCCCAGCCCATCGACGGGCGCTGCTGGAAGAGGCCCAGCGAGTCGGCGTCGCCGTAGCTGATGTTGAAGAGCTTCGACTCCTGCATCGACGTCGCCAGCGCGATCTCGATGGCGCGGTCGGGCAGCCCGCGGGCCTGGCCGACGGCGGCGATCGTGGCGGCGTTCGCGGCCTGCTCGGGGTCGAACGACAGCGTGTCCGACGCCCCCGAGGCATCCGGCACGGTGCACTCGTCGGACGGGGTGCCGCCTCCGGGCAGCATCTTGACGACGACGACCGCCACGGCGGCGAACAGCCCGAGCACGACCAGCAGGGCGACCACCCAGCCGACTATGCCCGACCGCTCGTTCCGCTCTTCCGCACGCTTTCTCTGGCCCACACACCGAAGACTATGGTGGCGGGCATGCCTGCTGCTTTGGACTTGGCCCGCGACGCGGCCGACGTGACCGCGCAACTCGTCGACATTCCCTCGGTCAGCGGTGCGGAGAAAGCCCTCGCGGACGTGGTCGAGGAGGTGCTGCGGGCGCTGCCGCACCTGACCGTGCACCGGGACGGCGACGCGGTGGTCGCGCGGACCGACCTGGGCCGTGCGGAGCGCGTGGTCCTGGCCGGGCACCTGGACACCGTGCCGATCGCCGACAACGTGCCGTCGCGCCTGGACGGGCCGCGGCTGTACGGGTGCGGCACCTCGGACATGAAGGCGGGCTGCGCGGTCCAGCTGCGGCTCGCGGCGCATCTGACAGCGCCGAACCGGGACATCACGTACGTCTTCTACGACAACGAGGAAGTCGAGGCGTCCCGCAACGGCCTCGGCCGCCTGGCCCGCACCCACCCCGAGTGGCTGGCGGGCGACTTCGCGGTGCTGATGGAGCCCACCGGCGGGGTCGTCGAGGGCGGCTGCCAGGGCACGCTGCGGGTGCGGATCACCACCGACGGGGTGCGCGCCCACTCGGCTCGTTCGTGGCTCGGCGACAACGCGATCCACAAGGCCGCGCCGATCCTGGCCGCCCTGGACGCGTACGAGCCCCGGGTGGCGCTCATCGACGGCCTCGAATACCGCGAGGGCCTCAACGCGGTCGGCATCGAGGGCGGCGTGGCCGGCAACGTCATTCCGGACGCCTGCGCGGTCACCGTGAACTTCCGCTTCGCCCCGGACCGCTCCGAGGCGGACGCGTTCGCGCATGTGCAGGAGGTTTTCGCGGCGGCGGTGGCCCGCGGCGCGACGATCGAGCTGACCGACACCGCCCCGGGCGCGCTGCCCGGGCTGGACCGGCAGTCCGCGGCGGAGTTCGTGGCCGCGGTCGGCGGGACCCCGCGCGCCAAGGTCGCGTGGACGGACGTGGCGCGCTTCTCGGCGCTCGGCGTCCCGGCGGTCAACTACGGCCCCGGCGACCCGGCGCTCGCGCACACCCGCGGCGAGTACGTCGAGGTCGCCGCGGTGCTGGAGGCGGAGACCCGGATGCGGGCCTGGCTGGCCTGAGAACCGCGGGGCAGGCCGGCCCGAGCGCCGCGGGCCCGGCCGCCCGGAGAACGGAAATCCCCACGTCGGGGGGCCGTCGGTGGCAATGTGGTGCGCATGGACACGCGCTTCACCCCCACCGAGCCCCCCGAGTTCGCCACGCCCGCGGAATTGGCCGCGGTACATCCGAGAGTCCGGCATCTCGGCACCGAGGCATGGCGCGTGCTGCGCATTCAGTCGGAGTTCGTGGAAGGGTTCGGCGCGCTCGCCGAGCTGGACCGGGCGGTCGCCGTGTTCGGCTCGGCCCGCACCCCGGCCGCGTCGCCCGAGTACGTGCTGGGCGAGCGGGTCGGCAAGGCCCTCGTCGAGGCCGGCTACGCGGTGATCACCGGCGGCGGCCCCGGCGCGATGGAGGCGGCCAACAAGGGCGCCCAGGAGGCCGGCGGCACGTCGGTCGGCCTCGGCATCGAGCTGCCGTTCGAGCAGGGGCTCAACCCGTACTGCGACATCGAGCTGAACTTCCGGTACTTCTTCGTCCGCAAGACGATGTTCGTGAAGTACTCGCAGGGTTTCATCGTGCTGCCCGGCGGCATCGGCACGCTGGACGAGCTGTTCGAGGCGCTCACCCTCATCCAGACCCGCAAGGTCGTGCACTTCCCGCTGGTCCTCATCGGCGTCGACTACTGGACCGGGCTGATCGACTGGCTGCGCGATCGCGTGGTGGCGAGCGGCAAGGCGTCGCCGACCGACCTCGAGCTGATCCACATCACCGACGACATCGAGGAAGCGGTCCGCGTCATCGTCAACGCGGACAAGCTCCTCGACCAGACCGAGGTCGCCGCCCAGCGGGCCAAGGCCGCCGCGGAGCGCCGCGCGGGCAGCTGACCCCTGCCGGGCTCGCCTGATCCCGCCGGATCCGGGGCATCCGCCGGATTCCTCTGCTCGGCACCCGTCCGCCCGGCCGCGTTCACCGGGCGGACATCACCGCGCGGGAACGTGTGAGCGCCCCGGCGCATCGGACACGCCGGAGCCGTGGACGCGCACGACCCATCAGTGCGCATCCGTTCCCGCCGAGCAGGTCCGAGCAGGAGAAACGATGCCCCAGACCAGTGGCGTGTCCCGCCGCGGCTTCCTCGGCCGCTCCGCGGTCGTCGGCGCCGGTATCGCCTTCGTCGGCAGCACCGAGATGCTGCTGGCCCCCGGCGCGTCCGCCGCGCAGGGCGGCAACGACCAGGGCGAGGACCGCAACGGCAACGGCCGCGGCCCGCGCCCCGAGTTCGGCTACGGGCCGCTGGTCGCCGACCCGGCCGGGCGCCTCGCGCTGCCCGCCGGCTTCTCGTACCAGATCGTCACCCAGGCCGGGGTCACCAAGCTGGAGTCGGGCCACCCGACGCCGAGCAACCACGACGGCACCGGCGCGTTCAACCGGCACGGCGGGGGGACCGTGCTGGTGAACAACCACGAGCTGGGCGGCCTGGTCGACAAGACGCCGCTGCCGGTCCCGCACATCGACGGCTACGTGTACGACCCGGCCATCGCGGGCGGCTGCACCGTCGTCGAGGCCGACAAGCACGGCCGCCGCATCCGCGAGTACGTCGGCGTGGCCGGCACCTCGACGAACTGCGCCGGCGGCAAGACCCCGTGGGACACCTGGCTGACCTGCGAGGAGACCGAGACGCTCGCAGGCCAGAACGGCGCCACCAAGGACCACGGGTACGTCTTCGAGGTCGACCCGTACGACACCCGCGCGAACCGCGACCCCAAGCCGGTCAAGGCGCTCGGCCGCTTCGCCCACGAAGCCGCCGCGGTCGACCCGTGGCGCGGCCACATCTACCTCACCGAGGACGCGGGCAACCCGAACGGCCTGCTCTACCGCTGGGAGCCGCCGCGCGGCTTCCGCGGCGGTCGCGGCCGGCTCAAGGGCCTCGCGGACACCGCGGGCACGCTCGCCGCGATGAAGGCCGTGGACGCGTCGGGCAAGCACGTCGACGACCTGTCGCGCGCCACCGAGATCGGCACCACCTACGCGGTGTCCTGGATCCCGGTGCCGGACCGCGACGCGCGCACGGTGTCGATCCGCAAGCAGTTCGCCAACACCGACATCACCCGCGGCCGCAAGATCGAGGGCACGTGGTGGGGCGACGGCGGCGCGTACGTCGTCACGAGCTTCGCCCGCGCCGAGAGCCCGGTGCAGCACGACGGCCAGGTCTGGTTCTACGACCCGGCGCGCCGCACGCTCGCCCTCAAGCTCCGCTTCGGCGTCAACCCGAACCCGGCCGTGGACGGCGCGTTCGACGGCCCGGACAACATCACCGTGTCGCCCCACGGCGGCGTGGTCCTCGCCGAGGACGGCGACGGCATCCAGCACCTGGTCGGCGCCACCAGCAAGAACCGCGCCTACCCGCTCGCCCGCAACGACGTGAACGAGGGAACCGCGGACAAGCCGGAGTACAGCGAGTTCACCGGCCCGACCTTCTCCCAGGACGGCCGCATCCTGTTCGCCAACGTGCAGACGCCGGGCACCATGTTCGCGATCACCGGCCCGTGGCGGCACCACGCCGATCTCTGATCCGAACCGAGGTCCGGAACGCGGCCGGAAGGGGCCGCGGCACCGCGTGAACGCTTCGAGGCGGAGGAGTTCACGCGACGGGGGAAGACCGGAGGGGCTTCGCGCGGGGGCGCGGAGCCCCTCCGGCACGCCGTGTTTCCGGCACGTCCCGCGGGGCCGCTAGGCCAACGCGCGCCGGGCAACCGCCGGTTCGCGCGTGCCTTGGATGGTGGCCACCATGTCGAGCACCTGCCGCGTCTCGCGCACCTGGTGCACGCGGTACAGCCGGGCGCCGAGCCACGCGGACACCGCGGTCGTGGCCAGCGTGCCCAGCAGCCGCTCGTTGACCGGTGCGTCGAGCGTCTCGCCGACGAAGTCCTTGTTGGACAGCGACACCAGCACCGGCCAGCCGGTCGCGGCCATCTCGCCGAGCCGCCGGGTGGCCTCCAGCGAGTGCCGGGAGTTCTTCCCGAAGTCGTGCCCCGGGTCGATGACGATCGCGTCCCGGCGCACGCCGAGTGCGAGCGCGCGTTCGGCGAGGCCGACCGTGACGTCCAGGATGTCGGCCATGACGTCGTCGTAGCCGATCCGGTGCGGGCGGGTGCGCGGCCGGGCCCGGCCCGCGTGCGTGCACACGATGCCGACGCCGTAGCGGGCGGCGACCTCGGCGAGCTTGGGGTCGACCCCGCCCCACGCGTCGTTGAGCAGGTCCGCACCCGCCTCGCACACCGCCTCGCCGACCTCGTGGCGCCAGGTGTCGACGCTGATCACGACGTCCGGGTGGCGGCGGCGCACCTCGGCGACGAAGGACACGGTGCGGCGCATCTCCTCGGCGGCGTCCACCTCGGCGCCCGGCCCGGCCTTCACGCCGCCGATGTCGACGATGCCCGCGCCTTCCGCGACCGCGCGGTCCACGGCTTCCAACGCGGGGCGGTCGTCGAACGTCGCGCCCTTGTCGAAGAAGGAGTCGGGCGTGCGGTTCACGATCGCCATGATCACGTGCTCGTCGTCGCCGAATTCGCGTCGTCCCAGCCGCAGCGTCGCCACCGGCATCCTCCAGGTCGTGGTTTCCGGGCAGCCCGTGGTTTCGAGCGGTTCGTACGCCGCCGGGCGGACATCCCCACCCCAGATCGTGGCACGATCGTCCCGGGTACGGCCGACAGGGGGCTCGTACACGCGGTGCCGACAAGGGGAGTGTCCGTGTTCTGGATCCAGCTGGTCGTGGTGACCGCGGTGGTCTTCGTGGTCGCCGCCGTCGTGCTCGGCGCGGGCGGCTCGCTGCCCGACGCCTACCAGGACCGCCCGGACCTGTCGTGGACCCCGGACAAGCCGCTGACCGTCGAGGACGTCGACCGGGTGCGGTTCCCCGTCGTGCTGCGCGGCTACCGGATGAGCGAGGTGGACTACACCCTCGACCGGCTGAGCGCGGAACTCTCCGCCCGGGACGCCCGGATCATGGACCTGGAGTACCGGCTGGCCGGGGTGGTGCCGGCGGGGGTGGCCGGGGCCGCGGTGGCGGTCGGCGCGGCCGTGGGGGCGGCCGGGTACGCCGGCACCGCCCCGGTGGGGCTGGAGAAGCAGGCGCCGGAGGCGGCCGGACGGCCCGAGGCGGCCGACGAGATCGGTGTGGACGCTGCGGAGACCGTGGGGGCTGCGGAGGCCGTGGAGGCCGTGGCGGCGTCGGAGGGCGCCGGGACGCCGGGCGGTGCGGCCGAGCCGCAGGCCGCCCCCGAGGACCCGTCCGCCGAGGCGCAGGACGCCGCACCGCAGGCCGCCGCGGCGCCGAAGGACGAGGAGCAGGCGTGACGGTTCCCGGCGGGGTCGTGGTCGGCGAGGACGGGCTCGCGCGCTGTCCGTGGGGGCTGAGCACCGAGGACTACGTCGCGTACCACGACGAGGAATGGGGCGTGCCCGTCCACGGCGACGACGCGCTGTTCGAGCGACTGTGCCTGGAGGCGTTCCAGTCCGGTCTGTCGTGGATCACGATCCTGCGGCGCCGGGAGGGCTTCCGGACGGCCTTTGCCGGGTTCCGGATCGACAAGGTCGCCGCGTTCGACGAGACGGACGTGGCGCGGCTGCTGGCCGACCCGGGGATCATCCGCAATCGGGCCAAGATCGAGGCGTGCATCGCCAACGCCAAGGTCACGCAGGGCCTCGCCAACGGCGGCCTCGACACGCTCATCTGGTCCCACGCGCCCAAGCGCCGCGGCAAGGCGCCGCGGACCGTCGCCGACGTGCCCGCGGTCACCGACGAGTCGACGGCGCTCGCCAAGGACCTGCGCAAGCGCGGGTTCAAGTTCGTCGGGCCGACGACGGCGTACGCGATGATGCAGGCCTGCGGGCTGGTGGACGACCACCTCAAGGCGTGCCACGCGCGGCGGATCTGACCGTCCGCCGCTTCCGGCTTAGCGGCCGGCCCGGGCGGAGGTCCCGGACCGGCCCGCGGCTCACTTGCCGGTGAACTCCGGCTTGCCCTTCGCGAGGAAGGCGTCGACCGCGATCCGGTGGTCGGCGGAGCGGCCGGCCTTCAGCTGGAGTTCGTCCTCCTTGGCGAGGGTCTCCACGATCGAGTGGTCGGCGCCGTAGGCCAGGGCTTCCTTGATCGCGCCGTACGCGACCGTCGGACCCGCGGCCAGCTTGGCGGCCAGCGCACCTGCCTCGGCGGCCACGTCGGCGGCCGGGACGACCCGGGTGGCCAGGCCCAGCTCCAGCGCCCGGGCTGCCGGGATGGTCTCCGGCAGCATGAGCAGCTCGGTGGCGCGGGCATGGCCCACCAAGCGCGGCAGCGTCCAGGACGCGCCCGAGTCGGCGGTCAGCGCGACGCCCGCGAAGGCCAGGTTGAAGCCCGCGGTGTCGGCGACGACGCGGAAGTCGCACGCGAACGCGATGGCCGCGCCGGCGCCCGCCGCGACCCCGTTGACCGCCGCGACGACCGGCTTCTGCATCGTGGCCAGCGCGGTGACCAGCGGGTTGTAGTGCTCCTTGACGGTCGCGAAGGTGACCTCGGGGCTGACGTCCAACAGCTCGATGTGCTGCTTGAGGTCCTGGCCGACGCAGAACGCCCGGCCGGTGCCGGTGAGCACGACCGCGCGCACGTCCGGGTCGTCCGCGGCGCGCAGCACGGCGTCGCGCAGCGCCACCTTCGTGTCGGTGTCGAGGGCGTTCATCGCGCCGGCCCGGTTGATCGTGATCGTCGCGACCCCGTCGGCGGCGGCGTAGAGCACGTTGTCGGCGGTCTCGGGGGTCTCGGTCGCGGAGGACTTCTCGGCCACGCGGATCTCCTGGTACGTGAGGGCGGCAGGGCGGGTGCGCGGGCGCATCCGGTGGGTTCAGCATGCCGGACGGCCTCCGCCGCGCCGTCGCGGCCCCCGGGCCTCGGCGGGTGCCGCACAGGTCGGAACACCCGGTGCGGGGACGGCGGATGGACCGCTCGAACCGGCCTGCGAGAGGCGCGCGGGCGGCAGTCCCTGACCGATGTTGCTCATGCCGCCGCCGAATGCGGGATAATGGCTCCTGATCAATGCGCTCGAAGACCGGTTGCCGGTTGTGCAGCCGGTGTGTCGATATGTGCGGGAAGGGGAACGAGCATGGCGGCCATGAAGCCGCGGACGGGCGACGGCCCGCTCGAGGTGACCAAGGAAGGGCGGGGCATCGTCATGCGCGTTCCGCTTGAGGGCGGAGGGCGGCTCGTGGTCGAGCTGACCCCCGACGAGGCGGGTGCGCTCAGCGAGGCGCTGGCGAACGCCACGGGCGCGAAGGCCTGACCTCGGATCGAGCCGCTGCGGCGGCTCGGCCCGTGCCGCCCTCGGCGGCGTCACGATGAGCAGCGGCCCCGGCCGGTATGTGTTCAGGGAGTTTTCCCGCGATCGGAAGATCCGGGACGCATCCGTGAGAACGTACCGCCCGGGGCCGTCGCATGCCCGAAAACGGCTGCCGGGCGGCCCTCGGGGGTTCCGATGCGGCTCCGGTGCGGATCAGGAGCGGGGCCGGATGCGGGGTCAGGTGCGCTTGACCGCGCAGAGCAGGCCGTCGCCGACCGGGAGCAGCGTCGGGACGAACGCGTCGTTCTCGCGGACGCTGCGCAGCACGTCGCGGACCGCGGTGGTCTCCGGGTCGCGGTGGGCGGGGTCGGCGACCCGGTCGTGCCACAGCGCGTTGTCGAAGCAGACGACGCCGCCGGGGCGCAGCAGGCGGATGGCTTCCGCGAGGTAGTCGCCGTACTCGGCCTTGGAGCCGTCGGCGAAGACGAGGTCGTAGCCGCCGTCGGCGAGCCGCGGCAGCACGTCGAGGGCGCGGCCCGGGATGAAGCGGGCGCGGCCGCCGGAGAATCCGGCTTCGGCGTAGGTCTCCTTGGCGATGCGCTGGTGGTCCGGCTCCAGGTCGACCGTGGTGAGGACGCCGTCCGGGCGCATGCCGCGCAGCAGGTAGACGCCGGATACGCCGGTCCCGGTGCCGATCTCCGCGACCGCGCGGGCGTCCGTCGCGGCGGCGAGGAACGACAGTGCGGCGCCGCCGCCGGGGCTGATCGGCGTCACGCCCACCTCGCGGGCGCGGTGGCGGGCTTGCACGAGGATCGCGTCCTCGCCGCCGTACGCCTCCGCGAAGTCCCAGCTCGCCTGGCGGTTGCTGGAAATGGCTCCTCCTCACGTCGGGACGCCGATGGGCCGCTACTGATCGTCAGCAATCGTCGGAAATCCTCGGAACCGGACCGTCGCGGGACGGGACGACCGGATGCGGCAAGAGTAGTAGAGCCCGGCGCACGCCACCGTGGCGAGCCACACCCCCACCCGCATCCCCGCCGGCCCCGGGGGTCACACCCGGTGGGCCGGGGACGCCCGCGGGCGGCCGAGGGGGCCGGGAACCTGGGGGCGGGGCGGGTCGTTGGCCCTTGTGGAACAGGAAAAACGCAGGTTCGCATGGGAGAAGGAGCGCCGGGCGCACTTATCCGGGCTTAACAGGCAGGTTGTCTATGGTGGTTGCGCTACTCGAAAGAGGAGGTGTGGCAATGGACGGCAGTCGCGAGGATCAGACCGTTTCTCGCGCCGCTGCGCCGATGCCGAATCCCGTGGCCGACGCCGCAAACGCAATCACCGAACGCCCGACCGCCCCCGCATCCGCCGCCACCGCGGCAGGCACGGGGGATTTCGCGCAGCCAGGCACCGAGAAGGGCACGATCGCCCGCCCCGGTGCGGATGCGTGGACACCGCCGTCGTGGGAGGACATCGTCCGCACCCACTCGGCGCGCGTCTATCGCCTCGCCTACCGCCTGAGCGGGAACCCGCACGACGCGGACGACATCACGCAAGAGGTGTTCGTCCGGGTCTTCCGTTCGCTGTCGAGCTACACGCCCGGCACGTTCGAGGGTTGGCTGCACCGGATCACCACGAACCTGTTCCTCGACATGGTGCGCCGTCGTCAGCGCATACGGTTCGAAGGCTTCGCCGAGGACGCCGCCGAGCGGATCCCCGGGCGCGAGTCCTCGCCCGCCCAGCTGTACGACGACACGCACTTCGATGCGGACATCCAGCAGGCGCTCGACGCGCTCGCCCCGGAGTTCCGTGCCGCGGTCGTCTTGTGCGACATCGAGGGCCTGTCGTACGAGGAGATCGCCACCACGCTCGGTGTGAAACTCGGGACCGTCCGTAGCCGCATCCATCGCGGCAGGTCCCAGCTCCGGGCGGCGCTGCGGCACCGTGCCCCCCGGACTTCCGCGGACCGCGAGGAGACCCCGGGGTGGGTATCGGTGCAGAGATGAGGGCACCGTGAACGTTGGTTCGCACGCCGGGGTGGCGTGTCCGGCCGAGGCTGGAGGCGCAGAACGGTGAACCACCCCGAGGACAAGCTCGCGGCATACGTCGACGGCGAGCTTGGACACGAGGCCAGGGAGAAGGTGCTGGCCCACTTGGCGCAGTGCGCCGAGTGCCGGGCCGAGGCCGAGGAGCAGCGGCGCGTCAAAGCGCTGCTCGCGACCAGTGCCCGCCCGGAGCCCTCCGGCGACCTGATGGCCCGTTTGCTCGCGCTGGGTGCCGGCGATGCCGCCGGCGGCCCGGGTGGCGGGGGAGAAGAGGCCGCCCCTCCTCGCGTCGCGGGGGCCGTCCCGCCCCCTTCGCAGTTCCAGAACCGGGCCCCGGGTTTCGCACGGCCGCGCGGCGGAAGTTCGGGCCCGCGCGCCGGACGGCCGACGACGGCGCCGAGACGCGTCAGGCCCCCGGTCAGCAAGCGGCGGCTCACGTTCGCCGCGGCAGGGGCGTTCTCGATGATGGCGATGGCGCTGGGCAGTGCGGTGATCCCGGGTAGCCCCGGCAGCGGCTCGTCCGGCCGCCCGGCGGGGCCGGTGGTCGAACGCAACCTCGTCGAGCAGGCCGCCACGGTGGCGGGGCTGCCGAGCCCGGGCGCCAGGCCGGACGCGTTCCCGGCCACACTGGCCGCTCCGGTGGGCCGCACGCTGGCGATGGCGGCGGCGACGGAGTCGGAGCACGCGCGGCACTGAGCCGCGCTCCCGGAGCGAGTAGCACCAAGCGGAAAAGACGAAGCGGGTACCGGCCGGGCCGGTGCCCGCGACTGACGTGTGCGGACGTTTGCGGCGCGCGGGTCCCGATGGGCGCGGCGCGGTCTCCGGGGTGTGTCGGCCTGTGCGGCAGAGCGTCTCCGCACGCGTGGGCTGTCGGGCTCCCGCACGTCATCCGACCGGACGTGTCCGGCTGCGGCATTCGGCCGACGCGTTCGGTCGCCCTCGGCCGGCGGCTCGGTTGCGGCCGCGGGCTGCGGAATTCCGGGCGGGGAGCGGGCGCGGGGCCGTAGCGTGCGGCTTCGGGCGAAATCCGGTGGTGCGGATCGCCTGCGGTGCGGCTGGGGCGATCCACGGAACATCGCCGCTTCGCGCGGCGACCCCGATCTGCGTATTGCCCGCGGGCCGGGGACACTTGTGCTCGGTGTGTGGCGTGGTGGACGGGGCCGGCGCGGTCGGCCCGGCCGGCTGGTCCGAGGCGGGTGCGTCCTCGGCGGTGACGGAAGGCGCAGGATGAGCGACGAGGTCGGCGGCACGGCAGGCGGTCCCGAGGACCGCGGCGAGGACGCGCCGGACGGTGCGTGGGGCTTTCCGCACCCGGCCGGGCAGCCGACGGTGCCGCCGAACGCCGGGCCGCCGTACGCGCAGCCGGGCCCGCCGCCCCCGCCGGTGAATCCGGCGAACCCGGCCGGCGCGGCGCCGCCGCCGTACGGCCACCACCCCTATGGCCACACGATGTACGGCGCCCCCGCGACCGTCGCCGAGCCGCCGCGTGCACCCTTCCGGCTGACCTGGCGGATCGCCGCCGGCCTCGGCCTCGTCGCGCTGGCGGCCGGGGCCGCGGGCGGCGGTCTGGGCGCGTGGTGGGCGGACCGCGACGAGCGGTCGGTGACGCTCCACCAGCCCGCCGCGTCGGGGCCGCCGCGGGCGCGCGACTCGGTGGCGGGGCTGGCCGCGGGCACGCTCCCGGGCGTCGTCTACATCCACGCGTCGAAGGGCGGCAAGCAGGCCACCGGCACCGGCTTCGTGCTGGACAAGGGCGGCGACATCCTCACGAACAACCACGTGGTGGCGGACGCGGCCGACGGCGGCACGATCCGCGTGGTGTTCAACGGCGGCGAGCAGGTCGAGGCGAAGGTCGTCGGCCGGGACACCGGGTACGACCTCGCGGTGATCCGGGTGACGGGCGTGCAGGGCCTCGCGCCGCTGCCGCTGGGCAACTCGGACACCGCGCAGGTGGGCGACCCGGTGATCGCGATCGGTGCGCCGTACAACCTCGAAGGCACCGTCACGTCGGGGATCATCAGCGCGAAGGACCGGGCGGTGAGTGCGGGGGGTTCGGGGGACGACGTCTCGTACATCAGCGCGCTGCAGACCGATGCGCCGATCAACCCGGGCAACTCCGGCGGGCCGCTGATCGACGCGTCGGGCCGGGTGATCGGGGTGAACTCGGCGATCCGGTCGGCGGACAGCGCGGACCCGTTCGGCGGCGAGTCGGGCGCGGGCAGCATCGGCCTGGCGTTCGCGATCCCGATCAACCAGGCGAAGCGGGTCGCGCAGCAGCTGATCGACAACGGCAAGGCCGTGCACCCGGTGATGGGGGTGTCCCTGGACACCGGCTACGACGGTCCGGGCGCGCGGGTCGTCGACAAGTCCTCGAAGGGCGCCCCGGTGCGCTCGGGCGGGCCCGCGGACAAGGCGGGCATCAAGCCCGGCGACGTGGTGATCGCGATCGACGGGAAGAAGGTCGCCGGCGCCGAGGAGCTGATCGTCGCGGTGCGCACCAAGGCGCCGGGCGACACGGTGACGCTGACCGTGCAGCGCGAGGGCAAGGAGCTGCAGCTGCCGGTGAAGCTGGAGGGCGAGGGCGGCAGCTGAGTCGCCGGACCGCGGCGGGCCGCCCTCGGCCCCCGCGGCATGACCGGGGTATGACGTCGGCATGACGGCGGGGTCACATCTTCGGGTGAAACAGGCATTTCGGTCGACCTTTGGGTGGTTTGATCGAGGGGGACGGTGCCGGTCGCCGGGATCGGCAGTTACTGTGGTTGGGGTCCGGTCGGCCGACCGGGGGCCCTTGCCGCGCAGCGTGGAGTCCAGGTGTTCGACGTCGGTCCATTGGAGATGGTCGCGCTCGTCGTGCTGGCGGTCGTCATTTTCGGCCCGGACAAGCTGCCCAAGATGGTGGCCGAGGCGGCCCGGACGATCCGCAAGTTCCGCGAGTTCTCCAACAGCGCACGCGAGGACCTGCAGAAGGAACTGGGTCCGGAGTTCCAGAACATCAAGTTCGAGGACCTCAACCCGAAGACCTTCGTGCGCAAGAACCTGATGGGCGACGACGACGCGTTCGGCCTGAAGGAACTCGGCCAGATGGGCACCGACCTGTCGAAGGACCTGCGGTTCGACCCCAACACCGACGTCGGCACGGGCACCGCGGCGAAGCCCAGCGCCATCTCGATGGAGAAGAACACCGCGCGGGTCCAGCCGGGCGAGCGCCCGCCATTCGACCTCGACGCCACCTGAGCCGCGGCCCCGTGCCCGATGCCCTGGGTCGACCGCATCGGCCACCTGGGCGACGGAGCCACCGGTATTCCCCCGATAATGCGCATGCGACCCGCCCGAACGGCGGGTCGTAGGCGATTGCCGCGCCTGCACGGGGGCTGAGGCCGTACCGTGCCAGAGCGGGACCTGTGCCGAGTGTCACCTGCGGCGGTGGGTCCCCAGCGGCCACGGCGCTCCATGGAGATGGCAGGTATGGACACGCAAGGCATGGACACGATGAGCCACGCGGGGGTCGACGGCGTGGCGGTGCGGAACCCGACCGGCGGCGGAGGTGCCGCGATCGCGGCACCGGCTGCGGGTGCGTCCGCCGCGGACGACACGGACGCGGAGCGCGGGCCGTCGCTGCTGGAGCAGTACCTCACCGCGGACTTCCCCTGGTACGGCCTCGACGCCGGCTGGGACGGCAGACGCTGGCTCGCCTCGGTGTGCGCGGGGCGCGAGGGCCTGGAGTACGGCACCCTCGGGCACGGTGACGCGCCGAGCCGCCGACCCGGCGTCCCGACGCCGCGCAAGTTCGTATCGGTGGTCACCGTCCCGCAGCGGGACCGCCGCCGGAGCGGCGACGGCGCGGGCATGCTCGAGGCCACGTCGATGGCGAGCGCGGCCTCGGTCGCGGGCGTCGCGCTGCTGGGCGACAGCTGGCCGTGGGACCTGGAACGCGAACTGCGCCAGGAGTGGATGGACCAGCAGACCCACCTGGCGTGGGAACTCGCCGACAACCTCGAGGGCGACGGCTGGACCGGGCTCGCCATCCCGGTCAACGGCGTCCCCAACCGGTTCCGCTACCGCGAGTCGGAGTACGGCTGGGTGCTGGCGGGGCAGGCGGCCGGGGTGTACCTCGGGCTGTACGGGCGAGGCGTGAGCGCGTACGGGCTCGGGTTGGCGTTGCTGCCGGACCTGAAGGCGTACGAGGGCTGAGATGGTCGCTTGAGGCTGCTTCTGCTGCTTCTGCTGCTTCCGCTGCTTCGGCGCGGAGGGATCCCGCGCCGGACACCGGTGGCGGCCGTCGGCGTGCGGCCGACGGCGACGGCGGCGAGGCGGCATCATGGTCGGGTGATTTGGCTGCCGCCGGAGGAATACGTCCGCACCCTGCCGAACGCCACGATGTACGGCGCGCTCTACTTCACCGACGAGGACGGAAACCCCTTGGGGCTGCAGTCCGTTCGTTCGGCGGAGTCGTGGCAGCTGCCGGGCGGGAACGTCGAGCACGAGGACGCGTCGCCGTTCGTGACGGCGGTCCGCGAGTGCCGGGAGGAGACCGGCATCGTCTTCACGGGTGAACCGGCGCTCCTGCTCACCCACTTCCGCGCGGCGGACGCGGCGTGGCCGTGCGACAAGGTGGGGTTCGTCTTCGACGGCGGCATCCTCACCCCGGACGCCCTCGACGGCATCGTCTTGGACCCTTCCGAACACGGGACCTGGCGGGTGGCGACCCTCGCGGAGTGGGAGGCGATGGCCAGTGCCCGCGTCTTCCGCCGGATCCGGGCCCTCGCGGAGGCCCGGAGCAGGGGAGCGGCGGGGTTCGTGCTGGAGCCGCGCGGCTGACGCCGCTGCGCTCACCCCAGGTAGGGCGTTCCGGAACCGGCCGCGTAGTGGTCGATGCGCAGCCGTTGCGTCGGATGCATCGGCAACGCGTCGAGCTGCGCCGCGTCCACGAACGCGACGTCCGTCGACTCGCCCGACACCGCGAGCCGCCCGCCCACGGCGCGCGCCGTGAAGCACACCGCGAACTGTTGGCGCACCTCCCCGTCGGCATACGCGATCACGTGCTTCGGGTCGCTGAAGATCCCCACCAGCCCGGTGACTTCGACGTCGAGCCCGGTCTCCTCCCGGACTTCCCGCACCGCGCACCCGACCAGCGACTCCCCCAGCTCCATCCCCCCACCCGGCAGAGCCCAGTTCCCGGAGTCCCCCCGCCGCACGAGCAGCACCCGCCCGGCATCGTCGGCGACCACCGTGGAGGCGGCCACGACAAGGGAATTGGGCTGGGGAGCGGCGGGATCGTCGTAGTAGTCGATGCGCGGCATACGGCCACGGTACGTATGTGGCCCGGAAACGGAACTGCGCGCCGCGGTGGTCCGCGGCGCGCAGTCGGTGGGGTCCTGTCCTCGGCCCCGTGGAGTCCGGGTCAGAACTTGCGCCGCGGGGTCAGCCCCAGCTGCATGCCGGAGAGGCCGCGCTGGCGGTTGCCGAGCTTCGTGGCGATCGCGTTGAGGGCCGCGGCGGCAGGGGAGTCCGGGGCGTCCAGGACGACCGGGGTGCCGGTGTCGCCGCCTTCGCGGAGGCGGGTGTCGATGGGGATCTGGCCGAGCAGCGGAACCTTGGTGCCGGTGGCCTGGGAGAGGCCGTCCGCCACGCGCTGTCCGCCGCCGCTGCCGAAGACGTCGAGGATGTGGTCGTCGCAGTGCGGGCACGGCAGCCCGGACATGTTCTCGATGACGCCCGCGACGGTCTGGCGGGTCTCCACGGCGATCGTGCCCGCGCGTTCGGCGACCTCGGCGGCGGCCTGCTGCGGGGTGGTGACCACGAGGATCTCGGCGTTCGGAACCAGCTGGGCGACCGAGATGGCGATGTCGCCGGTGCCCGGCGGCAGGTCCATGAGCAGGACGTCGAGGTCGCCCCAGAACACGTCCGCCAGGAACTGCTGGAGCGCCCGGTGCAGCATCGGCCCGCGCCACACCACCGGGGTGTTGCCCGGGGTGAACATGCCGATCGAGATGACCTTCACGCCCTGTGCGGCGGGCGGCATGATCATGTTCTCGACCTGGGTCGGACGGCCGTCCACGCCGAGCATGCGCGGCACCGAGTGGCCGTAGATGTCCGCGTCCACGACGCCGACCTTCAGGCCCTGCGCGGCCATCGCCGCGGCCAGGTTGACGGTGACCGAGGACTTGCCGACGCCGCCCTTGCCGGACGCCACCGCGTAGACCCGGGTCAGCGACCCCGGCTGGGCGAACGGCACCTCGCGCTCGGCCTGGCCGCCGCGCAGGTGCGTCGCGAGTTCCTTGCGCTGCGCGTCGCTCATGACGTCCAGCTCGACCGCGACGGACGTCACACCCGCGACCGCCGCGACCGCGTCGCGGACCCGCGTGGTGATGGTGTCGCGCATGGGGCAGCCGGCCACGGTGAGGTACACCGCGACGTCGACGCGCCCGTCGGCGGCGATGCCGACGGATTTGACCATGCCGAGCTCGGTGATGGGCTTGCCGATCTCGGGGTCGTTGACGGTCGCCAGGGCGTCCCGGACGTCGTCTTCCGAGACCGAGGTGGCCGTGCCGCCGGATTCCAGGGTTGCCATACGAATGAGCTTACGTGCCCGCGGAAGTACCCCGGCGTGGAGGTTGCCCGCCGTCGTCCGGACCGCCGCCCGAGCCGGTGCCGGAGCCGCCGCCGGAACCCGGGCCCGAGCCGGACCCCGGCTCGCCCCCGGACAGCACCGAGTCCGTCTCCCGCCGCTCGTCCAGCTCCTTGACCAGCGCCTGCAGCTCCGAGCGCAGGAAGTCGCGGGTCGCCACCTCGCCCAGCGCGATGCGCAGCGACGCCACCTCGCGGGTCAGGTACTCGGTGTCCGCGATGTTGCGTTCGTTGCGGGCCCGGTCCTGTTCGAGGTTGACGCGGTCCCGGTCGTCCTGCCGGTTCTGCGCGAGCAGGATCAGCGGCGCCGCGTACGACGCCTGCAGCGACAGCGCCAGGGTCAGGAAGATGAACGGGTACTCGTCGAAGCGCAGCGACGCCGGGACGACCACGTTCCAGCCGATCCACGCCACGACCGTGGCCGTCATGTAGACGAGGAACCGCCCCGTCCCGAGGAACCGTGCGATGCGTTCCGACATCCGGCCGAACGACTCCGGGTCGTACTCCGGGAACGGGCTCAGCCGCCGCCGCGGCAGGCTCGGCTGGTCCAGCCGGGGCCGGCGCCGCCGGTCGTCGGTCGCGGTGCTCTGCGGGTCACGGGGCACGGCGTCGCCCCCTCGGCGGAATCGCGAGGACCGCACCCGCCGCGCCCACTCCGGCCGGCTCGCCGTCCACGGCGCCCTCGCGCCAGTCCTCCGGCAGCAGGTGGTCGAGCACGTCGTCGACGGTGACCGCGCCGAGCAGGTGGTCGTCCTCGTCCACGACGGGCGCGGCGACCATGTTGTACGCGGCCAGGAAGCTCGTCACGTCGGCCAGCGCCGTGTCCGGGCGCAGCGGCTGCAGGTCGGTGTCCACGACCGCGCCGACCAGCGTGAACGGGGGATCGCGGAGCAGCCGCTGGAAGTGCACGGTGCCCAGGTACTTCCCGGTCGGCGTCTCGGTCGGCGGCCGGCACACGTACACCTGGCTGGCCAGCGCGGGCGACAGGTCCGGGTTGCGGACCAGCGCGAGGGCCTCGGCGATCGTCGCGTCCGGCTCCAGCACGATCGGCTCGGTGGTCATCATGCCGCCCGCGGTGTCGTCGGAGTACGTGAGCAGGCGCCGCACGTCCTCCGCTTCGTCGGGCTCCATCAGGTCCAGCAGCCGCTCGGCGGTCTCCTCCGGCAGCTCGGAGATCAGGTCCGCGGCGTCGTCCGGGTCCATCGCCTCCAGGACGTCCGCGGCGCGCTCCTCGCGCAGTTGGCCGAGGATCTCGACCTGGTCGTCCTCGGGAAGCTCCTCGAGGACGTCGGCGAGACGGTCGTCGTCCAGCGCCGCGGCCACCTCGACACGGCGCTTCGCGGACAGGTTGTGCAGCACGTTCGCCAGGTCCGCGGGGCGCAGCTGCTCGAAGGTGGCCAGGAGGTTCGCGGCGCCCTGCTGCTCCTCGGGGCGTTCGAAGCCGGTGACGGCGTTCCAGTCGACGGTCAGCGTCTCGCCGCGGCGGCGGCGCAGCGCGGAACCGCTGCCGCCCTTCTGCACGAACAGCTTGCTCACGTACCAGTCGCGTCCGCGGCCGGTGCTCATCGCGACGTCGAGGACGGTCACCTGCTCGCCGGTCTCGACCAGCGTCACCCGCCGGTCGAGCATGTCGCCCAGGACGAGGGTCTCGGTCGGCCGCTGCTCGAAGCGCCGCATGTTGACCAGGCCGGTGGTGATGACCTCGCCGGTCTCCACGCTGGTCACCCGGGTCATCGGCACGAAGATGCGGCGGCGGGTGGTGACCTCGACGACCAGCCCGAGGACGCGCGGGGGCTGGGCGGCGGTGCGCAGCGCCACGACCACGTCGCGGAGCCGTCCCACCTGGTCGCCGACCGGGTCGAAGACCGCGGCGGCGGACAGGTGCGAGATGAACACCCGGCTCGGCGTCGCACTCATGCCGCTCCCTTCGACGTGGTCTCCGCTGCGTCCGGGCCCGGAGGGGAGCGGCCCCGCCGCGCGCCGGACGGCGCCGACATCCCCGGATACCCCTCCGTGCGGCCGCGCACTCCCCACCGCGGTCCGCCCCGACGCCACAGTAGCGCCCGGCGGGGCCGCGCGATCTTCGGGCGGCGGCGGAACGTCCCTGCGCTTCGGGGCGGCCTCGGGCCCTGCGCAAGCCCGGATGCGCGGGGCCGGGGGCCCGCGACCGGCCCGGAGTTTGTACGCTGCCGGGTGACCCGACCGACACCCGCCCCAGGGAATCCGGTGCGCCTCCGCCTTCGTGCTACCGCCGTACTGCTGACGATCGTGGCCGTGTTCTCCGCGGCCTGCTCGTCCGGCGACGATCCGACCGGCCGCGCCGCCGACCCGGTCGACACGCTCCTCGACCAGGCCCGGACGGCCGCCAAGACCGCGACCGCGGTGCACATGACCGGCACGTGGGTCACCAAGAACGTCGAGTACCAGATCGACATGCGCATCAAGACCGACGGCGCGACCGGCGAAGTCACCACCGCGGGCACCAAGATCGAGCTGCTGCGGGTCGGCGCCGACCTGTTCGTGCGCGGCGACGAGTCCCTCTACGCCCCGCGGGACGGCCGCCAGGACCCCGGCGCGGACGAATCCGCGCAGATGCTGCGCGACAAGTTCGTGAAGGTCCCGCCGGACGATCCGGCGTTCGCCCGGCTGTCCGGGTTCACCCAGCTGCATCCGCTGCTCGACGACCTGTTCCGGCTCGGCGGCAAGGTCAAGAAGGACGGCCGGAAGCACGTGCGCGGCGTCGAGACGCTGATCCTCAGCGGCGACAAGGGCCGCGGCGGCGAGCTGGACATCGCGCTCGGCGATTCCGCGCCGTTCCCGATGCAGTACAGCCCGGGGCCGAACGCGGGCAGGCTCGACCTGTACGAGTACAACCAGGACTTCCCGGTCGGTCCGCCGCCGGGGGACAAGGTCGTCGACTACGGTTCGCTCACCGGCGCGTCGCCCACCGGCAAGCCCGGCACGGACGCGGACGGCGACGGGCCTTCGTCGCCGAGCGGCTCCCCGAAGCCGTCGGGGACGTCGACCAAGAACCCGAGCTGAGCGCGCTAGTCTGCACACGTCTTCTGAGATAAGGATTCTGTCGGTGGATCAGGTACGCGCCCGACGGCGGACGGGTTTCGCGGCGGCGGCGGTCGCCGTCACGGTTCTCGCGGCGGCCGGCTGCAGCGTCGGCAAGCCCGCGCACCGGTCCTTCACCGACCCGAGCGACGAGCCGTCGGTCGGCCTACCGCTCGGCAACCAGGTGGCCGGCCTCGACCCGGCGGCGATCCTGCAGCGCGCCCAAGCGGCCACCGCCGCGGCCGCGTTCGTGCACGTCAAGGGCACGGTCGGGGACGGCGGCAAGAACGCGTTCGCGGTCGACATGAACTTCACCAGCACGGGCAGCGACGGCACCATCAAGCAGGACAGCATGACCGCGCGGGTCACCCGGGTGCAGAACCAGGTGTGGTTCCAGGGCGACTCGCGGTTCTGGTCGGACGTCGGCAGCACCCAGGCCGACGTGGCGAACAACGGCAAGTACGTCCAGGTCCCGGCCAACGACAAGCGGTTCGCGGGCCTGGTCGACAACACGTACATCGAACGTCTGGTCGCGAAGCTGCTCGGGAAGCCGGGCGCGCTGGAGAAGGGCGAGGCGCGCGACGTCAACGGCCGCCGCGCGATCCCGCTGGTGGACAAGGGCGCGGGCGGCGGCACGATCTGGGTCGCCACCGAAGGCGCGCCCTACTTCGTGCGGTTCGAATCCGCCGCGGACGCCAAGGCCCGCGGTTCGGTCGACTTCCTCGGCTACAACGAGCGCACCGTCGTGAACGCGCCGGACCCGGACCAGGTCGTCGACAAGGACCTGTCGCCCGCGCCGACCCGGGGCGGTTCGACGAAGAAGCCGACGAGCGGGTCGAACTCGACGTCCGGCAGCGGCAAGACGCCGGTCGGCACGGCCACCGGAACGGCACCGGGCGGCGGAAGCAGCAGCACGACCCGCGGCGGCACGGCGACGGGCACCAAGAGCACCGGACGGTAGCCCCGGGCGCCGCCCGCTTCCCCGGGGAGGCCCGCCTCCGGCCCCGGGAGCCGCTCAGCGCCCCCGCAGCCGCTTCCCGAACGAGTAGTTGCGCGGTGCGGCGCCGCGGGTCTTCGCCGGGCTGGGCACCGGCGCAGCGGCTTGGGATCCGGCGGGCAGCCCCGCGCCGTGTGCGATCGCGCGGGCCGGGCCGATCCGGACGATCACGCAGTCCCGCGCCCACCGGTCCGGCTGGGCGTCGCCGTCGTGCGCGTTGAGGCGCTCGCCGTGCAGCGCGGCCGCGGCGGCGTCCCACGCGGCCGCTCCGGGCGTCAGGACCGCGACGTCGGCCGCCCAGGCGACCAGCCGCCCGCCCTTGTCCTTGCTCCGGACCGTCACCTCGACCGCGGCGGCCTCGGCGAGCCCCGGCAGGTGCTGCTCGACGCCGCCGCCGGTGCGCTGCTGGAGGACCAGCACGGCGCCGTCGTGCCACACGTGCCACACCGGGCGTGCCGCGTGGCCCGGGACGGCGATCCACACCAGCGCGGACTTCTTTGCGGCCTCCTCGACGAGCGCGGCGTCGAACCAGGCGTCGGCGGTACCGGGGTCGGTCATGGCGCCAGCGTCCCACGCCGGGGCCGCCCGGGGACGCCGCGCGCGGTCCGCGTCTCGCCTGCCGGAACGGTGCATACCCCCCATGGCCGACCTGGTGACCTGCCAGTAACCTGACCGCACGATCCGCATGCAATGGGAGGACCTCATATGGCCGCCACATCGCGTAGCCTGCGTTCCCGCCGCTCCTGTATGGCAGTTCCGGGCAGCAACCCGCGCTTCATCGAGAAGGCCCAGGGCCTTCCCGTCGACCAGGTGTTCCTCGACCTGGAGGACGCCTGCGCGCCGCTCGCCAAGGAGGGCGCCCGCCACACCATCGTCGACGCGCTGAACAACGGCGACTGGGGCGACCGCATCCGCGTCGTGCGGGTCAACGACTGGACCACGCACTGGACGTACCGCGACGTCACCACGGTGGTCGAGGGCGCCGGCGCGAACCTCGACTGCATCATGCTGCCCAAGGTGCAGGACGCCGCCCAGGTCAAGGCGCTCGACCTGCTGCTCACCCAGATCGAGAAGACGGTCGGCCTGGAGGTCGGCAAGATCGGCATCGAGGCGCAGATCGAGAACGCGCGCGGGCTGGTCAACGTCGACGAGATCGCGGCCGCGTCGCCGCGCATCGAGACGATCATCTTCGGCCCGGCCGACTTCATGGCGTCGATCAACATGAAGTCGCTGGTCGTCGGCGAGCAGCCGCCCGGCTACGACACGGGCGACGCGTACCACTACATCCTTATGCGGATCCTGATGGCCGCGCGCATGCACGACCTGCAGGCGATCGACGGCCCGTACCTGCAGATCAAGGACACCGACGGCTTCCGCCGGGTGGCCGGCCGCTCCGCCGCGCTGGGCTTCGACGGCAAGTGGGTGCTGCACCCCGGCCAGATCGACGCCGCGAACGAGGTCTACGCGCCGTCCCAGGCCGACTACGACCACGCCGAGATGATCCTCGACGCGTACGACTGGTGCACGTCCGAGGCCGGCGGCAAGAAGGGCGCCGCGATGCTCGGCGACGAGATGATCGACGAGGCGTCCCGCAAGATGGCGCTGGTCATCTCCGCGAAGGGCCGCGCCGCGGGCATGAACCGGACGAGCAAGTTCGAGCCGCCGCAGAGCTGAGCACGACCGGAGGCCCCGGCGCGCCCCGTGCGGGCGCGCCGGGGCCTCCGGCTTTCCGTCGTCCCGTGTTCCGGCCCGCCCGGGCCCCGCTCTGCCCCCGCCCGGTCTCAGGCCTTGCCGAGCGGCAGCACGACCCAGACCGCCTTGCCGCCGTCCTCGGTGCGCTGGATCTCGGTGATCCCGTCCGCCTCGGTGACCACCTCGTGCACCACACCGAGCGCGTCGGGGGTGCGGGCCGCGGGCGGCCGCGGGTCGGCGTCGTGCACGCCGACGCCTATGTGGCCGTCGCCGAGGACCATCGTCAAGGTGAACGACGGGGTGAGCCGGTCGGCGTTGCGGACCGAGTTCGCGGCCAGCTCGGACACGATCAGGCGCAGGTCGTACTCCAGGTCCGCGTCCGGGAACACACCCCAGTCGGCCAGCGTGTCGCTGAGCAGCCGGCGCGCCCGGGGGACGGACGCCGGTGCCGGACTGAGCTGTTCCGTGCGGTGCCGGGCCCGCGAATCGGCGGTCATGTGGGGTCCTCACACGGCTTGGGAGGCCCGCCAGGGCCGGTGCGGACAGGCAGCACGGACTAGCATGGCCCGCCCGGAGATCATGCCGCAACGCGTTCCCGCATCCGGATGCCGATCCGCGGACACCCCGTGGGGGCGCCTCGTGGCGCCGTGCGTGACCTGCGACAACGCGGGAACGCGGGTCTGCGCGGGTAGAACCGGGGGCGTTTCACCGTCCGGCGGGGTGTCCCGCGGCGCGGAACGGGCACTATTCGGGTGCGCGGCCCCGGGGTGCCGCGGCCGCCCGCACGGCATCCGAGCACGACCTCCGCAGCGCCTGCAGCACCACCAGAGCACCCGAGCACCACGAGCATTCGACCCGAGCGAACTGGACCCACCGATGAGCGCCATGCGATCCCGGGCCCCCGGCGGCGGGGACGCGCGCGATCCGCGGCCCGGTCGTCGGCAGGTGCGGCGGCTGCCGTTCACGTCGGCCTCCGGGGCCGTCGGCCGCTCCCGCACCTTCCTGCGCACGTCGATGCAGGCGTACGGCTGGCTCCCCGCCCCCGACCAGCCCACCGAACTCGCCGCCGACGACATCCTGCTGGTCGCCGTCGAACTGGTCACCAACGCCTGCCTGCACGGCGGCGGCCCGGTCGAACTGCGGATGATCGTCACGGACGGCACGGTGCGCATCGAGGTCGACGACCGCAACGACCGGACGCCGGAACCGCGCAGCCCCTTCGAGGGGCCGCGCGCGGGCGGCCACGGGCTGCACATCGTGCGGCGGTTGGCCCGCGAGTGGGGCGTGCAGGTGCACAGCGGCTTCCGCAGCCGCGGGAAGACCGTGTGGGCGGAACTGGTGGCGCCGGACCGCGCCGAGGAGGAGAAGCGCGCCGAGAGCGACGAGGGGCCGGGCGCGGAGATCTGAGGCTCGGCCGCTTCCGCGGCGGCCGATACCGCGGCGGGCGGGGCCGATTGCGGCCGCCGAACGCACGAAGGCAGAGCGCACCGAGGGGGAAGCACCGAGGCCGGGCGGGCCCCGAAGGGTCCGCCCGGCCTCGGCCGGTGGTCGTCCGGCGCCGCGTCCGTCACCTCGCCGACGGACCGCCGCCGGTCACCGGAGGAACCGACGTGCGTCGACTACCACTTGACGGTGATCGGCGCGATCGCGACCTTGTCGAACTTGAACGACGTGTCGATCTCGGCGGCGGTGATCGAGTTGACCTTGGTGCTGGTCACCAGGATGTAGGTGCAGAACTTGCCGTCCGAACCGGCCCACGCGGCGGAGAAGTTCGCCACCGGGGTGGTGCCGTTGACGCCGATGATGGCGACCAGCGTGTTCGGCGTGAAGTTCTCGCCGGTGACCTTGACGAACGACCACGGCCGGATGCTCGTCTTGCTCAGCGTGATCTTCCGCTGCGGGACCGGGATTTCCTTCTTCTTCACGGTGATCGGCGCGGTGGCGCTCTTCGCGCCGTTCGTCACCTTGACCGTGTAGGAGCCGTCGGCGGTGCCGGCCGCGACCGTCACGCTGCCGCCGAGCTTGCCGTCCGCGGCCACCGCGAGGGTGTTGGCGGAGATGCCGGCCGGGTTGCAGTTCGCGCCGGCCGCGTCGCACAGCTCGGGCGTGGCCGGGGTGTTCGGGGCCCAGTTGACGCCCGCGAGGGCGGTGCTGCCGCCCGGCTCGACGGTGCCCGGGTCGGCGCTGAGCGTCGGCACCTCGGGCTGCGGGGTCTTGACCGTCACCGTCTCGGCGACGCCGCCGCCGGAGGTGATGTCGCACGGCGTGACCTGGGTGAGGTTGTACGACGGGATGAAGACCGTCGTGACCAGCTTCACCGGGGTGAACGTCACGTCGCCGGCCGCGGTCGCCGGGATGGTGAGCTGCCCCGCGTACGGCGGCGGGGTGATCGGCGCGTTCTGCGCCACGTCCATCGTGGTGGTCGCGCCGGTCACGGTGACCGTGCCCGACGCGCCGCCGCCCAGCTGGAGGGTTATGGACGGGGTGACCTGCACACCGGTCAGCGGGACGGGGCTGGTCGCCGGGCTGGCGCCCAGCTTGACGTTCGCGGTGACCGACGCGCCCGGGTCGGCGGGGTTGGGCGTGACGGACAGGTCGATCTGCTGGGGACCCGTGAAGTGCTTGTTGAGCGCTTCGACGAAGCAGTCCACGGTCGGGGTGATCGTGCCGGCGGAAGCCGCCGGGGCGATGGCCATCAGGCCGGTCGCCATGATCGCGCCCGCACCGAGTCCGGCCGCGAGACGCCTGACAAGTGAGGTCATGGGTTGAAGCTCCCTTCTGGAGGAGCCGTCGCGTCCGCGTGGCGCCGAACGTACGGCTGTTCGGGCGCCCGCGCCTGCCGCCGGCGAGGTACTTGCGGTGGCCGGGGCGCCGTTCGTGCCGAGAACCGGGGGAGTGCGACCGTGGGCTCCCGACCCCTGTTCGGGAGCCTCGCGGCCGCACGACTGGAACGTGTTACAGAAGTGGGGCGGGGATATTCAGTCGTGGATGCGCTCCGAAGTCAAGCCCGAAATTACCCCCGGTAACACCCCATTCCGTTGGCTCGCAAGCCGCTGACCTGCGGTGACACGTGTCGAATGCGGACGGACTCACAATCCGCGCTATTTCCGGTGATCACGAAAAAACCGCGGGGGTGAGACGCGGACAATGTCTGCGTCTCACCCCCGCGGCCGACGTGCGGGTCGCGAGCGGCTCAGATGAGCGTCAGCGTGAGCGTCGCCGTGTAGGTGCCGGCGAGCTGGAAGCCCGGCACGCTGAGCGACAGGTTCGCGTCGCCGGAGAACTCGCCGCCGCTCGGCTTGCCGGGCGTGGTCTGCGCCGGCATGCCGCACAGCCGCGCGCCCGACACGGCGCCCGCGGTGCCGGTCAGCACCGGGCTGGGCGAGTCCGGGTTGACCACGGCGCAGGCCGGCGTCCAGGCGAGCTGGGCACCCGGGATCGCGCCGTTCCGCTCCGACTTGAAGTCACCGATCTGCCCAGTGAGTTCCCAGCCGAGTGTGCCGCCGCGGAAGTCCTGGACGACGACCTGGTTGAGCTTGCCGTCCATGCTCTGCGGCTTGCCGTTCAGGGTGATCGGCGACAGCTGGATCCGGGTGGGTGCACCGTTCTGCTTGAAGCCCAGCGCGCCCGGTTCCACGTTGCCACCGGTGTTGCCGCCGCCCCCGCCTTCCACGGTGAACTTCGCAGCGACGGCCTTGGTGATGTCGGTGCCCTCGGCGGCGGCGATCTGGTCGGTCTGCGCCTTGGTCACGGTGATCTGCCCGGTGAAGGTGCCGTCCGGGCCGGACTTGAGGAACGCCAGGTCGAACGTCGGCTGCTGGTCCTTGTCGATGCCCGCGAGCGAGATGTCGACGTTGGGGGTGTAGCCGGTGCCGTGCACGGTGACCACGGTGCCCAGCGGCCCGTGGTTCGGCGTCAGCGTGACCGCCCGGTTGTTCGGCGCGGGCGCGTCGACGGTGAGCGGGGCAGTCGCCGACGAGGTGCCGATGACCACCTTGACCGTGCGGGCGCCTTGCGGCGCGGTGGGGGCGAGCGTGGCATTGCCGCTCAGTTGCCCGTCCGGCGCCACCGCAAGGGTGTTCGCCGAGAACGCGGCCGCGTCGCACGCCGTGCCGTCCGCCGCGCACAGCTGCACGGCAGCCGAACCGGCCCCGACCTGCGGCCAGTTGACGCCGGACAGCGCCACCGCGTCGCCCGCCTTGACCGGGTTGGGCGCCGCCGCCAGCGTGGCGGGCGGCGGGGTCGGGATGCCGGCCTGCATCGTCGTGGACACGCCGGGCGTGCCGGAGACGGTGCACGGCGAGGTCTGCGCGATGAGTTTGAGCGAGTAGTCGCCCGGCGTCAGGTCGATCTTGCCGTTCGCGGTGACCGGGAACGTGCCCGTCATGTCGGAGACCTGCACGACCGCCGGAGGCGCGCCCGCGCTCGGGTTCTTCTTCGGGCCCGTCATCGTCACCGTGCCGGTCTGCGCGCCGGACAGCTTGACCACACCGGTCGGCGTGACGGTGTCCGCGAGCAGGACGACGAGCGGCATCTGCGGGTTCCGCGGGTACTGCTTCCAGCGCCACGTCACGGTCACCTGGTCGCCCACGTTGTAGTAGGCCTTCTCCGGGCTGACCTCCAGGGCCACTTCCGGCTTCCATCCGTAGTTGGCGCCGTTGGTGACCTGCTTGCAGTTGACGTCGTACTGGATCGGGTCCGCCCACGCGGGCGCGTTGTTGCGCACCTTGAGCGGGGTGGTCAGCGAGGTCGCGCCGGAGGTGACACGCAGCGCGTAGTCGCCCTCGGACGCGGTCCGCGGGATCGACACGCTGCCCGTGAGTGCGCCGTTGGCGTCGACGGCGACGCCGGTCGCGGGCGCCTTCGCCGGGTCGCACGCGGTGCCGTCGGCCGCGCACAGCGCCACGGCGGGTGCCGCGCCGCCGGCCGGCCAGTTCGCCCCGGTGATCCGGAACGGCGAGCCGCCGGGCCGGACTTCGCCGCGGCTCACGCCGAGCGAGGCGGGCAGGATGCTGCCGTCGACCTGGAGGGTCGTGGACACGCCGGGCGTGGTCGTGGCGTTGCACGGGGTCTCCCACGTGCCGACCTGGTGCGCGACGTTCTTGTAGCTGCCGGGCGACAGGTTGATCGCGCCCGGCTTGGTGATGGTGAGCGTGCCGGTCATCGTGGACAGCCACAGGGGCTGGCCGCTAGGCGTCGACGCGTTCTTCTGCGGGCCGGAGACGTTGACGGTGCCGCCTTGGGCACCGGACACGTTGACGGTTCCGAACGGCTGGACCGAGTCGGCGTTCACGGTCACACCGGACGGGTTGCTGGCCGCGGCCTTCCAGTTCCAGGTGACGGTCACCTGGTCGCCGACCGCGTACAACGGCTTTGCCGGGCTGACCGTCAGGTCGACCTGGGCCTGGAAGTCGAACGGGCTGCCGCCCACACTCGGCGGCGTGCAGTGCACGTTGTACGCCACGGTCGCGGCCTGAGCGGCCGGCGACCCCAGCGTGACAACTGCCCCGACGGCCATGGCGGCGGTCCCCACGACCGCCGCCAAGGACTTCGCGGGTTTGCGCATAGAGAGCTGTCCCTCCTCGGGATCCGTGCCCGGCCCGCCCCGGGGTGAGCGGTCCGGATGCACGGCCTCGCGGACTCCGCACGGCAGGCCGCTGCGGGCCGGCCGAAGGGCCGAAATGCCGTGCCGCGGACGGCCGGTCGCTCGGCCGGGCGAGCCCGGCCGAGTAGGGGTGACGCCGTCGGCGCGGGGCGGCCCGGCGCCCCACACGCCGGATCCCCCCGAAGACATACTGAAACGTGTTCCAGTAATGAGTCCTGCTTATTCAGCGATGACTCGGGTCGCGAAGTCAATACCGTCCCGCTGGTCAGATGAGCGTCAGCGTCATCTCCGCGGTGTAGTCGCCCGCCGGAGTCCCCTCCGGGACGGCGAGGTTGAGCGACGCGCCGACTCGGAACTTGCCGCCGGTCAGCTCTCCCATGCTCGGGTTCTGCCGGCACAGCAGCTCGGGATAGCCCGCGGCGGTGCCCGGCAGACCGCCCATGACGGCGCTCGGACTGGTCACCGTAGGCGCGCAGTTCGGTACCACGGTCACCCGGTCCGCGGGGATGCGGCTGCCGTCGATGGCGACGAAGTCGTCGATCTGCCCGGTGAGCGTCCAGCCGAGCGTGCTGTTGCGGCCGTCGACCACGGTGACGGGCTTGAGTTCGCCCTGCACGAACTGCGGTCCCCCGCCGGGGGCGAAGGGGGCCATCGTCACGCCGTCCTGGATCTGCATGATCAGCGGGCCGGGCGGCGGTGGCGTCTTGGGCTCCGCCGGAGGCTGGTCGCCGCCTGCGGGACTCCCGCCGTCCCCACCGATGGGGAAGCCGGACGCACCGGCCGTCGGCAGACCGCTCGGCAAGCCCGTGGGATCTCCGGTGGCGCCCGGCGTGCCGGTGGCACCCGGGCTGACGGAGGCGCCGGGGGTGCCGCTCGCGCTTGCGCCGGGGCTGGGGGACTGGCCGGGGGTAGGGGTGCTGCCGGGGGTGTCGGCGACTTGGAGGGACAGGGCGACGGCGGCCGGCGTTGTCGGAACACACGGCGTCGGGCGACCCAGCCACTTGTTCTCGATCACGTACCCGGCCGGTGCCAGATCGATCTTCCCAGCCTTCGCGACGGTGAGCGTCCCCGTCATGTCGGCGACCGCGAGCGGCTGGGCGCCCCAGGTCGCCGGGTTCTGCTGGGGGCCGATGACGGCGACATCGCCGGTCTGCGTGCCGGTCAGCTTGACCGTGCCGCTCGGCTTCGCCAGGTCCTTGCCGGCCAGCACCCACGAAGACGGGTTCCGAGGCGGCGTCTTCCAATGCCAGGTGACGGTCAGCTTGTCGCCGACCGCGTACGCGCTCTTCTGCGGCGCGACGCTCAGTTCGATTTGTGGTTGCCAGGTGAACTTGCCGCCGTTGCCCATCGGCGGATCGCATTCCACCGTCGTACTCACCGCCGCCGCGTATGCGGGTGGTGCCACGGGGCCGAATCCGGCAACAGCGACGACGATTCCGAGGGCGACGGGTATCCCGGTGCGCCGGAGAGCCATGCTGCGGACGCTCCCTTCCTGCATGCCGAGCGCGTGCACCCCTGCCGCGCGGGCGGACGGGCCGACGGGGAAGGGGGGTGTGCGGGCGACCTTACTGACTGACGGTCGAACAGCAATTCACGCGGGTCTCCTGACGGCATGTCAAGGCGCATGCCCCGCACGCGATACACGCGTTGGGTGACGAATCGGTGCCCAGGAACGGGGCATTCCCCATGCAAATACGCGAATCCGTACACGTGTCACCAAAAATCCCGCGGCCCGGCTCCCGGTCGCGGGGTTCGGCAAACCCCTCGAATCACCTCGTTGTGGTGACACGTGTCGATCGGCTTCGCTGGGCGGGTCATGTGCCAAGCGCCTTGTCGATACGGCGATTTCCCAGGTCGCGGCCGATACGGAACCGTTTTCCGACGCCGCGGTTTTTTCTGTCGATCGCTGTTGTCCGCTGATGTTACTTGTCGTACCGTCACCCAAGGATCTGACATGCCATCAATGACTGGCACAGTCTTGATGTCTCTCGGGGTGCGGACGGGCAAGGGCTTCGATCAAGGGAGCCCCTGGTCAACTCACCCGGGCCTGTGCGTATGTGCGGGCCGTCGAGTCCGTTCCGGGCCCAAACCTGGGGGGTCGGTGCGGGTGGACGATCGCGGTTCCACCACGCGGAGCCGCGAACGGTCCGTGCAAGACGAGAACGCCGGTACGGCCGGGCCGAGAGCACGCCGTCGGCCGCAGCGCCGTCCGACACGACAGGCAAGTCCCCGAAGGGAGAACCACTCCATGGCGAAGCCCCTCACGCGGGCCGCGAGCGGTATCGGCGCGGTCGCGCTGGCGACCGGCGCGTTCCTGGCAATGGCGCCGCAGGCGTACGCGGGCGAGATCAACGCGAAGGTCACCTGTGACGTTCCGATGGTCGGCTCGAAGTCGGCGCAGCAGAGCATCAAGGTCGATGCCCCGGCGAGCGCCGCAGCCGGCACCGAGATCAGTGTCACGGTGACGCTGGGCCCGAGCCCGGCGACCAGCCCCGTGGCGATGCAGAACGTCAAGGCCACCCCGTCGATCGATTTCAAGATCGGCAGCTCCACGGTGACGGTGACCGGCGGCGTTTCGACTGTCAACTTCGAGGCGGGCAAGCCGATCCAGGCACCGCCCTACACGGGCAAGCTCAAGATCCCGGCCGGCGCCACGGGCTCCATCGACCTCATCCCGGTCAAGATGTCGACGTTGGCCGACGTGTCCGGCGTTGGCAAGCTGACGACGCCCTGCACGGTCGAAGGCGGCGGTTCGGTCGCCAAGATCACCATCAGCGGCTCCGGCTCGAGCACGACCACGTCCGGCGGTTCGTCCACGACGACCTCCGGCGGCTCGAGCACGACTTCGTCGGGCAGCTCCACGTCCGGCGGCTCGAGCACGACCTCGTCGGGCGGCACGAGCGCCGCCGCGGGTTCGTCGACCACGACCACCGGTGACTCACTGCCCAAGACCGGCCCGCTGGACGACGCGCTCTCCATGGGCCTCGTCGGCGGCACCGTCGGCCTGCTGGGTATCGGCGCGGTTCTCGTCGCCACCCGCAAGGTCCGCAACTCCCGCAACGCCGCGGCCTGATCCCAGGCCCGTCCACGGGCGTGAGCGCCGTGTCCCCGAGCCCTCAAGGGGTGGGCTCGGGGACACCGCTTACGCCCGCGGAACTCTGTTTCTTTCGCCACGGAACGAGCCGGGCGTGCCGGCCTCTCGCGCACACGCCGCGCGCGACGCGGGCCGAAGTCTTGACTTCACGGGCACGTGGCGGCATCAATGGCTCGCCTGGTTTCTGAAACAGGTTCCACCCCGCACGTCGGCCCGCTCCGCTACCGCACGACCACGGAGCGGGACGCGAGACGGCCGCCTCGGCCGTGTGCGACGGAAATTCGAGGCGACCGTCCCAGGACGGCACCGGAGTACCCGAGTTCATGGTAGTGCGCTCGCGGGATCCGCTCCGGTGCGGTGTTCGACTGCCACCGCTCCCCGGCGGCGGCAGCAGCCCCTGGAAGGGAGTACCACCCCGATGTTTGAACCCCGTAAGAAGGTCGCTGCGGGCCTCGGTGCCGCAGTGATCGCGGGAAGCGCGGGCCTGGTCGCCATGGCCCCCGCAGCGCTCGCGGGTACCACCACCGTGAACGCGGTCTGCAACGTCCCCGTCATCGGCACCAAGACCGGTCCCCAGGACATCAAGGTCGACCTGTCGCCGACGACGGGCGCCGGCGGCACCACGGTGACCGCTTCGGTGGACATGGGCCCGCCGCCGATCACGAGCCCGTTCGCCATTGCGAACGCGTCCGCCCAGAGCACGCTCACGCTGCAGATGTCCGGTGCGGCCACCGGGACGGTCGACCTGCCCGGCCCGAAGGTCAACCTGGACATCCCGGCGAACATCGCGATCGACCCCGCGCCGTACACCGTCACGTTCCAGATCCCGGCCGGTGCCGGCGTCGGCGACATCACCTTCACGCCGGTCAGCTCGCAGAACCTCACCACCCTGCCGGGCTTCGGCGACCAGGTCGCGCCCTGCACCTACACCGGTGGGGGCTCCATCGGCACCTTCACCGTGAAGGCGCCGCCGGCCGACCCGACGCTGGTCGCGGCGCCGGGCAGTGTCGAGCAGAACAGCCAGCTCGGCCTGACCGGTACCAAGTGGGAAGGCAACATCACCAAGGTTTCGCTGTGCGACGCCGCGGGTGCGAACTGCCAGGCCCTGCCTGCGCAGCTCTACAGCCTCAACGTCGCCAACGGAAACCTGACCGGTGGCGTGCAGATCGTCGACCAGGTCCCGCCGGGCACCTACACCGTCAAGGTGGAGTCCGACGCGCCGCAGAGCAAGACGAGCAACAGCTTCACCGTGACCGGCGTTCCGCCGGTGACGGCGTCGGCCAGCCCGTCCTCGGGCGACCTCGGCCAGGCGACCGTCGTGTCGGGTGACAACTGGGTCAAGAGCGGCAACGTGACGCTCCAGGGCCAGACGTCGAACGGCACCGCGACCACCGACGCGCCGGTCACTGTCGCGACGGACGCGAACGGCCACTTCTCGTCGCCGTACACGGTGAACGACAAGAACACCGCCAAGATCAACGTCTCGGGCGGCGGCAAGTCGGCCAACGCGGCCTACACGCCGAAGTTCGGCCAGCAGCTCGCGCAGAACACCTCGGGCACCGTCAACTCCGGCGGCCTGAGCTTCCAGCAGGCCGCGGCCGGCATCCAGCTCTCGCCGATCACGCTGAACGGCAAGCCGCAGACGATGACCGGTGCGCTGAACCAGGTTGCGGTCCAGGACTTCCGTGGCGACGTCCTCGGCTGGGACCTGACCGGTCAGATCACCGACTTCACCAACCCGGAGAAGGGCGGTGTCATCCCGGCGAACTCGTTCTCCTGGAAGCCCGCCTGCGCGGTGACGAACCCGGCTTCGCCGAGCCAGGTCGTGACCGGTTCCGAGGGCAACGTCGGCCTGCTGTGCAAGCAGAACGCGAACGCTCCGGGCGTCGTGTCCGGTGGTGAGTTCACCGCCGACGCGTCGACCAAGCTCGCGGTCCCCGCGTGGCAGCTGTCCGGCACCTACACCGCCACCCTCACGCTCACCCTGATCTGATCCCCGCGATCCGATCGCGAGCGACGCAAGGACTCCCGGCCGGTCTTCCGGACCGGCCGGGACCCTGAACGGCCTTGAGGTCCGGTGCCGGATGGCGGGAGCCACCCGCTGTCCGGCACCGGCGCTTCCGGGCCGCTGCGGATCGGCGCAGAGCGGAGGGTGGGACGGGCAAGCCGTGCCCGTTCCACCCACGCCGCTCGGCGACGGTCCGTCCCCCGCAGCACCCGCACCGCCCGGGTTTCCGCTCCCGAGGGGTGCTTGTCCGCCGATCCGCCCCTCACCACCGTGCAGGAGACCGCCATGACCGACGTGCCGACCAAGCCACGCGGCAGACTTGCCCGCCGGAGCCCCCGGCGGTCCGGTCCGTGCGCCCGTGCGCTGTCCCTGCTCGCCGCACTCGTCACCGTGTTCGCGACGATGATCGCCGGACCGCTGCCCGCCGCGCACGCGATGGGCAACGGGGACTGGTCGGTCGACCCGTACGTCCCGCCCGGCACCGACCAGAACAACCGCCGCTACTTCTACATGGACGGCGCGGCCGGCGAGACGCTCACCGACACCGCGGTCGTCGCGAACTCCAGCGACCACCCCATCACGCTCAAGCTGTTCGGCGCGGACGCGTTCAACACCCCGCGCGACGGCGCCTTCTCGGTGCGGCAGTTCACCGACAAGATGAAGGGCGTCGGTCTCTGGCTCAAGGTCGCCAACGGCCAGGACACCCTGACGATCCAGCCGCAGACCCGCGTCGCGGTGCCGTTCAGCATCACCATCCCCGCCGACGCCACGCCCGGCGACTGGGTCGGCGGCATCATGGCGCTGAACCCCGACGCGATCGGCCAGCAGACCCAGGGCCAGCTGAAGGTCGACCTCAAGATGCAGGTCGGCGCGCGCATCTACCTGAACGTCAAGGGCCCGCGCATGCCCGCGATGGACATCCGCGACGTGCGCGTCCAACGCGACACCGGCTTCTCGCAGTTCTTCGGTTCGAGCGACGCCGAGGTGCACTACAAGGTCGTCAACAAGGGCAACGTGATCATCCGCCCGGTGACCGACATCAAGGCGACCGGCATCTTCGGCCGCACCCTGCTCGACAAGAAGCACGACCCGACGAAGGCCGGGCCGGAGATCTTCCCCGGCCAGGAGGTCGAGCTGGTCGTGAAGTGGCACGACGCGCCGCTCCTCGACCGGGTCAACTTCAAGGTGTCCGCGACCAGTGACACCCAGGACGGCGGCCAGCCGCTGGCCGACTCCGAGAGTGTGTCCTACACCGCGGTGCCGTGGCCCGCGCTGCTGATCCTCGCGATCCTGCTCATCGCGGGCAGCGTCGCCTGGCAGCTGCTGCGCAACCGCAAGCGCGGCGGCGGCAAGGGCGGCGACCCGGCGGAGAAGTCCGGCCCCAAGGGCCCCGCGGGCGACGCCGAGAACACGCCCGGCGACGCGGACGGCGGCAAGCCGACCGGCAAGAAGGACGCCAAGGACAAGGGCGCGAAGACGCCGGCCGCGAACGCCGCGGAGAGCACCCCGACGGCCCCGGCCGCTCCGCCGGCGAAGCCCGCGACCGCTCCGGCCGAGACGCCCGAACCGGCCACCACCAAGGCCGAATCGGCGCCGTCCGCGGAGAGCGACGCCGCGGCGGGCAAGGCTGCTGCGAAGGGCGAGGCCGCGAAGAGCGACGCACCCGAGGGTGAGGCCGCCAAGAGCGACGCCGCGAAGGACGCGGCCGCGAAGGCCGGCGCCGCGAAGAGCGATGCTCCCGAGGCCGACGCCGCGAAGAGCAGCGACGCTCCGAAAGCCGCCGACGTGGCCGACGGCACCGCCGGTCCTGCCTCGAAGACATCCGTTGATGACAAGTCGAAGTCCGCTCCCGACGCCGCCGACGGGGCGGAGGCCGACAGCGCGGACACGGCCGGCGATCCGGCGGGGGTCAGCCGTTGAGTCACCTCGCACTGACGCGCACCCCGGCGCGACCGGCCACCGGCCGGTCCCGCCGGGGGGCGTTCCTGTTCGTCCTGGCATTCCTGCTCTTCCCCGCCGTGCTCGCGGCCCTCGGCGCGGCTCCCGCGGACGCCGCGACTTCGCCCCCGCCGTCGCCCGGTGCCTCCGCCGCCCCAAGCGAAGCGACCGTCTCCCTCGACCCGGCCACCACGAAGCCGGACGGCATCGTCAAGGTCAGCGGCGGCGGCTGGACCCCGGGCTCCATGGTCAACATCGCGATCTGCGGTCAGAACGCCATGAGCGGCACCCGCAGTTGCGCGGTGCCGACGTCGATCACCCTGCCCGTCGGCCCCGAAGGCACCGTCTCGGCGTCGCTGAAGGCCGTCGTTCCGCCGGTGCCCTGCCCGTGTGTGGTGCGCGTCGTCACCGTCACCGGCGGCAAGTCCATGGACCGCAACACCCCGCTGGAGATCCAGGGCGCGCCGTTCGCGCCGCTGCCCGACGCGTCCAAGACGCCCGGCCGACTCACCTTCGTGAAGAGCGAACTGGTCGGCAAGGACAACCTGTTCAACTGGTTCGGCTCGCCCGTGCAGCGCCGCTTCGTCATCGAGGTCGGCAACATGGGCCAAACGCCCATCACCAACCCGGTGTTCAAGATCGGCACGTACGAAGGCGTATACGCGCCCACGTGGGAGGACAAGACCTGGCAGGGCGTCATCGCGCCCGGTGCCCGGGTGAAGATCAGCCTCCCGATCGAGCTGGCGCCGCGGCAGCACGGCGCCTTCAAGTACCGGGTCATGTACGACGGCCGGGTGGTCGACGAGGTCGCGCTCAACGTCGGACGGCCCTGGGGCGTCTACTTGTTCGGCGCCCTGATGGTGGTCGTCGTGCCGATGACCGTGTGGCGCCTCGGCGTCTCGCTGGTCCGCGCGATCCGTGACCACGGCAAGGAGCGGGCCGTCGAACGCGACCGCGAGGTGGGCCTGCCGGGCACCTCGGCGATCCGGAACGGCAAGGACGCCGGAAAGGGCTCCGGCGCGGATCCGGCCGACCCGGACGACCCGGACGCCGCGGTCCCGGCGCCCGAAGCCGCCCGCGAGCCCGCACTCGTCCCGGGCGGCGGCACGCCGCGGCGCCGCGTCGAAGAGACGATGGTCGTCGGCGCGCCGCTGTTCGCGGGACCCGAGCCGGCCCGCGGCCGGGAACCCGCCGCGGAGACCGAGGCCGAACGCACGAAGGTGCTCCCGTCCGAACCGCCCGCCACCCGCGGGAGATCCGGCGGGACCGGCGCGGTCAGCCCCTCCGATGTCGCCAACGGGCTTGCCTGGAACGCGGGAGAGGAGCGCGACGAGCCATGACGTACCGGCCCGGAGCGGGGACCGCGGCCTTGCTGAGCACGGCGTTCGCCGTCGCCGTCATGACGGCGGTACTCGCCAGCTTCCTGCTGTTCCCGGGAAGCGGCTGCAACGCCGAAGGGTGCGGCAGCGCCGACGATCCGCAGGTCGGCGCCATGGGCGACCAGTCGCCCGCGAGCCCGCCCGCGTCGCCGCCCGCCTCCACGGCGCCCGCGGCACCGACCGACGACCCCGTCGGCCCGCCCGGCACGCCCGGCGGGCCGTCGGGTGGCACTCCGGCCGACGTCGGCGACCTGCGGTTCGACACGCAGGTCGCCGGCCCGGCCGCGGCCACCGGTCCGGGCGGCGACCCCGCCGGGATCAGCGCCATGCTGCTGCCCGGACCGCTGCGGGTGGTCACGCCCGCACCCGGCGGCTCCGGCTACCTCAAGGTCAACTCCGTCACGGGGAACGCCGAAGGGCGTATAGCCCCGGTACTCGTCCAGGACTTCCGCGGCTCGCGCTCCGGATGGACGCTCACCGCCACCATGTCCGACTTCTCCGCCGCGGGCGGCCCGAAGCTCGACGCGGACAAGCTCAACTGGGTTCCGAAGTGCGGTGCCCACCCGGGCCCGTCGTCCTACCCCAGCACGCCGGTCGCGGGGTCGCCGGTGGCGACCAGCCGCACCGCGCTGCTGTGTTCCACCCCGTCCCTGCCCTCGGTCACCGGCGGCCAGTTCGACGTGGAAGCCGATCTCCGACTCCAGTTGCCCGACCGGGGATCCGGCGGCGGAACGTACACCGCGACCCTCGTGCTCACCCTCGCCTGACGGCGAGCCGCTCGGCCCGAAGCTCGACCGTATTGGGGCAAGTCCCGCCCCGACGAGAGGAGTTACCAGTCCGATGGCGACAAGAAGGATGACGAGAGCCGCGCTCGTCGCGACGGTGAGCGCGGCATTCGCGGCCGGGGGGATCCTCGCCCTCGGACAGCCGGCCGGGGCCGCCGCGAACACCCGCACCGCCACGGTGGCGATGGACTGCGTGTGGGGGACGGCGGGCGGAGGTGCCGCGTACGGACCCCAGTTCGTCGCGAGCCCCGCCTTCGTGCTCTCCGCGCCTGGCGCGGTCCAGGTCGGCGGCAAGGCGGACCTGAGCGCGACGGTCAAGGACGACGGCAGCCTGCTCACGATTCCGGCGGGCGCGACCGCGCACAACCTCATGTACACCGGCGCGTCCATGGACGCGCAGGTCTCCGGCGCGACGGGCCTCGCCGCCGCGAAGCTCACCACGGCGTCGGACAGCGCAGCCGTGGGCGCGGACGGGGTCGTCAAGACGGGCGCGTTCACCCAGTCGTACAGCGTCACCGCGGCAGGCGCCCTGACCGTCCGACTCGACAAGCTGACGGTGTCGTTCACGGACAAGGCCAACAACGACGCGGCGCTCACCCTGGTGTGCACGCCGCGGTCGGCGTCCGGCGTCTGGCCGACGATCAACGCGACGTCCGGGACCCCGGGCGCGCCGTCGAACGGCGGAACGCTTCAGCAGACCGTCGGTGCGGGGGTCAGCGCCACGGCCACCGCGACCGACACCGCGTCGGCCACGCCGACGGCCACGCTGACGCAGGGCGTCAGTGTGGCCCCCACCACGACCGCGTCCGCCTCGGGGTCCGTGTCGGGGTCCGGAAGCACGTCGTCCGGCCCCCTGGCACACACCGGCGGGGGAGGCCCCGGCCTGATGGCCCTCGCCATGCTCGCCGCGTCGCTGCTGCTCGGCAGCATCGCCGTGATTCTGGCCTTTCCGAACCGCCGAAAGAACCGTCCGCTCACCTGACACCGATTCGACCACGCACGGAGCCGAGTCAGTTCACTTCGGAGATGGGGACTTCCACTTCATGTTGAAAGCCGGAAAGAGAACAGCCGCAGTGCTCGGGGCGGTGACACTGGTCGGCACGGCGGGCCTGGTGGCACTGGCACCGACGGCGTCGGCCGCCGCCGTGAGCTACCACATCAAGTGCCCGGTCGGCATTCCCGGGATTCCGGACGCCGACGGCAGCCAGGACATCACGTTCACCATGCCCTCGGGGAAGGTCAAGCCGGGACAGACGGCCACGATCGGTGTGACGATGGGGCCGAGTCCGATCGCCCTCAACATGGGTCCGCTCGACGTGGACGTTTCGGTGGCGTTCGACCTGAAGGCGGGCGGCGGCTCGAGCGCCGATGTGGCTTTGCAGGGGGAGAGCGGCAAAAAGCTGACGATCACCCCGAACCAGCCGCTCCAGGTGCCCGCGTTCAACGCCACCATGACCGTCCCGGCCGACGCGACCGGCGACATCACGCTCACGCCGAAGAAGTTCACCATCACGGCGATGGGTTCGATCAACATCGTGTGCACGCCGGACGGCGACATTCCGTCCCTGGGTACCCTCCCGGTCGACGCCGCCGGCCCCTCGGTGGCGGTGACCCCCGGCACCCAGGAGCCCGGCAAGGACATCACCCTCGCCGGTGCGAACTGGCCGGCCGGGACGCCCACCGTCGAACTCTGCAAGGGCACCGACTGTTCCGCGGACCGTTTCTCGGCCAAGTCGCCCGTCGTGGGCACCGACGGGAAGCTGTCCGGCACCGCCACGCTCAAGGCGGACGTCGCCGACGGCGACTACACCGTCAAGGTCACGGTCGGCGCCGCGTCGGAAAGCGCGCCGCTCACGGTCAAGAAGCCGCAGGCCGCCACCCCGGCGATCACCCTCAGCCCGACGTCGGGCCAGGTCGGCACCGAAGTGACGGTCAACGGCACCGGCTTCCCGGCCGGCGCGGTGAGCGTGTCCGGCGTTGCCGGGACCGCGGCCAGCTCCGACACCGCGGTGGACGCCACGGCCGCCGCGGACGGCACGTTCTCCGCCAAGTTCAAGGTGACGGACGCCAAGACCACGAAGATCAAGGCCGCGGGCGTGCAGAGTTCCAGCGCCGAAGCCGCTTTCGAGGTCAAGGCTCCCGTCAAGGACCCGAACGGCAAGCTGGTCGCGGTCCAGTACAGCTGCCTGACGGCGGACAGCCCGATCGAGTCGGCCAAGGGGCCGTTCGAGGCGACCCGCAAGGTGCTCATCACCCTGCCGTCCTCCGCCGACCCGAACGAGAAGGTCGACGTCAGCGCGACGTTCGAGAACGACGTGGTCGGCGACATGCCGAACATCCCCGTCCAGGTGAAGCTCCACATCACACCCGAGATCGACGTCAAGGTCACCGACGACGCCGGCAACACCGGCGCGCTCACGCTCAAGGCGGACTCCCCGCCCGACTTCGACCTGGTCCCGGGCCAGCCCATGAAGGCGGGTCCGTTCAAGGGCTCCTTCACCGTGCCCGGCGGCGGCGTGTTCTCCTTCGCTCCCGGAGAGCTACGGATCGCCACCGTGGCCATGGGCGCGACGACGCACACCGTCTGCACCCTGAAGAACACCCCGGAGGTCTCGGCGACCCTGACCGCCGTCGGTGACCGCGGCGAGCTGCCGCAGACCTCCACCGGCGGCACCTCCACCGGCAGCTCCTCCAGCACCACCGGAGGCGACCTCGCCAAGACCGGTTCCGGCGGCTCCGCCATCAACGCGTTCGCGCTCGCGGCGGGTACCGCCGTGCTCGCGGCCGTCGGTGTGCTGCTGCTGGTGCCCTACCGCCGTCGTCTGCGCACCCGCGCCTGACGGAGCGGCTGAGGCGCCGGACGCGTGCGGGTATGACGCGTGAGCGCCGAGTCGGGTCCTCCCTCCGGAATCTCCCCGGAGGGAGGGCCCTTCGCGTACTGTGCGCACCGGTAGGACCGGGTGTGTGGCGCGTGTGGCCTGTGTGCCGAGCGATGAAGGGACCGCGATATCCGATGGCTCGACGTATAGCGAGGGCCGGGTTCGTCCTGGGACTGACGTCGGCAAGCGTGGCCGCGTCGGTGGTGGGACTGGCTCCGCCCGCGTTCGCGGGCAACCAGATCTCCATGCAGGTGCACTGCGAACTACCGTTGGACCAGCCGCCGATCGAAGGCGAGCAGCTCGTCACGCTGGAGGGACCCGCGGACGCGGTGCGCCCCGGCGACAAGGTCAAGATCCGGGTGACGCTGGGCCCGAACGCGGGCACCAGCCCCATCCCGTTCCCGGGCACCCCGACCACCCCGTCGATCGAACTGACCATGTCCGGCGGCGCCACCGGCACGGTGCGGCTGCAAGGACCGCAGATGATCGTCGACATCCCCGGGGCCCCGCACCAGATCCTGATCCCGCCCTACGAAGGCGAACTCCAGATCCCGATCGAGGCCACCGGCGACATCTCCCTGACGCCGGGCAAGATGGTCACCACCACCGCGATCTTCGGCTCGCAGGTCACCACCTGCTTCCCGACCGGCCCGGTCCCGGTCTCCACGGTCGTCAAGATCACCAGCCAGGACGCGCCGGTGAACCCCGCCCAGGGGCCCGCGAGTACGACCGGTGCCGGGCCGAGCGCGCAGAGCGTGGTCCCGGCGGCTCCGCCCAGCCAGGCGCCGGTCGGCACCGGAAGCCCCTCCGGCCCCGAGTCGCCCGGCCCGTCGAGCGCGACCATCCAGGCGAAGAGTTCGGCGTCCGACTCCAGTGGCGGCGGCGGGCTTTCCGGCGCCGCGGTGTTCGGCATCGCGGCCGGCGCGCTGGTGCTCGCCATGGCAGTCGTCACGATGCTGATGTCCTGGCGGCGGCACACCGAGGACGACTGACCGGGACCGGGCGGCGCCCATCGGCACGGCCCGGGACCTCGACTCCGCGCGGAGGACGACCACTTCCGCCCGGCGCACGACTGCCGCCGCTCCCCGGCGCCGGCAGCAGACCCGGAAGGAGCACGATCGACCATGCACGCCACCAGGCGCAGAGTCGCCTCGGCGACCGCGGCGGGGGCTTTGGCCGTGGCCGGCCTGGCCGCGGCGGCACCCGCCGCCGACGCCGCCCAGGTGACCGCCAACGCGGTCTGCCGCCAGGCGTCCCCGCTGCCCGGGGAAGCCACCGGCGCCGTGTCCGTCGGTGTCACCTTCAACCCGACTTCGGGGCCTGCCGGCACCGTCGTCGCGGTGCGCGCGACGGCGGGGCCGCTGCCCCTTTCGTCGGCCATCGCGGTGCCGGATGCCATGATCGAGGCCCGGCTCACGCTGGCTTACGCGGGTGCTGCCTCCGGAACAGCCGACCTCGTCTCGGTGCAGACCGTCTCGCTCCCCCAAGGCCCGGTGACCCTCGGCCCCTTCGACGCGTCGTTGCGCATTCCCGACGGGACCCCGCCCGGCGACCTGCTGTTCACCGCCAAGGCGCTGTCCTTCACCATCACCACGCCCTACGGCACTCTGATCGAGGACTGCGACTTCTCCGGCAGCGGAGTGCTCGGCACCTTCGCGGTCACTTCGGACACCGGGACGCAGCAGCGTCCGCAGGGCACCGTGGACTCGGGCGGCCTGAACTTCGAGCAGGCCGCCGCGGGCATGCGGCTGTCGCAGGTCACGCTGAACGGCAAGCCGCAGACGATGACGGGCGCGCTGAACCAGGTCGCGGTGCAGGACTTCCGCGGCGACGTCCTGGGCTGGGACCTGACGGGTGCGATCACGGACTTCACCAGCCCGGAGAAAGGCGGCCTGATCCCCGCGGACTCGTTCACCTGGAAGCCGGCCTGCGCGGTGACGAACCCGGATTCGCCGAGCCAGGTCGTCACGGGATCGGAGGGTACCGTGGGGCTGCTGTGCAAGCAGAACGCGAACGCTCCGGGTGTCGTCTCCGGCGGCGAGTTCACCGCCGACGCGTCGGCCAAGCTCCCGATTCCGGCGTGGCAGCTGTCCGGCACCTACACCGCCACCCTCACGCTCACCCTGATCTGACCCGGCACGGGTTCCCCTACCTGTTCCACGCGCGTTTCCCCCGGCTTTTCCGCCCCTCCGCCCGCCCCCGCCGGTGCCCGCGCGCCGTCGAATGCGTCGTCCGGCACGGGTTGTGAACCGGTGAGTACGGGACAGGTACGGGACCCAGGCCCGGATGGGTTCTACGATCGGGCCATGACCCGCGTACTGCTCGCCGAGGACGATGCTTCTATTTCCGAGCCCCTGGCACGCGCACTGCGCCGCGAGGGCTATGACGTTGAGGTGCGTGAGGACGGACCGACGGCCCTCGAGTGCGCCGCGCAGAGCGGGGTCGACCTGCTCGTGCTCGACCTCGGGCTGCCCGGCATGGACGGTCTGGAGGTCTGCCGTCGGCTGCGCGCCGAGGGCCACGGGTTCCCGGTCCTCGTCCTGACCGCCCGCGCCGACGAGGTCGACACGGTCGTCGGGCTCGACGCCGGCGCCGACGACTACGTGACCAAGCCGTTCCGGCTCGCCGAACTCCTGGCCCGGGTCCGGGCGCTGCTGCGCCGCGGCGCGGCCGAGGTCGGCCAGGGGGTGCACGGCGTCCGGATCGACGTCGACTCCCACCGCGCCTGGATCGGCGACGAGGAACTGCAGCTCACCGCGAAGGAGTTCGACCTCCTGCGGGTTCTCGTCCGGGACGCCGGCCGCGTGGTGACGCGCGACCAGCTCATGCGCGAGGTGTGGGACACGACCTGGTGGTCGTCCACCAAGACCCTGGACATGCACATCTCCTGGCTCCGCAAGAAGCTCGGCGACGACGCGGGCAACCCCCGCTACATCACCACCGTGCGCGGTGTCGGGTTCCGGTTCGAGAAGAACTGACAGGCAAGGTAACGGGGGCATTCGGAACGGTCGTATCTGTGCGTCGCAGGCTCATCAACACCACGCTCGGTGTGGTGCTCGTCGTCGTGGCCGTGCTCGGCATCCCTTTGGCGTTCGTCGAGACGCGCGCCATCGAGACCACGGCGAAGGACAACCTCAAAGCCGAGGCGGCGCGCGTCCTGGAGGTCGTCGAACTGCGCCTGTCGTCCGGCGACCAGCCCGACGTGGCGGTGCTGGAACGCCAGGTCGCGTCGTCGCGCTACGCGGCGATCACGATCCCGGGCCGGCCGGTCCTGGAGTTCGGCAACAAGCCGACCGGCCGGACCCTCAACGTGTCGATGAGCGGCCCGCACGGCGAGACCGTGACGGTGTCCGAGTCGCGCGACAAGGTGAGCCAGCGGGTCCGCGAATCGCTGCTGCTGATCCTGGGCGTCGCCCTGCTCGCGGTGGCCGCGGCGACCGCGCTGGCGGTGTGGCAGGCGCGCCGGCTGGCCCGCCCGCTCACCGACCTGGCGGAGACCGCGGAACGCCTCGGCTCCGGCGACCCGCGCCCGCGGCAGCGCCGCTACGACGTCCCGGAGCTGGACCGGGTCGCCGAGGTGCTCGACCAGAGCGCCGAACGCATCGCCCGCATGCTGACCGCCGAGCGGCGTCTCGCCGCCGACGCGTCGCACCAGCTGCGCACCCCGCTCACCGCGCTGTCGATGCGCCTCGAGGAGATCATCGCCACCGAGGACCCGGGCACCGTCAAAGAGGAAGCGGCGATCGCGCTCACCCAGGTGGAGCGGCTCACCGACGTCGTGGAACGGCTCCTCACCAGCACCCGGCGCGGCGCCGCGGGCCGCGACCCGCGCACCGAGTCGGCTGTGACGGTGAGCGTGGACGACGTGATCCGCCAGCAGGTCGACGAATGGCGGCCCGCGGTGGCGAGCGCGCACCGCGCCATCCGGGTCACCGGGCAGTCCGGCCTGGTCGCCGTCGCCACGCCCGGCGCGCTCGCCCAGGTGCTCGCCACGCTGCTGGAGAACGCCCTCATGCACGGCGGCGGCACGGTCACCATCAGCACCCGCCGGATCGGCAGCTCGATCGTCGTCGAGGTCGAGGACGAAGGCGCCGGGGTGTCCGACGTGCTCGGCGCACGCGTGTTCGAGCGGGCGGTCAGCGGACGCAACTCGACCGGCCTGGGCCTGGCGGTCGCGCGCGACCTCGCCGAAGCGGACGGCGGACGCCTGGAACTGCTGCAACTGCGCCCGCCGGTCTTCGCGGTGTTCCTGGGCGCCTACCCGGGCGCGGGCAACGGCGACTGACCCCGCGAGCCGCCCACTCGGCCGGAACCGGCGCCTGGGGCACCCTTCGGGGCGGGAACGCGCCCGGGGGCGCGTCACACGGCCGTCAGGACGCCTTCGTGGACTCTTCCTCGACCAGCTTGGCCGCCTCGCGGTCGATTTCCGCGGCGTGTGTGCCGGTGAAGACCCAGGTGCGGTACGACCAGAAACGGAACAGCGTGCCCAGCGGCAGGCCGAACGCGTACTTGGCGACGTTGTTGGCCTTGCTGGTCGTGTAGTCCAGCAGGTAGTTCGACACCGCGACGGCGCCCGCCTCGATGGCCATGCCGACACCGCTGAAGAGCAGGAACAGCAGCACTTCGCGCCGCTGGTCCGCGGACTTGCGGTGCCGGAACGCCCAGAAGCGGTTGCCGACGTAGTTGACCACGATGGCGACCGCGGTGGAGATGATCGACGAGCGCACCGGTGCCAGGTCGAGCTGGTTCAGGCACAGGTTGAACACGAGGATGTTGACGACGACGCCGAAGCCGCCGACGGCGCCGAACTTGAGCGTCTCGTGCACCAAGTGGTGGAAGCGCGCATAGAACGCGCGGGGCCCGGTCACGGGGTGCCGCCCCGGCCGGCGGACAGGGCGGGTTCGGTCGCGGGCGCGGTCTCGGACTTGTGCTTGAACACGAAAGTACGGAACGCCCAGAACCGGAACAGGGTTCCCAGGGCCATACCTACGATGTTGCCCGAAATGTTGTCGGCGAGCGTGCTGGAGAACCCCATCAGGTGATTCGAGACGAAAACGCACCCCGCCTGGATGCCCGCTGCTATGGCGCTGAACACGAAGAACATCGTGTATTCGCGCCGGACCCCGGTCCGCTCGCGACTGCGGTACGTCCAGTACCGGTTGCCGATGTAGGCGACGATCGTGGCCGGGACGGACGAGACGATCTTCGCGGCGACGCCGCCGAGACCCCAGTACAGGCAGAGGTTGAAGACCGCCACGTCGACCGCGTAAGCCAGGCCGCCGGCGATGAGGAACTGGGTGACCTCGGACCGTGCCGCGGCGAGCCGCCCCGGGGCCTCGGCGGGCTCCGTGGGGGCCGTACCGCTCACCGGCGTCCTCGGGTGTCTGCACAACTCACCCGACGAGGGTAGCCGCATCCGTCCGCCGCGGAGCGCCGGATACCCTTGGTGCCCGTGACCTACCCGATCGTCGGCATGGTCGGCGGCGGCCAGCTGGCCCGCATGACCCACCAGGCCGGAATCCCCCTCGGCATCCGTTTCCGCCTCCTCGCCGCGTCCGCGGACGAGTCCGCCGCGCAGGCCGTGGCCGACACCGTCCTCGGCGACGAGAAGGCCCTCGGCGACCTCCGCACATTCGCGCAGCCGTGCGCCGTGGTCACCTTCGACCACGAGCACGTGCCCACCGAACACCTCCGCGCGCTGGAGGCGGACGGCATCGCCGTGCGCCCCGGCCCCGACGCCCTCGTGCACGCCCAGGACAAGGGCGTCATGCGCGAGCGCCTCGCCGAAATCGGCATCCCGTGCCCGCGCAACCGCATCGTCGCCGACCCGGCGGACGTCGCCGCGTTCGCCGACGAGGTCGGCGGCTGGCCGGTGGTGCTCAAGACGGTGCGCGGCGGCTACGACGGCAAGGGCGTCTGGGTCGTCGGCGACACCGAGGCGGCCGCTGCGCCGTTCCGCGCCGGCGTCCCGGTGCTCGCCGAGGAGAAGGTCGACTTCGCCCGCGAGCTGGCCGCCAACGTGGTGCGCTCGCCGCACGGGCAGGCGGTCGCCTACCCGGTCGTGGAGAGCATCCAGGAGGACGGCATCTGCCGCGAGGTCATCGCGCCCGCGCCTGGCCTGTCCGAGGAGCGCGCCGTCGAGGCGCAGCGGATCGCCCTGAAGATCGCCGGCGAGCTGGACGTGACCGGCCACCTCGCGGTCGAGCTGTTCGAGACCCGCGACGGCCGCATCCTGGTCAACGAGCTGGCGATGCGCCCGCACAACTCCGGGCACTGGACCATCGACGGGGCCGTCACCTCGCAGTTCGAGAACCACCTGCGCGCGGTCCTCGACCTGCCGCTCGGCGACCCGCGGGCCCGCGCCAAGTGGACCGTGATGGTCAACGTCCTCGGCGGCGACTACCCGGACATGTACCACGCGTACCTGCACGTCATGGCGCGTGACCCCGGGGTCAAGGTCCACATGTACGGCAAAGAGGTCAAGCCCGGCCGCAAGGTCGGCCACGTCACCGTGTGCGGCGACGATCTGGACGACGTCCGCGAGCGCGCCAACCACGCCGCGGACTACCTGCGAGGGAGCATCACCGAATGAGCCAGACCGCCGCCGGGCCCGTCGTCGGCATCGTCATGGGGTCCGACTCCGACTGGCCGGTCATGCAGGCCGCCGCGGAGGTCATGGACGAGTTCGGCATCGCGTACGAGGCCGACGTGGTCTCGGCGCACCGGATGCCGCAGGAGATGATCGCGTACGGGCAGAACGCCGCGGGGCGCGGGCTCAAGGCGATCATCGCGGGCGCGGGCGGTGCCGCCCACCTGCCCGGCATGCTCGCGTCGGTGACGCCGCTGCCGGTGATCGGCGTGCCGGTGCCGCTGAAGTACCTCGACGGCATGGACTCGCTGCTGTCGATCGTGCAGATGCCGGCCGGTGTGCCGGTGGCCACCGTGTCCGTCGCGGGAGCGCGCAACGCGGGCCTGCTCGCGGTGCGGATGCTGGCCGCGCACGACCCGGCGCTGCTGGAGCGCATGACCGCGTTCCAGGCCGACCTCAATGCCCAGGCCACCGAGAAGGGCCGCAAGCTGCGCGAGTCCCTCGGCCGCTGACCGGACGCACCGGACGCACCCGACGTCCCGGATGCACCGAGTGCATCGGATGTGCGGTGCCCGGCCCGACCGGTGCCGGTCGGGCCGGGGGTCAGGCGTTGGTGAGCGACATGCGCTGCATGGTGACGGCGGCGCAGCGGTCCATGACCATGTCCAGGCCCGCGGCGGTGGTCCGTTCGTAGGCGGCCAGGTCGATCACGTCGAGCTGGCACCACACGGCCTTGGCGCCGATCTGCACGGCCTGGTCGGCGATGGCGCCGGCCTTCGCGGAGTTGACGAAGACCTGCACGACGTCGACCGGGAACGGGATGTCGGCGAGGGTGAGGTACCCGGTTTCGCCGTGCACGGTCTCGGCACGGGGGTGCACCGGGACGATGCGCTTGCCCAGCTGCTGGAGATGGGCGGCGACGCCGAACGCCGCGCGGTGCGAGTTGGTGCTGAGGCCGACCACCGCCCACGTGCGGTGGGAGAGGATGCGCCGGATGGTCGCGTCGTCGCCGTACGGCATGCTGTGCCCCTCAGGTTGGGGAGGGTGGGACGGAGGCCGGGGAGCCTCCCGGGGGAATCGCGGGCCCGTGCGGATCAGGCGCCGATCAACCGCGGCCACTCGATGGCGGGGCAGCGGTCCACGACGACCTGGAGTCCCGCGTCGACCGCGAGCTTGATCGCGTCCGGGTTCACGACTCCGAGCTGATACCAGATGGCTTTCGCCCCGATGGCGATCGCTTGCGCGGTCACCGGCTCGGCGTGCTCGGCGTTGACGAACACGTCGACCACGTCGACGGGGAACGGGATCTCCTCCAGCAGCGCGTACCCGGTCTCGCCGTGCACGGCTTCCGCTTTCGGGTGCACCGGCACGATCCGTTTGTCGTGGCCTTGCAGGAACCCGGCGACGCCCCACGCGGGGCGCCCCATGTTCGTGCTCAGCCCGACGACCGCCCACGTGCGGTGGACGACCATGAGGTCGCGGATCGCTTCGTCGTCGGTGAGGACACCGTCGGTGACATAAGCCATGCGGTCATCGTGCCCCTGTCGCCTCGGTCCCACCACCCGGGGGAGGGGGCCGGTGCGGACGCGGGGCCCGGCGGAGCGGGGCGGGACTACGGGCGGCCGAGGGCCCGGTAGGTCCAGCCCGCGGCGCGCCAGCGGTCGGCGTCGAGGGCGTTGCGGCCGTCCACGACGCGGCGCTCGGCGACCACCTCGCCGAGCGCGGCGGGGTCGATCTCCCGGAACTCGCGCCATTCGGTCAAATGGAGGACGACGTGCGCCCCCGCGGCCGCGCCGAAGGCGGAGTCGGCGTAGGCGAGGCCGGGGTACATCTTGCGGGCGTTGTCGACCGCCTTGGGGTCGTAGACCGTCACGTCGCCGCCCTGGAGCTGCACCTGCGCGGCGACGTTGAGCGCGGGCGAGTCGCGGATGTCGTCGGACTCCGGCTTGAACGCGGCGCCGAGGACGGCGACGCGGCGCCCGAGGAACCCGCCGCCGCACGCGTCGCGGGCCAGGTCGACCATCTTGAAGCGGCGGCGCATGTTGATCGCGTCGACCTCGCGCAGGAAGGTGAGCGCCTGGTCGACGCCCAGCTCGCCGGCCCGGGCCATGAAGGCGCGGATGTCCTTGGGCAGGCAGCCGCCGCCGAAGCCGAGGCCGGCGTTGAGGAACTGGCCGCCGATGCGCGGGTCGTAGGAGAGCGCCTGGGACAGCTGGGTCACGTCGGCGCCGGCCGCCTCGCAGACCTCGGCCATCGCGTTGATGAACGAGATCTTGGTGGACAGGAACGCGTTCGCGGACACCTTGACCAGTTCGGAGGTGGCGAAGTCGGTCACCAGGAACGGCACGCCTTCGGCGATGAGCGGCGCGTACACCTCGCGCAGCGTGGCCTCGGCGGTCTCGGAGCGCACGCCGACCACCAGGCGGTCCGGGTGCAGCGTGTCGCCGATGGCGTGGCCCTCGCGGAGGAACTCGGGGTTCCAGGCGAGTTCCGCGGCGTCTCCGACGGGGGCGCGCTCGGCGATGCGGGTGGCCAGGCGTGCCGCGGTGCCGACCGGGACGGTGGACTTGCCGACCACCAGGCAGGGCCGGTCCAGGTGCGGGGCGAGGGCGTCGACGGCGGCGTCGAGGTAGCTCGTGTCGGCGGCGAATTCGCCCTTGCGCTGCGGGGTGCCGACGCACAGGAAGTGCACCTCGCCGAACGCGGCGGCCTCCTCGGCGGAGGTGGTGAAGCGCAGCCGCCCGGAGGCCAGGTGCGGGGCGAGCAGGTCCTCCAGGCCGGGCTCGTAGAAGGGGAGGGTGCCGGCCTGGAGCATCGCCGCCTTGTCGGGGTCGACGTCGACGCCGAGCACCTCGTAGCCCAGCTCGGCCATGCACGCGGCGTGGGTCGCGCCCAGGTAACCGGTGCCGATCACGGTGATGCGCGACACGGGTGCCACACCGCCTCCTGACGGGACGAACGAAATCGAGCGGCGGCCCCCGACGGGCCGTTTTCCTCCCGGAATCGTAGTCGCGCGGCCGGCCCGCCACGGCCGGTACCGGGCAGCACGGCGGACTCGCGGGGTGCCGGGGCCGGGAAAACCGGGGTTACCGAACGGTAACCTCGGTCGTCCGGCGTCAGGGCGTGTCCTAGGCGAGTTCCTCGCGCAGCTCGGTCAGGGTCCGCACCGCCTCGGCGGCACGCAGCGTGCGGGCGACGAGGAGGGCCGCGTCCACCCGGGAGCGGGCGAGTTCGGGCATGCCGAACTCGTGCTTCTCGACGCGGGCGGCGACGGTGACCAGTTGGGCGTACTGGCTTTCGAACCGGGGCAGCCCGATCTCCAGCCGGGTGGCGCCGCGGTCGGCGATGCGGAGCGCCTCGTCGTTGCGGTCCTCCATCCACAGGGCCTGGGACCACTGGACTTCGGTGGCGGTGCGTTCGTGCGCCCGGTCCAGGTCGGGGCCGTCCTCGGCGGCGGCATCCAGGAGGGCCATGGCGTCGGCGAATTTCGCCAGGCCGGCGTCGACCTTCGCACGGGCGGCGTCCTCGTCGGCTCCGTCGTCGTACTGGCCGTCGATGAGGTTCCAGGCCGCGGCGCGGGTGAGGCGGACGGCCGCGCCGGGGCGGCCGGCCTCCCCCGCGAGCCGGATCGCCTCGGGGAACGCCGCGCCGGCCTCGGTGCGGCGTTCCGCCACGGCCAGGGTCTGCGCGGCTTCGCCGGCGAGGGTCGCGCGGATGCCCGGGTCGGCGTCCTGCGCGGCGGCCCGCGCGGCGGCGCCCACCAGCACGTCGGCGGCCTCCAGGGCGTGCCCCGCCGCGGACAGGGAGGTCCCCAGCATCCACCGGTTGTGCAGCACGTCGTCCGGGCCGAGGAGTTCGTCGACCTCGGGCAGGGACTCCTCGAGGATCGCGGCGGCGTCGGCGGGGCGGTCCAGGTCCTTGAACAGGGCTGCCAGGGTGACCCGGCACTGCACGGCGCCGAGCCGGTCGCCGAGCCGGTCGAACTCCTGCGCGGCGAGTGCGGCGTACTCCGCCGCGGCGGCCGGACGGCCGTTCACGGCGGACGCCCGGGTCAGCGCAGCGAGCACGTCGGCGTACAGCGTTGGATCGTGGGTGGGGCCTTGGGCCGCGTCGAGGACACTGAGCAGGACCTCTTCGGCGCCGGCGGCGTCCCCGTGGTGGAGCAGAAAGCCGCCCAGCAGGCGCCCGGTGGAGGCGGCGGCCCAAGGCCGCTCCGCCGCGGCGGCTGCGGTGAGCGCGCCGCGGAGCTCGGCTTCGGCGCGCTGGTGGTCGCCGTCGACCACCGCCAAGTGCGCGCGGGCTTCACCGGCTTCGGCGATGCGGTGGCCCAGCCGATGGTGGGCGGCCGCGGCGGCCAGCCGGTCGGTCTCGGCCTCGTAGGCGGCTCGGGCGGCGGCCTGCGTCTCTTCCTCCGCGGTGGCGAACGCCAACCGCGCGGCCATCATGCGGGCCGCCAGTACCGACACCAAGTCGGCCGGTTCGGCGCGGCCTTGGGAGACCAGGTGGACGAGATCGGCGGTGGTCGCGTCGAGGCCGGGCGCCCAGTCGGCGGACAAGCCCTCCGGAGCGGCCGGATGGCGGACCGAGACGACGGCCCGCGCGCGGGCGACGTGCGCCGGGCCGGGGCGGTCGGTGGCAGCGAACAGCTCTGCCGCTATGCGGAGTTGTTCGATTCCGGCGGCCAGGTCGCCGGAGTTGACCAAGTCGATGGCGCGGGCGTCGGCAAGGTCTGCCGCGTCCCGGTCGGTGACGGCGGCGCCGCGCTCCGCCGCGGCCGCGGCGAAAAGCTCCCACGCCGCGCGGCTGCCCGGGTGGCCCGCCTTGACCGATGCGCGGGCCCGCTCGGCGAGTTCGTCGAGACTGGTGCCGGCCTCCGGAGCCGGTTCCGCGGGACGCGGCGTGGGGACGAGGACGGACCGCACGCCGAGCGGCAGTGCGGCGACGACCGGCTTGGCGGCCAGCCGGGTGCGGAGTTGGCCGCTGACGAAGCCCGAGCCGTTGCGGGCGTCGAAGCGGGCGGCGAGCGCGAACGCGTCGCGCTCGACCAGCGCCAGCAGTTCGGCCGCCGTTCCGTCCGTGCCGGGCACACCGGCGACCCGCATACCGCCGCGGCCCAGCGCGACCAGGCGCCGCAGCAGCACGCCGACACCGCCCAGGAAGGCCAGATGCACGTCCGCGTCGGCGGCAGGGGAGGCCAGCCACGTCCGGTGCGCCGCGGTGATCTCCACGCCGCGGCCCTCGTTGCCGGTGAGCGCGCAGAATTCGATGTGCCTTCCGACGCTCGCGTAGGTGCTGACCGAGCCGCGGACCAGCCGGTAGCCGCGCAGGTGGTTGGTGCGGGCTTCGTCGAGCCGCCCGAGGCGGGTCAGCGGCAGCAGGGAGTCGGCGATGGTGATCTGCGGCTCTTCGGCGCACGTGCGCATGCCCGACAGTGTCGGCTCGAAGATCTCCAAGGCCCCTTCGTCGTCGCCTTGTTCGGCGAGCCAGCGGCCCTGCTCGCGGCGTTCGCACGCGTCGCAGTCGGTCAGCGAATCCCGGTCGGCGGCCATCCAGGCGGCGAACTCGGCTGCGGCGCCCGCCTTGTCGCCGGTGTGGTCGGCCAGGTAGAAGCGGCATTTGTGCACCGGACGCATGCTGTGTCCGGCGGTGCGGAAGCGGCGCTCCATGTCGTCGAGGAACGACCGGATCGTGGTGAGCGGCACCTCCGGCGCCGCGAGGAGCGACGACGTGACCCACTTCAGGTGCCAGTAGACGCCGTGCGTGAGCCCTGGGGAGAACTCGCCCGGCTGCTCGTCATATAGGCGCAGCAGGCGGCCCATGGAGACCGCGCTCTTGGGGGATTCGCCGCCGTAGTTGTAGGCGACGATCGTCTCCAGCAGCGCTGCGGCGACCAGCGGGGTGCCGCCCAGGCGTTCGGCGGCGGCCAGGAGGGCCTCGGCGGCCGCGCTGCGGGCGACGCCGTAGGGCCGGTCGCGGACTTCGGCGCGGGCGCGCTCGAACGTGGCGTCGTCGATGACCTCGTCGTACATGTCTGCGGCCCCCGTCACTTGTCGTCGTTCGCGGTCTCGTGCACGGCGCGTTCCAGCAGGCCGAGGAACGACCGGTTCAGCAGCGCGCTTTCCGCGGCGGTGAGCGGGCGGCGGCTGAGCAGCAGCGCTTGGCCGTACAAGCCTTCGACGGTAGTGCGTGCGAGGTCCGGGTCGCCGACGGTCAGGACGCGGCGGACCAGCGGATTGAGGTGGTTGAGTACCAGTCGGGCGCGCGGTGCGCTGCCGCGCAGCGCGCCGAGGATGCCGGCCCACAGCGCGTCCCCCGCGTCCGAGGCCTCGGATTCGGCCTGGGCGCGGGCCCGTTCGCCGCGTTCGTCGCGGCCGTCGAGGAGCAGCGCGGGCACCGTGACGGGGTGGAAGGCGCGCAGCGAGGCTTCGCAGGAGAGCGGGTCGAGGACGGTGCGGGCGTGGCCGAGGAAGGTCCCGGCGGCGAGTTCGACGGACGGGTCGACCGGGTCCAGGTACGCGGTCACGGTGTCCGGGTCGAGGGAGTCGACGACGGTGCCGGGGCGCAGGTCGGGGAGGCGGCGCACCAGGTCGGCGTCGTAGGTGTAGCCGCCGTTCACCACGCCGAGGCCGGCCGCGGCGGCGATCGGGGCGATCTGCCGGAACTCCTCGACCGAGTCGGTGAGGTGCACGACGCGGTGCCGGCGGACGAACTCGTCGAGCCCGAGGTGGCCGTCGGTGGTCTCGAAGGGCAGCCACGGCAGCATGAGGTCGAGCAGGTCGTCGTCGTGCCGGGCCATCGCCTTGACGCCGAGGTGGTGCACGGCGAGGAACCGGCCGAGGCGTTCCGGGTCGCGGGCGGCGAGGCCGGTGAGCCAGTCGCGGATGGCCGCGCCGAGCGCGTCGCGGACGGCGGCCAGCGCCTCGTCGTCGTAGAGGTTCTCGCGCGACGCGGTGGGCCGCAGCGCCTCGGTGTCGACCGCGCACCGCACGAAGAACGCCCAGTCCGGCAGCAGCGTGTCGGCGGACTCGGTGAGCAGCATGCCCTTGAGGTGCACGCGGTGCTTCCCGCGCATGGCGGGGCTGACCGCGGAGGGCAGGACGAAGGCGGTGCCGCGGACGCCGGCGAGCGGCACGTCGAGGTCGATCATGTCCAGCGGGCGGAAGCCGAGGACGTTGTCGCAGTACTGCGCGAGCGCGGCGCGGCGGGCGTCCGGGTTCGGGTACCCGCGCTCCCACACCGCGGGGGTGTCGGTGACCGGGTGGACGGTGCCCGCGTCGTCGGCGACGGCGGTGTCGTACGGCAGCAGCGCGCCGAAGTCCCGGGCGAGTGCGACGACCCGGTCGGCGGCGAACCATTCCTCGCTGCCGCGGCGCGGGGCGAGGAGCACGGTGGTGCCCGGGTCCGGGCGCGCGTCGTGCGGGAGGGTGCGGACGGTGTAGCGGCCGTCCGCGCCGGCCCGCCACTCGACCGGCGCGGCATCCGGGTCGGCGGCGGAGCGGGTCACCACGGTGATCTCGTCGGCCACCACGAAGCAGGCGAGCAGGCCGATGCCGAACTGGCCGAGGTAGTCGCGGCGGGCCGATTCGAGTTCGCCGCGTTTCGAGCTGCGGCCGATCGTGGCCAGGAAGCGGTGCACGTCGGCTTCGGTCAGGCCGACGCCGGTGTCCTCGACGCGCAGGGTGCCGCCCGCCGCGGTGAGACGGATCGCCGCGGGTGCCGCGGGGTCCGCCTTGCGGCGGGCGGTGATGGCGTCGACGCCGTTCTGCAGCAATTCGCGCAGGTAGACCCGGGGACTCGAATACAGGTGGTGGGACAGCAGGTCGACCAAGCCGCGCAGGTCGACCTGGAAGGTGTGGTCGTCGAGGGGAGCCCGGGTCGGGGCGGCGTCGCTCATGGCTCACGATGATGGCCGACGGCGGTTGCCGCCAGCCACCGGGTTAGCGCGGAATCGGATCGCCGTTGCGCAGCGCGTCGAACAGCGCCTTGGCCTTGGTGTCGTCCCACAGCACCGAGGATCCCGCGCTGGTTTGGTAGTTCGGGTTCTTGATCGGGACGGTCACCGTGCCGCCTTCGCCGCCGGTCAGCGTGCCCATGTCCTTGAACAGGTCGTACAGGTCGAAAAGGCCGGTGTCGTCGTCGACGATGACCGCGCTCAGGCTCGCGTCCGCCATCGGGAAGCCCTTGAACGGGTTGAGCAGCACCGACGGAGACTTCGCCTTCTTGGCGAGCGCCGAGAGGAACTGCTGCTGGCGCTTCATCCGGCCGAGGTCGGACGACGGGTCGAAGTAGCGGGCGCGCACGAACGACAGCGCCTGGCCGCCGTCGAGGCTCTGGCAGCCGGCCGGCAGGTCGGCGCCGGACTTCTCGTCCTTGATCGGCTTGTCCAGGCACATGTCCACGCCGCCGAGCGAGTCGACGATGCCCACGAAGCCGTCGAAGCCGACCTCGGCGTAGTGGTCGAGGCGCATGCCGGTGGCCATTTCGACGGTGCGCACCAGCAGCGGTGCGCCGCCCAGCGAGAAGGCCGCGTTGAGCTTGTTCTTCTGCGCCTTCACATGGGTCTTGCCCTCGTCGTACGCGGGGATCTGCACCCACGAGTCGCGCGGCAGGCTGATCAGCGACGTGCCGCCCGCGCCCTTGTGCAGCAGCATCATCGAGTCGGTGCGCTTGCCGTCCGCGCTGCCGGTGCGGAGCTTCTTCTTGTCCGCGTCGGACATGCCTTCGCGGCTGTCCGAACCGACGATCAGCCAGGTGGTGCCGGCGGTGGCGGCGGGGCGGCCCTGGTAGTCCTGCAGGACGTCCTGGTGCCGGATCTTCGAGTCGAGCCAGAAGTAGGTGCCGGTCAGGAAGGCCAGGACGAGCACCAGGAAGACGACGGTGCCGACGAGGATCCGCTTCTTCCAGTTCGGCTTCCTGCCCGGGGTCCGCGGACCTCCCGGACCGCCGGGACCGTCGGGGCCGGGCGGGCCGCCGGGGCCGTCCGGCCCGTCCGGCCCGGGGTACGGGCGGGGCGGGGTCTGCACCGGGCTGCCCGGGGCGTCGAACACCGGCTGCGGGGGATAGGCGCCCGGATCCGGCGGCAGGACGGCGGTGGGCTGCGCGTCGGGCGGGAAGCCCGGCGGTGGCGACTGGGTGCCGTAGGGCGGCGGCTGCGGCGGAGTGCCGCCGCCCGCCGGGATGGTCCCCGCGGGACGGCTCGGGAGCGTCCCGGGCGGGGATATGGGATTTCCGTGCGGGGCACGCGGCGGCACCGACGCGGGGTCGGGGCCGGGCGTGCCGGCGGGCCCGGCGGAGTGTCCTCCGGGGCGGCGTGCGTCGTCCTCGGCCCAGCCGGGCGGCCATGCGTTCATGCGTACGAACCTGCCATCGCCCGCGGGCGGGGGGCAAACCTCGGAGCGTATCGGTGCGGTTCTGTGGCGGGGTTGGTACAGGTGTGTCCGATTCGCGACCTCGGCCAAAAGGCGAGTTGTGCGCGATTTGCGCCCGGGCCCGGTGCGCCCCCGGCTCGTACGCGCACCGCGCCCTTACTTGCAGACGACCTTGTCGCCCGTCGTCGTGGTGTACGCCGGGCTCGGCGCCCCGCCGCCGGGGGTCGTCGACGCGGGCTTCTCGGCCGCCGCCACCGGCGTGACCCCGGTGAACGACGAGCCGACGACGACCTCGATGGTCCGGCCCAGGCCGTCCACCGGCTTGAGTTCGGCGCCCGGCAGCGCGGCCGCGACGCTGCGGACCGAGCGGTCCCAGCGCGGGTCGTACCGGATCACCGTCTGGACCGCGTCGGAGATGCCGATCTGCTGGCCCGCGCGGGCGGCGCCGCTCATCTTGAAGCCCTGCTGCGCGAGGCCGTCGTAGGCCTTGCCGCCGAGGCCCGGCTGCGTCGTGCCGTTGTAGACCTGGAGGTAGACGTCCGCGGGGGCGACGTCGACGGCGACCGGGGCCGGGCCCGCGGGGGCGGGGGAGGGCGACTTGCCTGCCGGAGACTTGCCCGGGTTGGTCACGTCTTGGTCGTTGCGCATCGCGTCGAACAGCGCGCGCGAACCGGCGTCGTCCCACAGCACCGTCGAACCCCAGTCCTTGACCTGGTAGTCCATGGTCTTGAGGGGGATCTGCGCGTAGGTGATACCGGAGCTGGAAAGGCCCTTGAGCTTGGTGCCGAGGTCGAGCAGCCCTTGGGCGCTCAGTCCTTCGTCGACCTTGATCGACCCGAGCACGGCGTCGAGGACGCCCTTGAGCTTGACCGGGTTCGCCAGCGTGCCGGTGCCCGTGGCGCGGGCCAGGACCTGGGTCATGAACTTCTGCTGGCGCTGCGTCCGGCCGATGTCGCCGGTGGGGTCGCTGCTGATGTGGCGGGCGCGCACGTACTGCAGCGCCTGGACCCCGTCCAGGTGCGTGGTTCCGGCGGGCAGGTCGAGGCCCGATTTGGGGTCTTTCAGGGGGATAGGGGTGCACATGTCCACCCCGCCGATCTCGTCGACGACACTCACGAACGACAGGAAGTTGACCTCTATGTAGTGGTCGATCCGGACGTTGGTCGCCTTCTCCACGGTGGCGACGGCCAGGTTGCGGCCGCCGAGCGTGTACGCGGCGTTGATCTTGCCCTTGGACTCGCCCACGTCCCGGCCGGACCCCTTGTCCTTGTGCGCCGGGAAGGTCACATAGCTGTCGCGCGGGATGCTCACCATCGTCGCCTGGTCGCGCTTGGCGTTGAGGTGGACCAGGATCATCGTGTCGGTGCAGTCGCAGGCTTCGCCGCCCGCGTGCAGTTCGTTCAGGCGCTCCTTGGAGACGCCTTCGCGGCTGTCGGTGCCGACGATGAGGAACGTGGTGCCGCCGGTGGCGCCGTCCGGCCGGTCGTCGAGGCCGGCGAACGGGTCGACCCGGTCGATCTTCCCGTCCAGGTACTTCACCCACGCCCAGCCGACGCCGCTGGTCACCAGCACCAGCGCTGCCACCATCCCGGCCAGGGTCATCGGCCAGCGGCGACGCCGGGCCGGGGGCGCGGCGGGACGGCCCGCCGCCGTACTGCGCGTCGCCATCGCTGCCCTGCCCCCTCCTGATCCGGCCTTCGGAACGCGGAATTTCCACCTTAGGACGACGTTCCGGGCGGGCGCCGGAGCGACGCGCCGGACGGGCCGCCGTAGCGGACCTGCGGATTCCCGGCTTCTCCGGAATGCGCAGCTCCGGATATCCCGCCGCGGTGGCCCGCACACCCCCGGCGGGCAGTACGCTCGGGTCCCGATGAACCCGAATCCCAACGAAGCGTCCGGCGCGCCCGCCTCCGCCCGCCCCGGGGACCTGCCGCCGCTGCCGCCCGCGCCCGCGGTGTCGATCGTGATGCCGGTCCTGAACGAGGCCCGCCACCTTGAAGAGGCGGTGAGCCGCGCCCTCACCCAGGACTACGACGGCGACCTCGAACTCGTCATCGCCCTCGGCCCGTCGACCGACGACACCGACGCCATCGCGGCCCGCCTCGCGGCCGCCGATCCGCGCGTCCGCACCGTGGCCAACCCGAGCGGCCGCACGCCCAGCGCGCTCAACGCCGCGATCGAAGCCGCCCGCCATCCCGTGGTGGTGCGCGTCGACGGCCACGGCATCCTGCCGCCCGACTACGTGCGCACCGCCGTCGCCCTGCTGAGCGACACCGGCGCGGCCAACGTCGGCGGCATCATGCACGCCGAAGGCACCACCGCGTTCGAGGACGCGGTCGCCCGCGCGATGACGTCCAAACTCGGCGTCGGCAACGCCCGCTTCCACACCGGCGGCGGCGCGGGACCCTCGGACACCGTGTACCTCGGCGTGTTCCGCCGCGACGTGCTGGACAAGCTCGGCGGCTACAACGAGGAATTCATCCGTGCGCAGGACTGGGAGCTGAACTACCGCATCCGGCAGGAGGGCCACCTGATCTGGTTCTCGCCGGAGCTGCGGGTCTCCTACCGGCCCCGGCCGACCGTCAAGGCGCTCGCGAAGCAGTACTACAACTACGGCCGTTGGCGCCGCGTGGTCACCCGCTACCACAAGGGCTCGGTCAACCCGCGCTACCTCGCGGCCCCCGCCGCGCTGGTCGGCGTCGTGGGCGGCCTGGTCGCCGGAACCGCCGGGTACCGGCCCGCGTTCGTGCTGCCGGCCGGATACGCGGCGGGCATCCTCGCGGGTGCCGCGTGGGAAGGCCGCGGCCTCAAGCCGGGGGCATGGGTACGGCTTCCGGTCGCGCTGGCCGCCATGCACGGGTCGTGGGGCCTCGGCTTCCTGACCAGCCCGCGCGCGCTCGCCGAGCACGTGAAGGCGGCGGGCATCCCCGTCCCGAAGACGCCCGCGCCGCGCGACGCGGAACCCGGTCCCGCCGCGTTGGAGCCCGACCCGCGGTGAACGTCCTGATGCTCGTCATCACGACGGTCGCCACCGACACCCGGGTGGTGCGGGAAGCCGCGACGCTTGCCGCCGCCGGGCACGACGTGCACATCATCGGGCGCGGCGTGCCCGGCGACTGGCTGCCGCCGCCCGGCGTCACCGTGTCGTCGGCCGACGGGGCGTCGGTGTTCGCCACCTCCCGGGCCGCGCTCGGCGGCGGCCCGGCGCCCACCGGCGCGCCTCCGGGCACCCCGGCCGCGCCGCAGGGACCCATGCCGCCGTACCGGCGCGCGGCGCGCTGGATGCTGCTGCCGCAGCACCGCGCGTCCGCGTTCGCCGCCTGGACCCGCTCGGCCCGGCGGGACGCCGCCGACCGGGTGTTCGACGCGGTGCACGCGCACGACTTCAACACCCTCGTCCTGGGCGCCGAACTCGCCCGCCAGCGCGGCGTGCCGCTGGTCTACGACAGCCACGAACTGTGGAGCGGCCGGCCCCGCGTCGGCCGACCCACCCCGCTCCTCGCCGCCCGCGAAGCCCGCATCGAAGGCGAACTCGGGCGCGAGGCCGCCGCGGTGCTGACCGTCGGCGAAGGCGTCGCGAACGCGCTGCGCGGGCGCTACGGGTGGCGGCACGTCTCCGTCGTGCACAACACCTTCCCCCGCGGCACCGCGGCCGCCGCCGTACCGCTGCCGGACCGGCCCACCGGCGCGGTCTACGCCGGACGGATCGCGCCGTACCGGGAGATCGAGACGATCGTCGCCGCCGCCCGCGACCTGCCGGGGCTGGACGTCACGCTGGTCGGACCCGCCGACGACACGTACCTCGGCGAACTCGACCGCGGCCCGGTGGCGGTGGAGGCCGCGCTGCCGGTCGACGAGGTCGACGCGCTGCTGCGCCGCACCGGCCTGGCGCTGGTCACGCACTCGGACCGGTGGGAGAACCACCGGCTGGCGATGCCGAACAAGCTGTTCCACGCGGTGCGCGCCGGGGTCCCGGTGGTCGCCACGGACGTGCGCGAACTCGCCCGGGTGGTCCGCGAGCACGGCCTGGGCACGCTGTACCGCCCGGGTGATGCCGCGTCGTTGGCCGCCGCGGTGCGCGAAGCGTGCGAACGTTATCCCGAGCTGACCGCGAACGTCCGCGCCGCCGAGCCCCGGCTGAGCTGGGAGCACGACGCCGCGACGCTGACCGGCGTGTACGCACGCCTCGGGGCCGGCCGCACCGCCTGACCACCGCACACGGAAGACCCAGCGCCATGACGCCACTTCGGGTTCTCTACGCCCCACGCGACATCGCCGGACAGCCCGGCACCTGGGCCCGCGGGATCCGCCCGCTCGGCGTGGAAGCCGAAGTGTGGAGCTTCGGCGAGCCCGCGTTCGGCCTGGTGCCGGACCGGGTGTGGGACGCGGACCGGCTGCTCGCCGATCCGGCGTACCGGTGGGACGTCCTCGACCGGGCCGTGCGCGGTTTCGACGTCTTCCACTTCCAGTACGGCCGTTCGCTCCTCAACGCCCACGAGCCCCTGCTGCCCGCCCTGTGGGACCTGCCGCTGCTGCGCTCGCTCGGCAAGAAGGTCTTCATGCACTGGCACGGCTCGGACGTGCGGCTGCGCAGCGTGCACATGGCGCGCGAGCCCGACTCGTACCTGAAGGACGCCGTCGTCGACGAGCCGCGGATCCACGCCCTGGTGGAGATCGCCCGGCGGCACTGCGACCGGATGTTCGTCTCCACGCCCGGCCTGCTCGACTACGTGCCCGACGCCGAGCTGGTGCCGCTGGCGATCGACGCGGCGGCGTGGGCGACCGACCGCGGACCCGAGCCGGAGGTGCCGGTCGTCGTTCACCTGCCGTCCAAGCGCGCCACGAAAGGCTCGCACCTGGTCGACGCCGCATTGCGCCCGCTGCACGACGCCGGCATCGTCGAGTACCGGCCGCTCTCCGGATTGACGCACAGTCAGGTGAAGGACGCGTTCCGGCGTGCCGACCTGGTCGTGGACAGCCTCACCATCGGCGACCACGGCATGGTCGCCGTCGAAGCGATGGCGTGCGGCGCGATCGCGCTCGGCCACGTCCACGAACGCAACCGCGCCCGGGTGCCCGGCTGCCCCGTCGTCGAGGCGACCGGCGCCGACCTCGGCGACGTCGTGCGCGGCCTCGCCGCCGACCCGGACCGGCGCGCCCGGCTGCGCGGCGAATCGGCGGCCTGGGCCGCCAAGCGGCACGACGCGGCGCGGGTGTCCGGGCAGTTGCTCGACGCCTACCTCGCACCCCCCGTCAAGGTGGTCGGCGACCGGCCCGACTGGGCGGTCGTCGAGGGCCGCGGCCGCCTCGTCGCGCTCGACGCCGAAGTGTCCCGGCTGCGCCGGGCCCTCGGCCGGCACGGATCCGTCGCCGACACGGTGCCGCCGCGCACGCTGCGTGACCGGGTCGAGGAACACCCCCGTCTGCACCTGCTGCTACGCCGAGCCGACGGTGTCCGCAGACACGCACGGGTGAAAATGCGCGAACTGGGCAACCTGCGGAAGCGCGGCTGAGCACGGGAACAGGCCCCACCACACCCGCGACACCCCCGCGACACCCCGATCCGAGCCCCCGGGTACGGGCCGGTGTGCGTGGCACACTGGCCGCGTGCTCGCCGTCATGGTCGTGACCAACCACATCGACGGGGATTCCCGCGTCCAGAAAACCGCCCGCTCCGCGGCCGAAGCCGGGTGGGACGTCGTGCTGCTGGGACGTGCGCGCGGCACCGTCCGCGAGGAATACCCCCTGGGCCCCGCCCGGGTCGTCCGGGTGCCGCTGCGGATGACCGCGCAGAGTTACCGCAAGGACAACCCGCCGCGGGGCCTGGCCGGAAGACTCGGCTACCGCTCCGGCGAACAAGCCCGCATGCGCGTCGACGCCCGCCGCGCCTTGCGTGCCGACCTCGACGTGGAACGCCGCCTCCTCGCCCTGCGCGGCGGCGACCTGCGCGGCCGGCTGCGGGTCACCGGCCTTGCCGCCGCGGACCGCACGCGCGGCTACTGGATCGAGGCACGCCGCAGGCTCTACCAGCGCGCCGCGGCCAAGGCGGCGGAGCCCGGTGCCCGCGACCGGCTCGCCGCGGGCGTCGGCCGGGACGGCGGCGCGTGGCGCACCCAGCCGCAACTCGTCGACTTCGACACCGCGTTCGCCCCGGTCATCGCTGAACTCCGGCCCGACCTCCTGCACGCGCACGACTTCGACACCATCGGGCTGGTCACCCGCTCCGCGCTCAAACTCCGGGCGGCCGGAAGCCCGGTCAAGATCGTCTACGACGCGCACGAGTACATCGCGGGCTGGGACCGCCCCGGCGACCCCGCCTTCCGCCCCGCGATGAGCGCCCAGGAACGCAAGTACATCCCCCTCGCCGACGGCGTCGTCACGGTCTCCGACGCGATCGCCGACCTCCTCGCCGCCGATCACCGGCTCCCGGTGCGCCCCACGGTGGTGTGCAACGCGCCGACGGTCGCCGAACTCGCGTCGAGCACCGCCGAACCCGTGCCGGACGTGCGCGCCGCGGCCGGACTGGGCGCGGACGTGCCGCTGCTCGTCTACGCCGGGATGACCGCGCCGGAACGCGGCCTCGGCACCGCGGTCGCCGCCCTGCCGGACCTGCCCGACGTGCACCTCGCGATGGTGACCGCCCGCAACGGCTACGTCGACGCGCTGGTCGAACGCGCCACCGCACTCGGCGTCGGCAACCGGCTGCACGTGCTGCCCTACGTCGCCCCCGACCAGGTCGTCGCCCACCTCGCGGCCGGCACGATCGGCATCGTCACCTCGCTGCACTCGCCGAACTACGAACTGTCCCTCCCGAGTAAGTACTACGAGTATCTGAACGCGCGGCTGCCGCTCGTGGTCTCCGACCTGCGCACCGTCGGCGCCTTCACCCGCGACCACGGCATCGGCGAAGTGTTCCCGGCCGGCGACGCCGCCGCGTTCGCCGCCGCGGTCCGCGCGGTACTCGCCGACCCGTCGCGCTACACCAAGCCGTACGACGGCGACCTCCTGGCCCGCAACACCTGGGAAGCGCAAGTCCCGGCGCTGCTCGACCTGTACGGACGGCTGGTGTCCTGATGCCCACCCGCGCCGACCGGCCCGCACCCCGCCTGGTCCTGCTGCGCATGAACTGGATCACCGGCGACTCGCGGATCCAGAAGCTCGCGCTGGACATGGCGGAACGCGGCTGGGACGTGGTCGTCCTGGGGCGCTCGCGCACCGCGGCGCGCGAAGTGACCACGCTCGGCGATCCGGAGCGCGGCGCGGCGGCGGTCGTGCGTGTGCCGGTGCCCGCCGTCGTCGCGCCGTACCGCAAGGCCCGGCGGCTGCGCGGCCTGCTCGGCCGGATCGGCTTCGCGAGCCGCGACGACGAGGTCGCCGACCGGGCCGCGGTGAACTTCCTGCGCCGCGACTTGGCCGCCGACCCGGGCGGGATGCTCCGGTACGGCGTGCGGAGCGCGGGCGTGACCGCGGCGCGCGCCCGGCACATGCTCCGGCGCGAGGCGACCCGGCGGCACGCCGCGCGCCTGGCGCGCGTGGACCGGCCGGGGGCGGCGGCGCGCGCGGTCGCGTACCGGTGGCTGGCGCCGGGCGCGGGATGGCGCGCCACCCAGCCGCAACTGGCCGACTTCGAAGCCGCGTTCGGACCCGAGATCGACGCGCTCGAACCGGCGATCGTGCACGCCCAGGACATCACGGCGCTCGCCGTGGGCGTGCGCGCCGTCGAACGCGCCCGGCGCGCGGGCCGCGACGCGGTCATGATCTACGACGCGCAGGAGTTCGTGGCGGGCGCGGGCTACCCGGATCCGGTGCAGAAGGCCGGCTACGTCGGCCTCGAACGCGAACTCGTCGCCCGCACCGACGGTGTGGTCACCGTCTCCGACACCCTCGCCGACCTGCTGCAGGAACGCTACGCGCTGCCGGTGCGCCCGACGGTCGCCGCCAACGCGCCGCGCCTGGCCCGGCCGACCGGCCACGGTGGCCGCGGGGTGCGCGGCGCGGCGGGACTGCCGGACGACGTCCCGGTGCTGGTGTACTCCGGGTGGCTGGCGCCGGAGCGCGGGGTGGACACGCTGGCCGAGGCGCTGGTGTACCTGCCGGACGCGCATGCGGTGGTGGTCGCGGGGGACCGGCGGCCGTACTTCGCGGAACTCGAAGCGCGGGTCGCGGACCTGGGCGTCGCCGACCGGTTCCACTTCGTGCCCTACGTCGAACCGGACGAGGTCGTCGACCACCTCGCCACCGCGACCGTCGGCGTGATCCCGCTGCGGCATCTGCCGAACCACGAGATCTCGTTGATCACGAAGTACTACGAGTACATGTATGCGGGCCTGCCGATCGTCGTCTCCGACGTGCGGACGATGGCAGCGTTCACCCGCGATCTCGGCTGCGGCGAGGTGTTCCCGGCGGGCGACGCGCGCCGCCTGGCCGAGGCGGTGCAGCGGGTGCTGGCCGACCGGTCGCGGTACGTGAAGCCCTATGCGGCCGACGGGTTCCTGGACGAGCACGCGTGGGAGCGGCAGGCGGACAACGTCGCCGCGCTGTACGAACGGCTGACCGGGCTCGCGCCGACGGCCCGGGACGGCCGGACGCTCGCCCGGGAAATCCGCTCGGGCGCGGCGGGGTTCGCCTCGGGCGGGGGCACGGCCGAGCCCGCGCCCGCGGCCGACGCCGCGGCGGCGGGCCGGGAGCCGCGGAGCCTCGACGACGCGGCCGGGCTGGCGGAAGCCGGGCCGCGCGCGGTCGTGCTCGTGGGCAACCCGGCCGGCACGGATCGTGCCGAAGTGCGCGAACTCGCGCGGCAGGTGGGTGCGTCCGGCTTCGACACGGTGCTGCTGGCGCCCGACCCCGGCGGACTCGGCGCGAGCGCGTGGGCGGACGGCACACAGGTGCTGGCCGTCCCGGCGGCGCGGACCGTGGCGGCGGGGCGGGACCGACGCCGCGGCACGGACCCGGTGCAGGCGCGGGCGGCGCGCACCTATGCGGCGTTCCTCGCCGCCGACCCGGGCGGCGTCGCCGCGCAGGTGCCGGGGGCGGCGACCGCGCTGCGCAAGGCGGTCGCGGGACGTCCGGGGAAGCGGCTGCACATGCTGGCCCCGGCGCTCGGCCGACGTGCCGCGTTGCCCGAAGCCTTCGACGCCGAGGCGGCGTTGCGCCCGGTCCTCGACGAGCTGCGGCCGCAGGTGATCCACGCGTGCGATGCGGTGGCGCTGCTGACGGCATCCCATGTGGCGGCGCGCGGCGGCGTACGGATCGAGTACCACCGCCCGGCATCGGACGACGACGGCTTCGGCACCGACCGCGATGTCCGCCGCGCGCTGCGCGTGCTGGAGCGCGCGGTGAGCGGGCGGGCGGACGTCGTGCACGGCGGCGCCGCGGGCGGGGTGCTCGCGGCCGCGGAGTTGTCCGTGGTGGCGCCGCGGCCGCAGGTCTCCCGCGCCGGAGGCGACCCGTATCTCGTGGTCGGACCCGCGAACATGGCCGGACAGGGCTGGGCGTGGGCGCAGGCGGTGGAGCGGTACGTCGCCGGGGCGCGGACCGAGGTCGTCGCCCTGCACCGCGAAGGCCCGCTGCGGTTCCCGGCCGACCGGTATCTCAGCGCGGCGGGCTGGGAGTCCGCCGGCGTGCACCTCGCCTTGCGCCGACATGTGGCGGCACAGGCCACGCACGTGCTCCTGGAGTCCGGGCTGCCGTTGACCGGACGGGCGGCACGGAGCGGGCACGCGTCGGGCGACACCCGGGCGCTGCGCGAGGCGGGAGTGGCCGTGGGGCTGGTGTTCCACGGCTCGGACGTCCGCGACCCACGGCGGCACCGCGAGCTGTACCCGGAATCGCCGTTCACCGACCCGAACGGGGCGCTCGCGCGCGAACTCCAGCCCCGTTACGACGCCCGGATGGCCGACCTCGCCGACTGGGACGGGCCGGTGTTCGTGTCGACACCGGACCTGCTCGACTTCGTCCTCGACCGGTGGCCGCACGCCGTGTGGCTGCCGGTGGCCGTGGACACCGGGATCTGGCGCCCGGGCCCGGAGCCGCTGACCCGGGACCGGCCGGTCGTCCTGCACGCGCCGTCGCGCGGCACGCTCAAGAGTTCGGCACTGATCGACGCCGTGGTGGGGGACTTCGCGGCGCGGGGGCTGGTCGAATACCGGCGGGCGGCCGACGTGCGGCCCTCCGACATGCCCGCGCTGGTCGCGGACGCGGATGTGGTGATCGACCAGCTGGCGATCGGGAACGTCGGCGTGCTCGCGGCGCAGGCGATGGCCGCGGGGCGCCTGGTCGTCGGGCATGCCGCGCCCCGCGTGCGGGAACGCTACGACGGCGCCTTGCCGCAGCTCGACGCCACTCCGTCCACCCTCCGCGGCGTCTTGGAATCGGTCCTCGACGATCGCGATCACGCCCGCGAACTGGCCGCTCAAGGGCCGGGATTCGCGAGCAGCTACCACGATGGCCGGCGCTCTGCCGCGGCCCTCGCGCCGTTTCTCGCCCGGCATCACCGCACCACCCAGGGAGAGTTCTGATGGCCGATACGGAATCCGTCGTCACGGGCACGGACGCCGCGCAGGACACCTCGACAGGGAGGGCGGCGGTCGCGGTGGGGGAGACCGCGGGGGGGACCGCGCCGGAGGTTGTCGCCACGGAGAACGCGTCCAGCCCGTCGGCGGTCGCCGCGGCGAAGGCGAAGCCGCGACGGAGCCGGAAGCGGGCGGCACCGGAGGAGCCGTCGGCTGCCGCCGAGTCCACGAACGGCACCCCGGATGCCGCAGGGGTGGCGGCGGAGTCCGGCACGCCGGCCCCCGCCAAGCCCCGCCGCACCCGCAAGGCGACGGCGGATACCGAGGTTCCGGCCCCGGCGAAGCGGGCGAAGCGAGCCCCGCGGAAGACGGCGGCTGCGGGGCCGGGGGAGCCGGGGGAGTCGAGGGAGCCGGGGGAGTCGAAGTCGGCGCGTCGGACTCCGAAGGCCAAGGTCGCCGACGCGCCCGCGGCTACCGCTCCGAAGACCGAGGAAACACCCGAGCCGGCGACGAGTGCCACGCGCACCGGCCGACGTCCGGGGACGCGCGCGCCGAGCAAGCGGAAGACGGCGGAGGCGGTCGCCGAGACGGCGGCGGCCGAAGGCACGACGCCCGCGGGGGACGCCACCCCCGGTGGGGACGGCGCGGGTTCCGTCCTTGCCGGCGGACCGGCCGACGCCGCCGGGAGCTCCCCGGTGGGCTCGGCCCCTGCAGTCCCTGCCGCTGCAGTGCCTGCCGCCCCTGACGGTTCCCCTGCGGAGGCGGCTGCGCCGACGGGCGACACGCTCACGGGCGAGCAGGCCGAGACCACGCCGCCGACCGCGGACGATCGGGACCGTGAGTCCGCCGACGAGCGCGCCGCGGCCGGCGCGGAGTCCGGCGCCGGTCACCGTGAGGCGGGCGCGGTCGTCGACCCGCTTGGCGAGACGGCCGACGGCGCGGACTCGCTCGGCGACCCCGCCGGCCACGCGGCCGGCGCGCGGGCGGCCGATGCGGCGGTGGCCGACCACCACGACACCAAGAGGCCTTCGGTGGCCACGTCGTTCCTGGCCGATGCCGCCGTGGGGTCGCCGGCCAGCGGGTCGAAGGCCGCTGCGGAGACAGAGCCCGCAGGTGCCGAGAGCGGTGCGGGCGTCGACGCCTTGGGCGACCCGGCGGAGCCGGCTTCCGCCGACGATGTCGCCGCCGCGGCTGCGGCGGCCGTTGCCGATCTCGCGGCTCGCGACGCCGACACGGCGAGCGACGAAGACGCCGCCACGCCCTCTGCCCCCCGTGATCACGACAGCGCCGAGGGCTCCGCCGCCACTCCATCGACGGCGGACGCCGCGCTGCCCGAGTCGGGTTCCACCGACCCGAACGACACCACTCGGGCGCTCTCCGACTCCGCCGCGGCCCCCGACGTGGCCGAACTCCTGGACGCCGTCCCCGCCGCGGCCGATTTCGACCTGGCCGCCGACCTCGTCGCCGCCACTCCGCCCGCCGACTCCCCTTCAGGCCCGGCCGACGACCTCGAAGCTCTCCTCCCGATCCTCGACGAGCGCCCGCGCGCCCGCGCCACCCGGGTCGACCCCACCGCCGTCCGACCCACCCTCCCCCGCGTCCTCCTCACCGCCGAAACCCCGCTCGAGCCCGGCAGCGTGCCGCTCGAGCACAGCCGGGCGCTCGCCGAGCGCGGCAACTACGTCCTCCTCGCCGTCCCGGCCGAGGCCGCCGAGGTGTCGACGTCGGTGACCGCCGAGGGCGAAGGCGTTCTGCGGGTCGTCAACGTGCCCGTCGACCCCGAGACCGCGGCCGACATCTCCCTCGCCCGGGCCGACGTCGCCGCGTTGGACGGGGGCGGGTTCGTCACCGGGATCCGCCGCAAGTTCGCGCGCCGCCGGCTCGCCCAGGTCCGGCAGGGCGTGTGGTCGGCGGCCGCCGCCGACCCCGGGTGGACGGACCGCTGCGCGGAGGCGTACGCGCCCTACCGCGACGCCTTCGCGCCGCAAACCGAAGCCCGTGTGGCCGACGCCCGCTCCGTCGAAACCGCCCCCGTCACCCGCACCGGCACGCGCCTCGCCGTCGGTCCCACCAACACCGCGGGGCAAGGCCGCGAGTGGGCGCGGGCCGTGCGCACGCACATCCCCGGAGTGGACACCGAAACGTTCGCGCTCAGTTCCGGCAACAGCTTCGGGTACGACGCCGACCACGCCATCTCCACCGACGACTGGCTGTCCCGCACCTGGCAGCTGCGGCAACTCGCCTACGTCCTGGACAACTTCTCGCACGTCCTCGCCGAGTGCGCGATGCCGCCGTTCGGCCGCCTGAACGGCCCGTGGGCCAACTTCGACCTCACCGAGCTGGACGCCGCCGGGATCGCCCTCGCGCTCGCGTTCCACGGGTCGGAGATCCGCGACCCGGCCGCGCAGCGCGAGCGGGTGCCGTTCTCGCCGTTCGACCCCGATCACGAGCTGACCCGGGCGCTGCAGAGCAAGGTCGACCGGCTGGGGCCGGTCGTCCGGGACCTGGACCTGCCGAAGTTCGTGTCCACGCCCGACCTGCTGCACGACGTCCCGGGCGCCGACTGGCTGCCCGTCGTCGTCGACCCGGGGCTCTGGGCGTCCGACCGCGTCCCGCTGGAGCGCGACCGGCCGGTCGTCGTGCACGCCCCGTCGAGCCCGTTCACCAAGGGCACCGCGTTGATCGAGCCGGTCGTCGAGGAACTCCACGACGCCGGGCTGATCGAGTACCGCCGCATCAAGGGCGTGTCGCACGCCGACATGCCCGCGGTGCTCGCCGACGCGGACATCGTGCTGGACCAGTTCGTGTTCGGCGCGTACGGCGTCATGTCCGTGCAGGCCCTCGCCGCCGGCCGGGTCACGCTGTGCTACCTGCACGAGTCCGTCACCCAGTACCTGCCCGACGGCTTGCCGATCGTCAACGCCGACCCGGACACACTCCGCGACGAACTCGAGCGCGTCGTCGCGGAACGGGACGCCGCCCGCCGGATCGCCGCGCGCGGCCCCGCCTACGTGCGCGAGCACCACGACGGCACGCGCAGCGCCGAGGTCCTCGCGCGCTTCCTGGGAGCGACGCCGCGAGCCGCGCAATGAGCCCCCCACGGGTGGCGATGCTCGTCGCCAACGACATCACCCGCGACTCCCGCGTGCAGAAGGTGGCTTATTCCGCCGCCGAGGCCGGGTTCGACGTGCTCCTCGTCGGCTACGACCCGAACGCGCCCGGCAGCCCTGCCCGGACGACGCACATCGGGGCGGCCGCCGTGGTGCGCACCGGCCTGTCCAACCGCTTCCGGCTCAAGGCCGGCGAACTCGCCCGGCATCACGGCTCGGCCGCGCGGATCAGGCTGCTGCGGGCGGCGAGTTTCGCGACGCGTATGGACTACAAGGCGCGGCGGCGGCTCATGAAGAGCGTCAAGGAGCCGGGCACGGGCGGTCCGGGGCTGAAGGGCAAAGCCAAAGAGGCCTTGTGGAAGGTCTACATCCGCGACGGCGATTGGCGGCGCACCGCCCGGCACCTGCTGCTGCTCGAAGACGCGTGGAGCGCCGTCGTGGAGGAGTTCCGCCCCGACGTCATCCACGCCCACGACATGCACACGCCGGGCATCGGGGTCCGCATCGCCGACCGCATCGAACGGTCCGGCGGCGTGCGCCCCAAGGTCGTCTACGACGCGCACGAATTCGTCGACGGCGTGTTCATGCCCACCCAGCGCAAGCTCGCCTACACAGGTCTGGAAAGGGAGTTCGTCCGCCGCGCGGACGCCGTCGCGACGGTGTCCGGGGTGCTCGCGGACATGCTGATGCGCAAGTACCGGCTGCCGGAACGCCCGACGGTCGTGGCCAACGCACCGATGATCGGACTGGATCCGGCGCCGGGCGGCGGTGCGCCGTCGCTGCGCGCCGTGCTCGGGCTCGCCGACGGGGTGCCGCTGCTGGTCTACAGCGGCGCGCTGTCCCCGGCGCGCGGGGTGGACGTCGCGGTGGAGGCGCTGCCGCTGCTGGAGGGCGTGCATCTGGCGGTCGTGTGCGGTGACGAGCGCGACGCGTACGTTCGTTCGTTGGTCGCACGTGCGGGTGAACTTGGCGTGGGCGATCGGATGCACACCGCGCCCTATGTGGCCCCTCACGAGGTGCCCGCATATCTGGCGTCGGCGACCGCCGGAGTGATCCCGATCCTGCACACGGTCAACCACGAAATCGCCTTGATCACCAAGTACTACGAGTACATGCACGCCCGACTTCCGATGGTCGTGTCGGACGTCGAGGCGATGGCGCGGAAGACCGTGGAGCTGGGCTGCGGCGAGGTGTTCGCGGTTCGCGCCACCGACGAGGCGGCCGACGCCGGGCTGCGCGAACGGGACGCGGAGGCGTTCGCGAAGGCGGCCGGGAGGGTGCTCGCCGACCCGGCGGCCTACGCCGCGGCGTACACGGACGAGTTGCTCGCGGAGAACTCCTGGGAGGGCCAGGCGGAGATCTTGGTGGGCCTTTACGCGGGGTTGGCCGGACGGCGCCCTCAACACCTTTCGGGCCGCCGCTCGTTCGCCGAGACGGAGTGATTTTCCGTCGTCCAACCAGCCGGTCGCCTGCGGCCGGCGCATAGCCGAAGCGCGGTCGACCAGCGGCCGACGCGCGGCCAACGAGGAGTGGCGCATGACCCGTGAGCGGCGATTTTCGCCGGTATCGCCGGTATCGTCGTTATACCTGCTACGACCCGGTATCCGGCCGATCGCGGAATCCGGCGTCGGGCCGGATGTTCCGCAGTCGAGGAGAAGCCGGTAGTGGCGGTCATGGATGCCGAGGCAGAGGTCGGGCGCCGCAGCGGCGCCGGGAACAGCGGCGTGCCGGTGCATGTGTACGAGCCGTACCACGCGCACTTGCCGCCGCTGCGGGTGTACTTCCGCGAGGTGTGGCAGCGGCGGCGGTTCGCCTATCGCATGGCGCACGCGACCCTGAAGGGCCGCAACTACGAGACGGTGTTCGGCCAGCTGTGGCTGGTGATCAACCCGCTGCTGCTCGCCGCCGTGTACTTCATGCTGGTCACCGTCCTCGCCGGGTCGCCGCACAGCAACCCGCTGATGGGCTTCACGGTGATCTTGTCGGGACTCTTCGCGTACTACTACACGCGCAACATCGTCCAGCTGTCGTCGACGTCGATCACCGGCGGCGGCAAGATGATCATGAACATGGCGTTCCCGAAAGCGCTGCTCCCGCTTTCCTCGCTGTTTTCCTCGTTCATGATGTATTGGCCGACATTGGTGGTCTACGCAATCGCGCACGCCGCCGCCGGCCGGGCGGTCGGCATCGCGTTCGCGTGGCTGGTGCCGATCTTCGTGGTGCAGACCGTGTTCAGCTTCGGCTGCGGGCTGTTCTTCGCCGCGATGGCCGTGTACTTCCGCGACACGTCCAGTCTGCTGCCGTACGCGCTGCGGATCTGGATCTACCTGTCCCCGGTCCTGTTCACCGTCTCGCAAGCCAAGGAGAAGCTCTCCGCGAACCCCTGGCTGCTGTGGATCTTCAAGGTCAACCCGCTGTATCCGATCATCGGCTCCTGGAACCAGGTCGTCCTGGAAAACCGGGCGCCGGACGGTGCCCTCATGGTCTACGGCACCGCCTGGGCGGTCGTGGCCCTGATCGGCGGAGCCTGGTTCTTCCTGTCCCGGGAGCGTGAATTTGCCTACCGCATCTGACCCCGAGGCCCGCGAGGCACCCGAAGCAGGCCGCCCGGACCCGGCGGCCCGGAACAACCGGGCCGGCCAGGCCGCCCAGGCCGCCCAAGCCGCCCAAGCCGCCCAAGGCGCTCCGGACGACGAGGCCGCTCCCGCCGCCGCCACCCGGCCGGGGTCCGCGGACCAGCCGCTCGCGGTCCAGGTCGACAACCTGTCGATCACCTACCGCACGTCGGTGGAGAAGGTCCCCACGCTCAAGAGCGCCATCAAGCGGGTCGGCCGCCGCGAACGCACGATCCGGGAGATCGAGGCGGTCCGCGACGTGTCGTGGCGCATCGACCACGGCACCGTGCTCGGCGTCGTCGGCGCGAACGGCGCGGGCAAGTCCACGATGCTGCGCGCCATCGCCGGCATCCTGCCGCCCACCAAGGGCCGCATCGAGGTGCACGGCAAGGTCAGCACGCTGCTCGCGCTCGGCGTGGGCTTCAACAGCCAGCTCACCGGCCGCGAGAACGTCGTCCTCGGCGGACTCGCCCAGGGCAAGGCGGAAGCCGAGGTCGAGGAGAAGTACGAGGAGATCGCCGCGTTCGCGGACATCGGCGAGTTCATGGACATGCCCATGAAGTCCTACTCGTCGGGCATGTACCAGCGCCTCGCGTTCGCCGTCGGCGTGCACATGGACCCGGACATCCTCCTCGTCGACGAGGCGCTGTCCGCGGGCGACGCGGCGTTCAAGCGCAAGGCCGCCCGCAAGATGGACGAACTCTGCCGTGCCGCACGCACGATCATCCTGGTCAGCCACGGCATGGCCAGCGTCCGCGAGATGGCCAACCACTGCCTGTGGCTGCACAAGGGGCGGCTCATGGACCAAGGCGACCCCGAGACGATCATCGGCGAGTACATGCGGTTCCTGGAAGTCGGCGAAGACGCGTTCGCCATGGAAGACGTCTGAGGCCGCCGTGACATCTGTCGACATCAGCATCGTCAGCTCCGCGCACGACGTCGCGGACGCCCGCCTGCACCGCACCGCCGCGGCCCTGCTGCGCGCGGGCATGACCGTCGAGGTCATCGGGTTGGGCGACGCGGCCGGCGGCCCCGCCGGCACCCGGGTCGTCGCGCTCGGCGACCGCGGCGGCGCCTTCCGACGACTGCGGCGCGACCTCGCGCTGCCGTTCCGGGCGTCCGGCCGGGTGGTCATGACGCTCGACCCCGACCTGGTCCCGGCGGCCGCCGCGGCCCGGCTGCTGCGCCGCGGCCGGCTGGCCGCCGACGTGCACGAGGACTACCTCAAGCTGCTCCGCGACCGGCCGTGGGGCGCCACCTGGAAGGGCGCGGTCGGCAGCGTGCTGGTCCGCGCCTGCACGGCCGCGACCCGGCGAGCGGACCTCACCGTGGTCGCCGACGACCACGTGCCGCCGCTGACCGCGCGCCGCCGCCTGGTGGTGAAGAACCTGCCCGACCTCGGCTACCTGCCGAAGCCGGCCGACCCCGACCCGGAGCCGCGCGCGGTCTACATCGGGGACGTGCGCCGCTCGCGCGGCCTGGCCGCGATGCTCGCGGCCGTCGAGGCCGCCGAGTCATGGCACTTGGACATCGTCGGGCCGGTCGCCGCCGCCGACCAGGAGTGGCTCGCCCGGTGGCGGCGCGAGTCGCCCGCCGCGGCCCGGGTCCGGCTGCACGGCCGCCTCGCGCCGCGCGAGGCGTGGGGCATCGCGCAGGGTGCGTGGACCGGTCTGGCGCTGCTCGACGACACCCCCGCGTTCCGCGAAGCGGTGCCCACAAAGCTGTACGAATACCTGGGCTGCGGACTGGCTGTTGTGGCCACGCCCCTGCCCCGGATGGCTAGGATCGTGACCGAGTCCGGGGCGGGATACGTCGTCCGCGACACCGACGACGCGGGGCGCGTGCTGCGCGAGTGGGCCGACCGCCCCGAGGAGCTCCGGGCGATGCGCAAGGCCGCTCTCGAGTGGACGGACCGCAACCTCACCGGGGCGTCCCCGTCCGACGAACTCGCCCACACCATAAGTGACCTCGTCCGCGCCGCCGGCCGGTGACCGCGCCCCGTGCCGACGCCCGCAGACCCCGAGCACACCGAGGAGCCCCGCGTGGAGCCCACGGGCAGCGTTGATCCGATCACCCGTCCCGCCGACCCGGGCGGCCGCGCCGACGGCGGGGTCGACCTCGCCGGGCGGGCCGACCTGCCCGGGCCGGGCGGCGAGCCCGACCCGGTGCGGATCATGGCGAGCGCCGACGTCGACGCGACCGCGGCGATCGGCGCCGGGAGCACCGTCTGGCACCTGGCCCAGATCCGCGAGGACGCGGTCCTGGGCACCGGGTGCATCATCGGGCGCGGCGCGTACGTCGGCCCGGCCGTCGAGCTGGGCGACAACGTCAAGCTGCAGAACTACGCGCTGGTCTACGAGCCCGCCCGGCTCGAGGACGGCGTCTTCATCGGCCCCGCCGCGGTCCTCACCAACGACATGTACCCCCGGTCCATCGACCCGGAGGGCAGCCTCAAGCGGGTCGGCGACTGGCACGCACAGGGCGTGACGGTCCGCGAAGGCGCCGCGGTGGGCGCGCGCGCCGTGGTGGTCGCCGGGATCACCATCGGCCGGTGGGCGCTTGTGGGCGCCGGTGCGGTGGTCACCCGTGACGTACCGGACTACGCGCTCGTTGCCGGGGTACCGGCACGACGCGTCAAGTGGGTGGGCCGGGCCGGCGTACCGCTGGTCCCGGATCAAGCTGGTTCCGGGGAGGAACCGGGGGAGGCAGAGGACGGCAGCACCCAGGCCGTCCGCCGGTGGGTGTGCCCGGAAACCGGGGCGCGCTTCATCGAGATCGACGAGACCCTCTCGGAGGTAACCCCCTCATGGTCCGATCCATCCCCGCGGCGGCACCCAGCCTAGGAGCCGAGGAGAGAGACGCGGTCGACCGCGTCCTGCGCAGCGGCATGCTTGCGCAGGGCCCCGAAGTGGCGGCGTTCGAGCAGGAGTTCGCCGCCATCGTCGGCGGCCGCACGGTGGTCGCGGTGAACTCCGGGACGTCCGGCCTGCACTTGGCCCTGCTCGCCATGGGCATCGGCCCCGGCGACGAGGTGATCATCCCGTCGTTCAGCTTCGCCGCGACCGCCAACGCGGTCGCGCTGGTCGGCGCCACCCCGGTGTTCGCCGACATCGAGCCGGAGCACTTCTGCCTCGACCCCGCCGCCGCGGCCGCCGTGGTGACCCCGCGCACCGCGGCGATCATGCCGGTGCACCTGTACGGCCACCCGGCCGCGATGGACGAGCTGAACGCGCTCGCCACCCGGCACGGCCTGGCGGTCATCGAGGACGCCTGCCAGGCGCACGCCGCCGCGCTGCACGGCACGCCCGTCGGCGCGTTCGGCAAGACCGCGGTGTTCAGCCTCTACCCGACGAAGAACATGACCTCGGGCGAAGGCGGCATGGTCGTCGCCGACGACCCGGCGGTCGTCCGGAAGCTCCGGCTGCTGCGCAACCAGGGCATGGAGAAGCGGTACGACAACGAGATCGTCGGCTTCAACAACCGGATGACCGACCTGCACGCGGCGATCGGCCGTGTCCAGCTCGGCAAGCTGGCCGGCTGGACCGCGCGCCGCCAGGCCAACGCGGCGTTCCTGGACGCGAACCTGGCCGGGACGGACGTCGTGACGCCGCCGGTCGCCGCGGGCGCCACGCACGTCTACCACCAGTACACGGTGCGCGTCCCCGAAGACGCGTTCGCGGGCGGGCGGGACGGCTTCGCCGAGCGCCTCGCCGAACGCGGCGTTGGCTCCGGCGTGTACTACCCGGTGCCGATCCACCGGCTCCCGTCGTTCCGGCTCGACCTCGACCTGCCGGAGACCGAGCGCGCGGCCCGCGAGGTGCTGTCGCTGCCCGTGCACCCGCAACTGAGCGACGCCGACCTCAAGACGGTCGCCGAGGCGGTGGCCGGCAAATGAGCCCCGTGGCCGGACAGCCGCTGCGCGCCGGGCTCATCGGGCTCGGCATGATGGGCCGCCACCACGCCCGCGTGCTGCGCGGCTTGGCCGACGTCACGCTCGTCGGCGTGTGCGACCCGATGGGGGACCCGCACGACGCGGCGGGGGGCGTGCCGCTGTTCACGACCGTCGACGAGCTGATCGCGGTCGGACTGGATTACTGCGTGGTCGCCGCGCCGACCGCGTACCACGAGGACCTGGGCCTGCAGCTGGCCGCGGCGGGCGTGCACACGCTCGTCGAGAAGCCGCTCGCCCAGGACGTCGCCTCGTCCCGCCGGGTCGCCGAGGCCTTCGAACAGGCTGGGCTGGTGGGCGCCGTCGGCCACATCGAGCGCTACAACCCGGCCCTCCAGCAGCTCCGCGCGCGGCTGGAGGAAGGCCAGCTCGGGAACATCTACCAGGTCGTCACGCGGCGCCAGGGCCCGTTCCCCAACCGCATCTCCGACGTCGGCGTGGTCAAGGACCTGGCCACCCACGACATCGACCTGACGGCGTGGGTGACCGGGCAGACGTACCGGTCGGTGTCCGCGCGCACCGCCTTCAAGAGCGGGCGCGCGTTCGAGGACCTGGTCGCCGTCGTCGGCCAGCTCGCCGACGGCACGGTGACGAACCACCTGGTCAACTGGCTGTCCCCGATGAAGGAACGCGTCACGGTGGTGACCGGCGAGCGGGGCTGCCTGATCGCCGACACTCTGAACGTGGACCTGACCTTCCACAACAACGCCGAAATACTGACCCAGTGGGTCGCGCTGTCCAACTTCCGCGGCGTCAGCGAAGGCGACATGATCCGCTACGCCATCGCCAAGCCGGAGCCGCTGCACACCGAACACCAGGCCTTCCGCGACGCGGTCCTCGGCAAGGAGTCCGACATCGTCACGATGCGGCAGGGCCTGGTGAACGTGGTGGTGGCGCAGGCGATGCTGGACAGCGCCCGCGACGGCATGACGGTCCCGATCGAAAACTGACCGGTCCGTTCATCCCGTTGGGTGAACCTGCGGGATTCCCGATCGGTTCGGCGCCACGCTCGCCATAGGCTCGCGCCGGACCGAAAGGGGGACACACAATGGTTGCTATGGCATACGAAACCCCCAGTCAGCAGGAGATTCTCCTGGAGGAATTCCTGGCTCTGGACACCCCGCCCGGGTTCCGTGCGGAGCTGATTGAGGGGGAGGTCGTGGTGGCGCCACCGCCGGCTGGTGATCACGAGGATGTGATCGGACTGATCATTGATCAAGTGGCGACGCGATCTTCGGTGAAAATGCAGATGTCGATGACGAAGGGCTTGACCGTGCCGAGTGTCGGTCTGGCCCCAAGGAACCACGTGATCCCGGATATCTCGATTGCGCCTATGGCCATGCGGCTGTTTCGCGGGGCGGAGCCGTGGATGCCCAGCGACGGTGTGGAGATGGTCGTTGAAGTGACGTCCTCCAAGCCGGACCGGGACCGTAAGGACAAGCGGTTGTCCTATGCACTGGGTGGGATTCCGCTGTACCTCCTCATCGACCGGAGCGAAGGACGCGTGTCGCTGCTCAGCAACCCGAAGAACGGCGACTATGACGAATTGTCGCGGCCGTTCGGCGAGACGATCCCGCTGCCTGCCCCGTTCGACTTCCTGTTGGACACCACAGACTTCCTGTGAGGCCCCGTGAAGGTCATCAGCGTCGTCGGTGCCCGCCCCCAGTTCGTGAAACTGGGGGCGGTGGCCGATGCCTTCCGCGGAACCAGGCACGAGCACCGGATCGTGCACACCGGCCAGCACTACGACGGCGCGATGTCCGACGCGTTGTTCGACGGGCTGGGGATTCCCGCGCCCGACGTGCACCTCGGCATCGGTTCGGGCGGTCACGGCGCGCAGACCGGGGCGATGCTCGCGGCGCTGGAGGACGTGTTCCTCGCCGGCGAGCGGCCCGACTGGGTGCTGGTCTACGGGGACACCAACTCGACGCTGGCCGCCGCGCTTTCCGCGGTGAAGCTGCACATCCCGGTGGCGCATTTGGAAGCCGGGCTGCGTTCGTTCAACCGGCTCATGCCCGAGGAACACAACCGGGTGCTCACCGACCACGCGGCGGATCTGCTGCTCGCGCCGACGGAGATCGCCGCGGTCAACCTGGCGAACGAAGGCCTCGCCGCACGCACCGCCATCGTCGGCGACGTCATGGCCGACATCGTGCTGCGCACCCGCGACGCCGTTGCCGACCGGCCCCTCGACCCCGGGCTGCGTGAAGGCGAGTACCTCGTCGCGACCGTGCACCGGGCGGAGAACACCGACGACCCCGCCCGCCTCGCCGCCGTCGTGGACGCCCTGGCCGCCCTCCCGCTCCCCGTCCTGCTGCCCGTGCACCCGCGGCTCCGGGACCGGGCCGCCGCAAACGGGATCGCGCTGGACCGCGGCGCGCTGCGGCCGACCGGTCCGCTGCCGTACGCCGCGACCGTCCGCGCGGTCCTCGGAAGCCGCGGCGCCGTCACCGATTCGGGTGGACTCCAGAAGGAAGTTTTCCTCCTCGGGCGGCCCTGCACGACGCTGCGCGCCGAGACCGAATGGCCCGAGACGCTGGCCCACGGCTGGAACGTGCTGTGCCCGGACCCCGCCGAACTGGGCAAAGTCGCCGTACGCGAGCGTCCGGCCCCCGTCGAGGGGCATCCGTACGGCGACGGCCACGCCGCAAATGCGGTCGTACGCACGCTCGAAGCCCGCGCCTGACCGTCGCCCAATCGTCACCCTCGGGACAAATCCGGCGGGTACGCTGGCGCCATCTGGATCATCCACGACCGAAGGTACGTCCAACGTGAAGATCTGTGTCGTCGCGCTCGGGAAGATCGGCCTCCCGCTTGCCGTGCAGTTCGCCGGCAAGGGGCACGAGGTCGTCGGGGTGGACGTCAACCCGGCTCTGGTCGAGCTGGTCGGCAAGGGCGCCGAACCGTTCCCCGGCGAAGCCGAGCTCGCCGAGCGGCTGCGCGCGGTCGTCGACGCGGGCACGCTGCGCGTCACCACGCACACCGCCGCCGCGGTCGCGGAGAGCGACTACGTCGTGGTCGTCGTCCCGGTCGTCGTCGACACCGACGCCCAGCCGGACTTCCGCGCGATGGACGCCGCGACCGCGGCGATCGGCGAGGGCCTGCGGCCCGGCACCCTGGTCTCCTACGAGACCACCCTCCCCGTGCACACCACCCGCGAACGCTTCCTCCCCGCCCTGGAGAAGGCCTCCGGCCTGCGCTGCGGCACCGACTTCTTCCTCTGCCACAGCCCCGAACGCGTGCTCACCGGCCGGATCTTCGCCGACCTGCGCCGCTACCCCAAGCTGGTCGGCGGCATCGACGAGGCGGCCGCCGCGTGGGCCGTCGCCTTCTACGAAGCGGTCCTCGACTTCGACCCGCGGCCGGACCTGCCGCGCGGGAACGGCGTGTGGGACATGGGCAGCGCGGAAGCCGCCGAGTTCGCCAAGCTCGCCGAGACCACCTACCGGGACGTCAACATCGGTCTGGCCAACCAGTTCGCGCGCTACGCGGACGGCATCGGCGTCGACATCCACGCCGTCATCGAAGCGTCCAACTCGCAGCCGTACAGCCACATCCACCGGCCCGGCATCGCCGTCGGCGGCCACTGCATCCCGGTCTACCCGCGCTTCTACGCCTTCAACGACCCCGACGCCACGGTGGTCAAGGCGGCCCGCACCACCAACGCGGGCATGCCGGGCTACGGCGTCGGCCTGCTCGACGGCCTGCTGTCGATGGACGGCACGGGGCTGCGCGGCGCCCGCGTCGCGGTCTTCGGGGTCAGCTACCGCGGCGGGGTGAAGGAGACGGCGTTCTCCGGCGTGTTCCCGGTCGTCGAAGCCTTGCGCGCGGCGGGCGCCGAAGCGATGGTGTCCGACCCGATGTACACGGAGGGCGAGATCGCCGCCCTGGGTTTGCGGCCCTACCAGGACGGGGAGCCGGTGGACGCGGTGATCGTGCAGACCGACCACGAGGAGTACCGGACGTTGTCGGCCGACCGGTTCCCCGGCGTCCGCGCGCTGGTCGACGGGCGGCGGGTGACGGACCCGGCGCGCTGGACGGGCGTGGCCCGGCGCACGATCGGCGGCGGCGGAGCCTGACCGGCCCCGACGGGCCGGCGATGCCGACGGGACCTGACCGGGCGTGAGCGAGCGGTACGAGGACGGACACGTGGACGGCGGGGCGGAGCAGGCAGCACAGGTCGACCCCCGCACGCCCCGGCCCGGGCCGCGCGTCGCCCGCTTCGTCCGCGGCCACGCCGGGAAGCTCGTCGCGGGCTGCGGCGCCGTCGTGATGCTCGCCGTGCTGGGCGTGGTCGCCGTCCAAGCGGAGGAAGTGCGCCCCTGCTGGTCGGACTTCCACAGCCTCACCGACACCGAGGTCTTCCCGGACGCGTTCGGCGTCCCGCAGATCGGCGGCACCGACAATCCGGCGATCCGCGCCGCCCTCCGCGACCCGCTCTACCGCGAAGCCACCCGCTTCACCGGCGACCAGGCCGTCGGCAAGCCGGTGTGGACGGTCGTCGCCCAAGGCCCGCTGCCCGTCATGTCGGACGAGTTCGGGCTGCTCCCGGCGCGTGGCGGCGCGGCTCCGCGTGATCTGGCAATGTACGAAGGCCGCAGCGGCAAGCGCCACTGGATGCGCGCCGCCGAAGGCCCGCTCGACACGTTCATGAAGAACCTCCGCTCCCTGACGTTCGTGCCGCACAAGAACGGCGACACCCAGGTCATGGGCGCCGACGCCCGGTCCGGCTACGCCCAGTGGTGCCAGGCCGTGCCGGTGACGCCCGCGGTTGCCGACCCGGAGCGCGACCGCGGCTGGGTCACCGGGATGACCGGCAACGGCGGCACCGTCCTCATGGTCGGCACCGCCCCGGGCGGCCGACCCGATACGTCGCGGGTCGTCCAGCAGGACACCGTCTCGGGCGGGATCGCGCGCCGGTGGGACGTGCCCGGCCGCTGGACGGACGTCGCCGCCGACGGCCGCACCGTCTACCTCGCCGCGCCGGGCGCCCTCGCCGCCTTCGCGCCCGGCGCCGCCCGCCCGACCTGGAAAGCCGAACTCCCGGACACCACAGGCACCGTCGGCTTCGCCGCGGTGACTCCGGACCGCATCCTCGCGGGCACCCGCCCGGCGGACGGCGGCGCCGGGACGCTCACCGCGTTCGACCACGGCGGGCGCGCGGTGTGGACGCTGCGCGACGCCGATCCGGACGACGTGACCGTCACCGGCGACACCGTGCTCGCGCACGAGACCCGCGCGGGCGCCGACGGTGTCGCCGCGTACCGTCTGAAAGACGGAACCCCACTGTGGTTCACGGCAGTTCCCGGCCTCGGCCGACTGGCCGACGGCGGTACCGACGGCACGACCCTCTACCTGCCCGGCGGAAGCGGCCTCCGCGTGCTCCGCATCTCCGACGGCCACCCGGTCCCGAGCACGCTGACGGTGCCCGTCGACCGCGTCTTCGTCACCGGCCAGCGCATCGTCGTCGAGCACACGGCATCAGCCAAGTCCGCCTGGTCGGTCGCCTACTCGACCCCGCAGGCGCCGGCGGACACCTCCGGCTCGGACGGGGACCCGCGGAGCAGGTGACCGGTCCGAGGCCGAACGAGCCCGCGGCTACTTGGATTTCTTGGTCTTGATGCAGGACGTGTTGTCGGCGGTGTTGAGCTTGAGGTCGTCCTTCGACGGCGCCGCGGGCGGCGGCGAGGCGGAGGCGGGCGTGCCGGGTCCCGCGGACGTGCTCGGCGCCGCGGACGGGAAGTCGAGGCCGATGACGACCTCGAACGTCTTGGCGGTCGGGCTCTCGTCCACCGCCGTTTCGGGCAGGCCTACCGCGACGGCGAGTTGCTTGGCCGCGTCGAGCTTGCCGGCGGGGAACGAGATGGAGCTGTTGGCGCGCGGCGTGGTGCTCTTGGTGTTGTTGACCGAGGCGTCGTAGCGCAGCGTCTTGAGCTGCTGCACGACCGCGGTGGCGCGCGGCGTCGTGGTCGTGTTGCGCACGCTGACCTTGATCGTCGCCGGGTCGACCACCGGTGCGGCGGGGGCGGTGGCCGCCGGCGGCGCCTCGGCACCCGGCGCGGCGGCGGGCGCGTTCGGGTCGCCCTCCGTGATCGACCGGTCGGCCGCGACCGCCGCCCACAGGTTGCCGGCCTTGGGCTCGAGCGGCTGGACGTGCACGCGCGGATCCTCCCCGGGGACGTCCATGACCGGGAGGGTCGTGAACGCCATCCGCTTCTCCGGGACCTTCTTGATCTCCTGACCGAGCCCGGCCAGCTTCTCGATGCGGCCGAGCCCGGTGTCGACGGTGATGTTGTCGACCGCGGTCTGCGCGATCTGCAGGACGGCCTGCGGGTCCTTCCACGTCGCGCTGGTCTTGATCTCGCGGGCGAGCGCCATGAGGAAGCTCTTCTGCGCCTCGATGCGGCCGAGGTCGCTGTCGTTCTTGAAGCCGTGCCGGGCGCGCACGAACTTGAGCGCGTCCTCGCCCGCGAGCCGGGTCTCGCCGGCGGGGAGGCTCAGGCCGGTGCCGCCGGGCGGGTTCGTGGTGAACGGGTCTTCGAGGGGGTCGCACAAGTTGACCGGCACGCCGCCGACCGCCTTGGTCATCTCCTTGACGCCCTTGAACTCGATCTTGAGCCAGTGGTCGATCTTGAGGCCGAGCATGCGTTCGACGGTCGCGACCGTGCACGGGGTGCCGTACGGCGCCAGCATCGTCTCGTTGAAGGGGACGCGGTCGGCAGCTGCTTGAACCTTTCCGCTACCGCCTTCCTCCTTGCACGCGGGACGGAAGACCAGGGTGTCGCGGGGGATGCTCACCAGCGTCGCGTTGGACCGGTCGGCGGACAGGTGGAGCAGGATCGTGGTGTCGGCGAGGCCCGGGTGGCCCGCGTCGCCGTAGCCTTCGTTGCCCGCACCGACGCGGTTGTCCGAGCCGACGAGCAGCACGTTCATCGGTTTGCGGCCCTGCTCGTCGGCGGGCGCTTCCTTTGCCGCGTCGACGGCGCCGCTGCGGTCGCCGGTCTTGATGCGGCTGTTGAGGTACTCGTAGTACGCGTAGCCCGCGCCGGCGATCGCGACGAGGAGGCCGACGAGGCCGATGGCCGTCCACTTGAGGCGCTTCTTGACCTTGCTCTTGGGCTTGCCTTTCGCCTCGGCCGCGGCACCACCCGACCGGCGGCTCGCGGCCCGCCCGGCCGGCTCCGACCGGCGGCGGCCCGGCGAGGACGCAGCCGGTGCCGCCTCGGCCGACGCCGACTCCTCGGCGTCCGCGCGGCGGCGGGACGACGCGGGACGGGGCGAGTCCGGACGGGACGCGGAGCCGGAAGCGGCCGCTTCGCCGGGCGTGCGCATCCGGAACTCGCCGGTGTGCTCGTCGACGACCCACAGATCCGCGATGTCCGCGTCGTCCAGCCCGTCGAGCCGGTCGCCCCCCGCGGCCGCCCCCGGAGGGGTGCCCGCGGCGCGGCGGCGCCGATCGCGCGAGTGGTCGGCCGACGGTCCGAACCCCGAGCCCATGCCGTGCATCGCCTCCCGGCGCCGTGTGCGATCGGTGTCCGCGCCTCGCGGACCGTTTGCGCGCGGACCTACTTCTTGCCGCGCCCCGTCGAGATGCAGGACGTGTTGTCCGCGGTGTTGAGCTTGAGGTCGCTCGCGCTCGGCGCCGACGGCGGCGCCGTGGTGGCGGTCGTCGCCGGGCCGGTGGTCTTGCCCGGCTTGCCGGCGGCGGGCGCCGTGTCGGTCAGGCCCGGGAAGTCGGAGCCGATGACGACCTCGAACGACGTCGAGCCGGTGGTGCTCTCCTCCAGCGCGGTGTCGGACAGGCCGACGGCGGCGGCGAGTTGCTTGGCCGCGTCCACCTTGCCCTTTGGGTAGCGGACGACGCTGTTGTCGAGCGTCCGGCCCGAGTTGCCCGACTCCGACGTGGCCTTGTAGCCGCCGGCCGAGAGCTGGTCGGCGACCGCCTTGCCCTTCGTGTACTTGGTCGTGTTGCGGACGGTGACCTTCATGGTCGTCGGGTCCACCGTCGGCGCCTGCGGCGCGGCCGGGGCGGAGGCGGGCGCCTCGGCGGGCGGTGCGGCGTCCGCCGCGTCGCCCTTGGTGATCGGGGCGTCGGTCTTGATGGCCTGCCACAGCTTGGCCGCGTCGGGCTGGCGCTGCTGCACACGTCGGTCGGGGTCAGCCGGGTACGCCTCGTTGGGCAGCGTGGTGAACGCCATCCGCTTCTCGGGCACCTTCTTGATCTCGTTGCCGAGGTCCACGAGCTTCTTGATGGTGTCGAGGCCGTCGTCGACCTGGAGGTTGCCAGTGGCGGCCTGCGCGAGGTCGAACAGCGCCTGCGGGTTGCTCCACTTGGCGTTGTTCTTGACCTCGCGGGCCAGCGCCATGAGGAAGCTCTTCTGCGCCTCGATGCGGGCCAAGTCGCTGCCGTCGCCGAACGCGTGCCGGGCGCGCAGGAACTTCAGCGCGTTCTCGCCCTGCAGCCGCTGCTCGCCGGCCTTGAGGAACAGGTCGGTGCCGCCGCCCTGGTTCGGGCGCACCGGGTCGTTGATCGGGTCGCACAGGTTGATGGGCACGCCGCCGACGGCGTCGGTCATCTCCTTGACGCCCTTGAAGTCGATCATCAGGTAGTGGTCGACCTGGACGCCGAGCATCTTCTCGACGGTGGCCACCGTGCACGGCGCCCCGCCGTACTGGTCGCCGAGCGTCTCGTTGAACGGGAACGGGCTGGTGGACGCCGGGGCGGTCTTGCCCTTCACGGTGCACTTGGGGCGCATGACCATGGTGTCGCGCGGGATGCTCACGAGCGTCGCGTTCGTGCGGTCCGCCGACAGGTGCATGAGGATCGTGGTGTCCGCGAGGCCCGGGTGGCCGGCGTCGCCGTAGCCCTCGTTGCCCGCGCCGATGCGGCTGTCCGACCCGATGAGCAGGATGTTCATCGGCGTCCGGCCCTCGGAGTCGGCCGCCGACTGGGGGACTTCGTCGCCCGCACTGCGCTGGGTCTTCTTGATCCGGCTGTTCAGGTACAGGTAATAGCCGTACGCGCTGCCCGCCAGCACCACGAGGGTGGCGGCGAGACCGATCGCCGTCCACTTGATGCGCTTCTTCGCCTTGCTCTTCGGCTTGGCGGCGGCGCGGCGTCCGGGACGGGACGACCTCTCGTCCTCGTCGGTGTCCGGGCGCTCGGTGACGGCGGCCTCGGACCGCGACGCGGTGGTCGTCCGACGGGCCGCGGCCCGTCCGCCGCCCTGTCCCGCGCGGGTGCCCTCAGGCGGCGCGTCGTCGCGGAACAACCCGGCGTGCGGGTCGTCGGACTGCTGCGCGGGCACGGCGCCGCGACCCGGGGAACGCAGTTCGTAGTTCCCGGTGTCGGGGTCCATGACCCACAGGTCCGCCACGTCCGCGTCGTCGAGGGACTCGAGGCCTTGTCCCGGTCGCCCATTCTTGGGTGCGTCGCCAGCGTTCACGATCCGCGTCCCCTCCCGGCTACCCGTCGTCTGACCTGCGCGGCCCCCCGGTCGCGCTGTGGTGATCGGATTTCTGATTCAGCATCTGAGTGGATGAAACTGTCACCCTAGTGGCCGAGTTCCCGGCCCCGGGCAACCCGTCTCGTTTCCGTGGTACGACTGCGGCCGGAATTGGCTTTCCCGGTCGGGGCTTCGTGGGTTTCCCCAGGTCATGCGCACACGTCCTGGTCGACTGTGCGTCCCGTCACGGTCACGATCGGGCCACCGGAAGCACTCGGGCTCGCGGCCGGGGGCGTGCTCCCGGAGCCCGTGGGAGCAGGGCTCCCGGTCGCACTTCCGGTCGGGCTTGCGGTGGCGCTTCCGGTCGCCGTCGCGGACGGGTCCGCGCCGTCCGTGGCCGGGTTGTCGCTCGCGTCGGCGGACGGGCTGTCGGACGGGCTGTCCGTGGGGGCGTCCGACGACTCGTCGGCCGCCGGGTCGGACGGCTCGTCGGTGGCCTTGCCGGTCGCTTTCCCGGTCGCCTTCCCCGTCGGCGCACCGGTGGTCGACGTCGCCTTCGGCATTGCCGCGTCGTGGATCTCGACCGTGCCGCCCGGTTCGACGGGGGAGGCCGGGTCGGCCTTGCCGACCGCGATGCGGTCGAAGCGGATCGCGGTGAACAGCGCGTCGGCGTCCGGCTGGACGAGTTCGTCGCGGTTGTGGTCGTAGCGGTACGGCTGCCGCGGCACGGTCAGGAACGCGGACTTCTCGCTCGGGATGTCGGCCACGCTCTTGGAGAGCTTGGTGAGTTCGTCGAGCGAGTCGAGGCCCGGGTCGGCGGCGATGGAACGCGTTCCGGCGTCGAGGAGTTCGTACAGCTTGATCGGGTTGAACAGCACGCCGTTCGACTCGATCTTGTTCATCAGCGAGGCGAGGAACCGCTGTTGGCGGGTCATGCGCATCGTGTCGCTGCCGTCGTCGAGGTTCTTGCGGGCGCGCACGTAGGCCAACGACTGCTCGCCGTCGAGCGTGCGGCGCCCGGCCGGCAGGTCGAGCTTCGCCGCGCGGTCCTTCAGCGGTTCGCTCAGGCAGACTTCGACGCCGTCGACGGCGTCGACCATGTGCTTGAAGCCGGTGAAGTCGACGACGATGTGGTGGTCGATCTTCACCTGCGTCATCTGCTCGACGGTCTTGATCGTGCAGGCCGAGCCGCCGATTTCGAAGGCGTGGTTGAACTGGTCCTTGTAGGCCCGGGATTGCGTGCCGTCGTCGCGGACGCAGGAGGGGATCTGCACCATCAGGTCGCGGGGGATGCTCACCGCGACGGACGATTTACGGTCGGCGGAGAGGTGCAGGAGGATCGTCGTGTCGGAGCGCTTGGTGCCTTCGCCGATGTCGCCGTACTCGATGTTGTCGCCGGTCCGGTCGTCCGACCCCATCAGCAGGATGTTGACCGCGCCGTACGCTTCCTTCGGGACGGCCGGCCGCTCCGGCCCGATCTTCATGTCCACCGCGTCGGTGGTGATCTGCCCGTCGAGCTGCCGGTAGAGGAAGTACGCCGCCGCCCCGGCCGCGGATATCAGCACCGCCATCGCCACGGCCATGCTCACCAGCACCCGCTTCCACCGCCGCCGACGACGGGATACGGGAGTGACGGCCGGGGGCAGGAAGGCCGGGGATATGGAGAGTTCGTTCGCGGCGGCCCCGCCGACAGGCGTGGGCGCGGCCGGGGGGACGGGGTCGGCGGACGATGCCACGCCGTTCCCAGCTACCGACGCGGCCGCCTCGTCCGCCGACGCGACGCCGTCTCCGGTGGCCTCGACTGCTTCACTGGAATCCGGGGAGGACGGGGCCGGGGTGGGGGAGGCACCGGACTCGGCCTGATCGACCGGCTCCGCGCCGCTCGCCGCCGCGGGCTCCTCCGACGTGGTGGGCGCCTGGGCCGCGGGGGCCGAGTCACCCGAAGCGGTCACCGTCGCCGATTCGGCCGTCACCGGCCCGGACACCGCTATATCCGCCTGTGCTGCTGTGGATGCGTCAGCATCCACCGAGGCGTTCCCGGCGGCTGCCGCGTGCGCGGCGGCCGCGGTTTCCTCGGCCACCGGCGTCGACTCCGCGTCGTCGGCGGGGGAGGGGCCACCGGAGTCGGATTCCGCCTCCGCACGCGCCTGCTCGGTCGGCGCGGCGGCCTTGGCCGCGGCGGGCCCGGCGTCGGTTGACGTGCCTACGCCGTCGGCCTGTGCCGTGTCGGTCCCGTCCGAGTTCGCGGAGGAGGCGTCTCCGGTGGCTGTCGGGCCTTCGGGGGCCGAGGGAGTTGGCGTTGCGGCAGCGGGTTCGGGGGCCCCGCCGGGCGATGAGCCGTCCGCGTTTGCCTCCGCATCCCCGGTGGGGGAGGAGCGGTCCGATGCGGCGCCGTCTTCCGCGCCCGCCTGCCCGGTCGGCGCAGGGGACTCGGCCGCGGAGGCCTCGACCGGTCCGTTTTCGGGCTCGCCGACGGTGGCTTCGGTCGTTGTTTCGGGCTGCGGTTGCGGGTCGGCGGTGGTGGGCTCGTCGGCGTTGCGGTTGCGGTTCCGCTTCGCGTTCGACGCGCCCTGATTCTTGCCGCCCTTGACCACGAGGTCTTCGCTCTCTGCCGCCCGACGTGAAAAATCGGCCCCCGTCCCGGAAATGACGCAGGTGCGAACTGCCGGTGGCCGGTGTCCAGATAGACGTGCCGTTCGACAGGGGCGTTGCACCAACGTCGCTTTATGTGGCTCAAGTCACATCACGATGCGGTGACGCGCCGTGGCGTCGCTGCCTTGCCGAACGGATGCACGGTACGTTGCGCCGTTCGGGCGCCGTGAGCCGGGGTCGGTTGGACTGGACCACCGCGGCATAGGCGCAGGTCGCGGTCAGGTCGCCTTGCAAATGTCCTGATCGGCGTCGCGCGTGGCCACCTTCAGTGACGGTGCCGGCGCCGGGCTCGGCGGCGGGCTCGCCGGAGCCGCCGCAGGCGGCATGCCCGCGTACGAACTCCCCACGGTCAGCACCACCTGCTCCGGCACCGTCCCTTCCGGCTGCACCGCGGACCCCGGCAGCGCCGCCGCCAGCGTCTTCGCCTGCTCCGCCAACGCCGGGGCGTGCTCGATCGTCGTGGACGTGACCTGGGCCGTGCTGCCGGTTGCGTCCACCACGAACCCGCGCCGCGTCAGCTCGTCGCCGACCTCGCGCGCGACCCCCGGCCGCCCGCTGCCGTTGAGGACCTTCACGTGCACCTGCGTCGGATCAACCGGGCGGACCGGGACCGGGGCGGACGCACTCGACACCGCCGGGCTCGGCGGCGCCGCCGATGTGGCCGCCCCCGTCTTCGGCGTCCCGGCCTGCGCGGCCGGGGCCGCCGCCGGAGCCGGCCCCGGGGCCGCCCCCGCGGGCTTCTTGCCGTCGAGGTGCTCGTCGAGGTTGATCGCCTGGAACAGCCGCCGCGCGTCCGGCTGGATCGGCTCCAGCCGGTTCTTGTCGGTCGGCGAGTCCATCACCGGCACGGTCACGAACGTCATGTCGGACGTCTTGACGCCCTGCACGCTCCGCCCGAGGTCGACCAGCGCCTTCACCGAGTCGAGGCCCTCGTCCGCGCGGATCGACTTGGTCACCGCGTCCGCGAGGTCGTACATCCGCGCCGGGTTGAACAGCACCTTGCTGCTCGTCATCTGCTTGGCGAGCGACGCGATGAACGCCTGCTGCCGCTTGATGCGCCCCAGGTCGCTCCCGTTGCCGCCGAGCGACTCGTCGTGCCGCAGCCGCACGAAATCGAGGGCTTCCTTGCCGTGCACGGTGCGCTTGCCGGCCGCGAGGCTGATCTTGCCGGTACGGTCGGCGACCGCCTGCGGCAGGCAGATCTCCACGCCGCCGACCGCGTCGACCATGCCCTTGAACCCGGAGAAGTCGACGACGATGTGGTGGTCGATCCGCAGTCCGGTCAGGCGTTCGATGGTGTTGCGGGTGCACGCCGCGCCGCCCAGCTCGTAGGCCGAGTTGAACATCTGCCGGGTGCGCTCCGGCGACTTGCCGCCGGTGCGCGTCACGCACGGCGGCACCGTCACCATCAGGTCGCGCGGAATGCTCAGCACGACCGCCCGCTTGCGGTCCGAAGTGAGGTGCAACACCAAGGTGGTGTCCGAGCGTTCGCCTTCGTCGCGGCCGCCGCCGAGCTGCTTGTTGGCACCCGCCCGCGAGTCCGACCCGATGATCACCACATTGAGCGGCTTGCCCTTGCCGTTGCCGCCGACCTCGGGCCGGTCCGCGCTGAGCTTGCCTTCCACGGCGTCGGTCTGGATGTTGCCGTTGAGCTTGCGGTAGACGACGTAGGCACCCGCCGCGCCGGTCACCAGCAGCAGTGCGCAGACGACCAGCAGCGGGATGAACACCTTGCGGCGGCGGTTGCGCCTGCGACGGGCCTTGCGCGCGGCGGCCCGGCCGCCGAGGCAGGGCGCCGCGTCGGCGGCAGCATCCGCCGCGACCGGTTCCGGCACCCCGTCGTCCGACGAACTCCCGGACGGAGTGCGCCTCCTGGCCATACCCCGTCCTCACCTTCCGCGCAGTTTCCCGGCGGACGGACGGAGTCGACCGACCGGGCTTCAGCCTTCGGAATCAGTGATCGTACGGGTGACGCGCTCGGTCGAAATCCGTCGTTCCCGGGCGGATTCGTCGATGAGTTCGAAGTTTCGGCACAAAACCACAGGTACGGACGCCGCGAGCGGTGCCAGCAGCCCTGCCCGCAAACCACTCGCACGAGTGAACGGCAAGGTCGACAAAAGCCGGTCGCCGGGCGCCAGCCCCCATGCCGCCGCGGACTCCGCCCCGGCGTCCGCGGTCTCCGCCCCGGTGAGGGTACGGCCGTCGATCTCCAGCGCCGGGTCGTCCGCGCTCGGCGGCACGTACGGCACGAACCGGTCGCCGAACCCCGGCACCTCGACCGCGTAATCGCGGTAGCCCTCCGGCGGTGCCGCGAACCGGGCGCCCAGCGGCCGCAGCGACAGCCCGACCCGCTCGCCCGGGCAGGCCAGCCCGCGCTCCAGCGCGTCCGGCCCGGCGACCACCACGTCGGCCGCGGCCGGGTCGCCGTCCGGCACCGCGACCGCCCCGACCGACCAGCACGCCAGCAGCCACACCTGGGTCTGCCAGTGCGCGGGCAGCAGCAGCGCGACGCGGTCGCCGGGCTCGACGGAGAGTTCGTCCTGGAGGTAGTTGGCGGTCTTGCTCACCCAGTTGTCGAAGGTGACGACGGACAGCTCGACGCGCTCGCCGGTGGCGTCGTCGTAGAACGTGGTGAACGGCCGCGTCCCGTCCGAGGCGAGGGCGGAGCGGAGCAGGGTGACGGGAGTGGTGTCGGACATGGGCTCACTGTACGGAGCGGACGATGCGGCAGACGCGCGGCCTCCCCAGGCCTGTGGACAACCCGGCTCAACGCGAGCCCACGCCCCACAACTCCATCCGAGTGGCCTTCACCGGTTCAGCACTAAGCCCCGCCTGCCGAGGAACACACACAAGACTCCCGCCCCGACCACGAAAGGCCACCGTGCTCCTCGGCTCCACCGCGCGCTCCGCCCGAAACCGCCTCCGCCCGCTCGCCGCAGCCGCGGCCCTGGCGCTCACCCTCCTCGCCGCGCCCGCCGCAGCGACCCCCGAGACCGCCTCCGCCCGCACCCCGGGCACCACCCACACCGTCCCCCTCCAGGGCGTCGCCCGCGACGCTCCCGCGGGCGAGGGCCGCACCATCGCGGCAATCCCACGCACCCCCACCCGCGCCTTCTCCCTCGCGGGCATCTCCTGGGACGACCCGGCCGCGGACCCCCGGCTCGTTGTCACCCTCCGCACGAAGTCCCAAGGAAAATGGGGCTCTTGGCGCACCATCCGGACCACCGGCGACCGTCTGGCCGACACCGCCCGCCGCGGCGCGTCCGAACCGCTGTGGATGGGCCGCTCCGACGCCGTCCAAGCCCGCGTCGGCCTGCTGTCCGGCGACGTCCCGCGCGGCCTGCGCCTCGAACTCGTCGACCCGGGCGTCGCGTCCGTGGACGGCAAAGTCCGCCCGCGCGGCGCCGGAAGCCGCCCGGCGATCGTCAGCCGCGCCGCGTGGGGCGCCGACGAGTCGCTGCGCGAAGCCGACTTCAAGTACACGGACACCGTCAAGGTGGTCTTCGTCCACCACACCGCGGACAGCAACACCTACAGCTGCGCCGACTCGCCCGCCGTCCTGCGCTCCATCTACCGCTACCACGTGAAGACCAACGGCTGGTCGGACATCGGCTACAACTTCCTCGTCGACCGCTGCGGCACGATCTTCGAAGGCCGCGCGGGCGGCGTCGACAAGGCCGTCCGCGGCGCGCACACCCTCGGGTTCAACACCGACAGCATGGGCGTCGCGGCGATCGGCACCTATACCGACACGGCCCCGCCCGCCGCGCTCCTCGAAGGCCTGACCCGGGTCATCGCGTGGAAGCTCGGCATGTACGGCCGCAACCCGCTCGGCCAGGACCAGCTCACCTCCGGCGACAGCGCCAGCCGGTTCGCCGCGGGGACCAACGTCCGCTTCAACGTGGTCAGCGGCCACCGCGACGCCTTCGTCACCGAATGCCCCGGCCAGTCGCTCTACGACAACCTGCCGCGCCTCCGCCGCGGCGCCGCGAAGGCCCTCGGCACGTGACCGTCAGCCGCCCACGCTCTTCCCCACCATCCGCTCCAACCGCTCCACCAGCGGCTCCACAACCGCCTGTGCGGTGAACCGCTCGCGCGCCAACTCCGCCGCCGCGGCGCGCAGCCGCCCGACCTCGGCCGGGTGCGCGGTAAGCCGCCGCAACGTGTCGGCGAGCGCATCCGGGTTCCCCGCCGGGACGAGCCGCGCCGCGCCGCCCAGCAGGCGGTGCTGGGGCGCGGTGTCCGACGTGACGACCGCACAGCCGGCCGCCGCGCCCTGGAACACCTTGTTCGGCACCACCCGCAGCGCCTTCGCCCCGGTGCCGAACACCCCCAGGCACACGTCGTGCCCGGCGACCAGCCGCGGAAGATCGGCGGCGGGCACGTCGGCCTGCCAGCGCACCCGCGGATCCTGCCCCACCAGGTCGCGGGTGCGCTGGAGCTGGAGACCGCGGCCGATCATCGTCACCGCGATCGGATAACCGTCGAGCTGGCGCAGCGCACCGCCGATCACCGGCGCGCCCTGCACCGGGGAGAACAGGCCGAACGCGACGACCCGCAGCGGCGCGTCCCGCGCCCCCGCGTCCGGCCCCGCCGGCCCGGCACCCACGTGCCGCCCCGCGTCGAACCACTGCGGCGCCGCGCCGATCGGCACCACGATCGTCCGCTCCCGCCGGTCCGGCGGAAGCACCCGCCGGTGCTCTTCGGTGTCCACGAGCACCAGATCGGCCGCCCGCAGCGCGGCGCGCTCGACCCGCATCGCCCAGCGAAGCGCGGCGCGCGGTGCCTGCCCGACCCGGTCGGCGACGTCGTCCACGCTCTCCAAGTGGTCGAGCACCAAAGGCGTGCGCGGGAACAGCCGCCGGGCGGCCTGGATGTCGACGCGGCCTTGGTACCCGCACAGGATGACGTCGGGTTTCGGCAACCGGCGTGCCCGCACGGCGAGTTCGGCGAGTCTCGCGGCGTGCGCGGGCCGCCCCCGAGGTCTGCGGTCCCGGCTGGGCACGTCGGTAGGCCGCAGCGGCGCATTGCAGACGACGACGTCGACCCCCTGGCGTTGCAGGCCCTCGGAGAGGATCCCGACCCGGGGGTGCACGGTCGTGTCGTACGTGCCGAACACCATGACCCGCATAAGCCGATTGTGCGCAGCGTGACGGGCCTTAGACCAGATGTAGGGGGAGCCCGATGTTACGGTGGCGCGGGCTCGCGCGCGGACGGGCCGCCGCGAGCGGGACCACAAAGGGAAGAGGACGGGTATGGCGACGACGCACGCCGCGGCGCTCACCCGCACCTTCCGCCCCGCCTACGAGCTGGACCTGCGCCTCACCCTGGGGCAGTTGCAGCGCGGCCACAGCGACCCGACGTACCGCGTCGCCGCCGACGGCGCGGTGTGGCGCAGCGCCCGCACCCCCGACGGCCCCTGCTCGCTCCGCATCACCGCGCGCCGCGACACGGGCGAGGTCACCGGGGAGGCGTGGGGCCCGGGCGCCGCGTGGCAGCTCGACCGGCTGCCCGCCCTGCTGGGCGCCGACGACGACCCGGCGGCGTTCCCGTCGCACCACCACCCGCAGATCCACGACGCGTTCCGCTCCCGCCGCGGCCTGCGGATGCCCCGCACCGGACTCGTCCTCGCCGCGCTGATTCCGTCGATCCTGGAGCAGAAGGTCACCACGATCGAGGCGCGCAAGGCCTTCCGCCTGCTCGTCCTCTGGTACGGCGAACCCGCGCCCGGCCCGGCACCCGACGGCCTCCGCGTCATCCCCGACGCGGCCACCTGGTCGCGCATCCCCACCTGGGACTGGCACCGCGCGGGCGTCGACCACAAGCGGTCCCGCACCATCATGGAAGCCCTGCGCGTGGCCCCGGCCCTGGAACGCACCGCGCCCCTCGCCAACGCCGAGGCGTCCCGGCTGCTCAAGTGCGTCCCGGGCATCGGCGTCTGGACGACCGCGGAAACCATGCAGCGTTCGCACGGCGACCCCGACGCGCTCTCCGTCGGCGACCTCCACCTGGCCAAGCAGGTCTGCTACGCCCTCACCGGCACCCCCGGCGACGATGCGCGCATGCTCGACCTCCTGGAGCCCTACCGGGGCCACCGCCACCGCGCGGCCCTGCTGGTCCGCATGACCGGCCCGCGCACGCCCCGGCGAGCCCCGCGGTTCGCCCCGCGGGACTACAGCCGGATCTGACCCGGACCGGGCCCGAAGCAGGCCCGGGGCCGAAGGGATGTCCGCAGGGACGTCAGCGCACCACGATCACGTCGTCCGCCGTCCGTTCCGGCCGCTCGCGCGGCGGTTCGGCCGGGTGGCCGATGGCCACGGCGCCCATCGGGTCCCACGTGTCGGGGAGCCCGAGGGCGGTGCGGACGGTGTCGCGGCAGAACATCGTCGAGGAGATCCACGCCGAGCCCAAGTCCTCGGCGGTCAGCGCGATCAGCAGGTTCTGCACCGCGGCGCCCGCGGAGACGACGAACATCTCCCGCTCGGCGGCGGAGCGTTCGGCATCCGGGTAGGTGTGCGCGCCGTCGGCGACCAGGCACGGCACCGCGATGTACGGCGCCTTGCGCAGCAAGTCGCCGCGGGCCACCCGGCGTTCGATCGCGTCCTCGGCCAAGCCGTCGGCACGCAGGTCGGCGATCCACTTGTCCCGCATCGCGTCGAGCAATTCGGCGCGTGACGACGGGGATTCGAGAAGGACGAAGCGCCACGGCACGGTGTGGTGCGGCGCCGGAGCGGTGACCGCCGCGGCCACCGCGCGCCGCACCGCCGCCGGATCGACCGGCTCGGCGGTGAACGCGCGGATGGTGCGCCGGGCTTCGACCGCGCGGCGGGCGCCCTCGCGAAGCGCGTCGTCGGTACCGAGGCGGAACATGTCGTCCGCGGAACTGCGCACCATCGCGCGGATCCCGGCGCCGTCCTCGTCCGTCACCAAGTGCTCGAGGCCGCGGACCACCGCGACCGGGACCGCACCCGCCTTGCCCTTGACCAGCTCGGCCGCGGACGCGAGTTCGTCGACGATCGCGGTGACGGTGACGGCGAGTTCGTTGCCGTGCGTGTCGCTGCGGCCGCGGTGGTCGTCGAGCGCGTCGAGGCCCGCGACGCCGATTGCGACGTCGGTCAGCCCGGTCCGCCACGGGCGGCCGAAGGTGTCGCTGACGACCACGCCGATCCGCACTCCGGTCCGGGACCGCAGCCCCGCCCGCAGCGCCCGCGCCGACACGTCGGAGTCCTCGGGCAGGAGCAGCAGCGTGCCCGGCTCGGTGTTGGACGCGTCCACGCCCGCCGCCGCCATGACGAACCCGTGCCGGGTCTCCACGATCCGGGTGTTGCCGCGGCGGGCGACCACCCGGACGGCCTCGGAGTCGATGACCTTGTCGCGGTCGACTCCGCGCAGCAGCCGGCCTTCCGCCTTGCTCACGATCTTGGACGTGACGACCAGGATGTCGCCGTCGCGCAGCCCCGGCCCCGCGGCCGCGGCGTCGGCGATCAGCGCGGCGAGGTCGTCGCCTTCCCGGACTTCCGGAATGCCCGGCAGCCCGAGGACCTGGTAGCCCGGCGGCGGCGTCACGCGCCGGCCTCCCCGGCGGCCCGCACCTCGGCGGCCATGTCGAGCGCGGCGCGCGCCATCGCGGCGGTCGCCTCGACGTCGGTCATCATCAGCGGAATCGCGCGGCAGCGGATCCCGGCTTCCTCGACGGGCGCGACCGCGTCCGCGTCGGTGGCGTCCACGAGCCAGCCGTCCAGCAGGCCCGGCCCGTAGTGCTTGGCGACCGCGACCGCGGACGTCTCGACGCCGACCGCCTCCAGCACCTTGTCCGCCATGCCGCGCACCGGCGCGCCGCCGACGATCGGCGACAGCCCGACGACCGGCGCGGACGCCTCGACCAGCGCGTCCCGGATCCCCGGCACGCCCAGGATGGTCCCGATGCTCACCACCGGGTTCGACGGCGGGAACAGGATGACGTCGGCTTCCGCGATCGCCGCGAGCACGCCCGGCGCCGGCTTGGCCTCTTCGATGCCCACCGGCACGATCGCGTGCGCGGTCACCGAAGCACGGTGCTTGACCCAGTACTCCTGGAAGTGGATCGCGCGGCGCACGCCCGGGTGCTCGGCGTCCTCGCCCAGCTCCGCGGTGTCGACGACGACATGGGTCTCGACCCGGTCGTCGGACATCGGGATGAGCCGCACGCCCGGCTGCCACCGCGCGCACAGCGCCTCGGTCACCGCGCTGAGCGGGTAGCCGGCGCTCATCATCTGGGTCCGCACGATATGCGTCGCATAGTCGCGGTCGCCGAGGCCGAACCAGGTCGGCTCGACGCCGTACGCGGCCATCTCCGCGCGGATGCTCCACGTCTCGTCGCGGCGGCCCCAGCCCTGTTCCTCGTTGATGCCCTCGCCGAGGGTGTACATCACGGTGTCCAGGTCGGGGCACACCTTGAGCCCGAACAGGTGGATGTCGTCGCCGGTGTTGCCGACGACGGTGATGTCCGCCTGGGGTTCCGCTGCCTTGAGGCCACGCAGGAACCGAGCTCCGCCGATCCCGCCGGCCAGTACCACGATGCGCATGGCGACAGTCTCGCAGGCCCGGGGCGCGGCGCGGCGGTCAGCCCGCCACCGGCACCGCTTCGGCGGCGGTGCGGACCCCGTCGTGCGGCGTCATCGCGGTCAGGCGCGGCGCGTACACGTGCACGCTCACCGCGGGTTCGGTCCCCATATTGGTGATCGCGTGCACCGCGCCCGGTCCGGAGACGCGCGTGACGCCCGGCCGCAGGACGCGTTCGCCGGAGCCGGCCTGCTCGTGGAGTTCGCCGGAGACGACGGCGAACACGCCCGCGGACCCGCCGTGGTCGTGGGCGCCGGTGCCCTGGCCGGGCAGCCAGCTGAGCAGCCACACCTCGTGGTCGTCGGCGGAGTGCAGCAGGCGGTACCAGCGGGAGACCGGGTCGAAGCCGACGGTGTGCGGTGCCGCGGCGACCTCGGCGGCGTACCGGGCGGCGAGGCCGGCGAGGCGGCCGACGCCGGTGCGGATGGGCGGTGCGGTGGGCAGGGCCAGGGTGTCAGGGGCGGCGAGCGGGTCGCCGGCGACCGTGATGTCACTCGACATGCGCGGGAAGTCCTCGGGAGCAGGGTGCGGCGGAGCCGCACAGAACAGCGGAAGTGCGGTGGAGTCCGCACGGAACAGCGGACGGGAGCGGCGGACCGGACAGCGGTCCGCGGGAAGCTGCGGCGAGGGCGCGCGGTACGGCCGGGAACCTGCGGGACGGCCGCGGCCGGCACGGATGGCGCCGGAGACCGGGGGCGGTCACCGCGGGGGAGAACCGGAAGGATGGGCCGGTGGAGCACCTGGTCCCGGTCACCGCCTGCGCGGCGAGGGCGGACGGAAGAAGCCGTGCCCTCAGCTCGTACAGCAGGGAGACATACAGGACCCGCAACACAGCGCAGCGGCGGTCCCGCGGACGTCGGCGGGGCGACTCCGGAGCGGCATGCGGTGTGCGGACATGCCGAAAAGGACACCCGCTTCGAGGGGCCGCTGTCAACTCGGGATGGCCCGTACGGGGGTGTCCTACGCCCCGAGTCCCCGATTCGGGTGAGATTCCGCCCCGCAGGATTGAAGACAGGGTTGAAATAGAGGGGCATGGGGGACTGATTCCTGACATGCCGCGCATACCGGTGCCTGCCACGGCCGCCGGAAGCGGCAACCGGTTGTCCGGAAAACGACCGGTGGCAGGCGGGTCGAACTGCCGTACGCGCACCGAAATCCCGGGGAACTCCGCGCAACCCCAGGCAAGTCCGCGGGTCCCCAAGCAACTCCGCAGATGCTCGCGGAACTCGGCGTCTTCCGAAAACGGCTGTGACGTCGGTCATTCCGGTGAGATTTTCCGCGGAAGCGGGGAACCCTGGTGGGCGCGCGGCGCGTAGGTCCATTACGAGTCGGCATCGTCCGGTTGGTCCGAAGGTGCCTCCGGAGGGTGCCGGCACAGTCCTCGGACGTGGGGCGGAAACTCGGGGTTGATAGATATGTCCGAGTTTGATGCAATACGTCCAACCCGTGGGGTCGGTGTGGTCCCGGGGGGTGAATCCGGGCCCCAATAGCAGAGCCTGGCTTGACGGGACAGTAATGACGCGCTTGTAATTTCACACAGGCTGGGACCGTCGCCGGTAACGGCTTAATAACGGGGACGTAAAAAGGGTCGAGGAGGCACGCGATGGGCGAGCTGTTGCAGCTCCTGGTCGATGAAGGCGTCATGGAGGGCGTGGAGGGGCTGGCGGAGGAGGAACTCACCTGGCAGGAACGGGCCCTGTGCGCCCAGACCGACCCCGAGTCCTTCTTTCCGGAAAAGGGCGGTTCGACCCGCGAGGCCAAGAAGGTCTGCTTCTCCTGCGAGGTTCGCGACGAATGCCTTGAATACGCCCTCGCCAACGACGAGCGTTTCGGCATCTGGGGCGGACTCTCCGAGCGCGAACGGCGCCGGTTGAAGAAGCGCGCGGTCTGACCCGCCGCCGGACCGCGGACCGCCGCTGATTCCGCCGCCGCAAGGCCGCCGAATCCCCGGCACACCCCCCCGCGCGGTCCGTGCTCAGGGCGTCGTGCCCGACCAGCCCGGAACACCTGCCGTACCGGGCCGGCATCGGAGACCGACCGGGAGTGGCTCCCGTCGTCGCGTAGTGTGGGCCCGTCCAGCCGGGTGCTGGATGATCACCGCCGTCGCTCCCGAGCCTCCCGGGGTCCTTAGCCCTGATGCCACTTTTCACGCAACAGTCGGCCTCTACCCACGCGCCGGCATATCCGAGACATGTCGTCACCGCGATCCTCGTCGCCCACGACGGGGCACGCTGGCTCCCCGGCACCCTGACCGGAATCCTCGGCCAGGAACGCCCGGTTCAGCGCGTCGTCGCGGTGGACACCGGAAGCACCGACGCCACCCCGCGGCTGCTCGAGGACGCCCTCGGGCCGGCCTCGGTGATGAGCGCCGACCGCCGCACCTCCTTCGGGGCCGCGATCGCCGAAGCCGTCCGCACCGTCCCGTTCGCCGACGAAGCGTCCCTGCCGTACGGCATCGACGGGTACGCGCCCGGCGCCGACCCGTACGGCCCCGACGCGTTCGGCGGCGACGACTACCTCAGTCCCCGCTCCGGCGAACTCGTCGAATGGCTCTGGCTGCTGCACGACGACAGCGAACCCGCGCCGGACGCGCTGCACCTCCTGCTGCGCGCCGCCGACGAACTCCCGTCCGCCGGCGTCCTCGGCCCCAAGATCCGCAGCTGGTACGACCGCCGCCAACTCCTCGAAGTCGGCACCACGATCGCGCGCAGCGGCCGCCGCTGGACCGGACTCGAACGCCGCGAACAAGACCAAGGCCAGCACGACGCCGTCCGCGGCGTACTCTCCGTCGGCAGCGCCGGTATGCTCGTCCGCCGCGACGTATGGGAGCAACTCGGCGGTTTCGACAAGCGCCTCGCCTTCGGCCGCGACGACACCGACTTCGGCTGGCGTGCCAACGCCGCCGGCCACCGCGTCGTCGTCGTCCCCGAAGCCGTCGTGCTGCACGCCGAAGCTGCCACCCGCGAACGCCGCCCCATCGACTGCGCCCCCAACCACCCGCACCGGGTCGACCGCGCGGGCGCCGTCTACACCCTCCTCGCCAACGCCACCGGCAAAACCCTGCCGCTCGTCTGGCTGCGCCTCTTCTTCGGCACCTTCCTCCGCGCCCTCGGCTACCTCGTCGGCAAGCTGCCCCGCATGGCGCTCGACGAATTCCTCGGCGTCTACAAGGTCTTGCTGCGGCCCGACGCGATCATCGCGGGACGCCACAAGCGTTCCCGCACACGTGTCGCCGCCGACGCCGAATTCCGCGACCTCTTCCCGCCCCGCGGCGCGGGCATCCGGCACGCCGTCGACACGCTGTTCGGCAACATCAGCCGCCGCGTCGAACCCGAAGGCGCCCGCGCCCGGCAGAGCGTGCTGGAAAGCGGACCCACGTCCGAGGACGCCGACGACCTCCACGTCGAGAACTTCGCCCGGCTACGCGCCGTCGTGCAGCGCCCGGGCATCGCGCTGGCCGCCGGGCTGGTGCTCGTCACCCTTCTCGCCGCCCGCGACGTGCTCAGCGGCGGCGACCTCGTCGGCGGCGCGCTGCTGCCCGCCCCGGACTCCGCCGCCGACCTGTGGCACCGCTTCACCGAGTCCTGGCACGGCGTCGGCCTCGGCGGCAACGACGCCGCACCCCCCTACCTCGCCCTCGTCGCGGGCCTGGGCACGCTGCTGTTCGGCAGCGCGTCCGCCGCGGTGAGCGTGCTGCTCATCGGCAGCGTCCCGCTCGCCGGCATCAGCGCCTACCTGAGCGGCCGCAAGCTCGTCCCGAACAAGCCGGTCCGCGCCTGGGCCGCCGCGGCGTACGCGCTCATGCCCGTCGCCACCGGCGCGATCGCCGCCGGACGCCTCGGCACCGCGGTCGTCCTCGTCCTCGCCCCGATCGTCGCCCGCGGCCTCGCGGTCACCGCCGGCCTCGGCGGCCAGCCCGGCACGTGGCGCGCCGCGTGGGCCACCGCCCTCGCCGTCGCCGCGGCCACCGCGTTCGTCCCGCTGTCGTGGGTGTTCGTCGTCGTGCTCGCCGTCGCCGCGCTGCCCGCCGCGGTCCTCGCCGGACGCCTCGGCGCCGGCCTCGTGCTGCGCCTCGCCGTCGTGGTCGTCGTCCCGCTGGTGCTCCTCATGCCGTGGACGCCCGCGATGTTCGGCGGCGACCGGCTGTTCCTCGAACCCGGCCTCACCCCGGACGGCCTCGCCGAACGCGGCACCAGCCCGGTCGGCCTCCTGCTCCTCGACCCCGGCGGCCCCGGCACGCTTCCGGCAGTGTTCGGCGCGGGCCTCCTGCTCGCCGCGCTCGCCGCACTGCTGCGCGACTCCCGCCGCACCGCGGTCCTGGCCGGCTGGGCCGCCGCCACGGTCGGCCTGATCGGCGCGGTCGCCATCAGCCGCATGGAGGTGACCGCCCCCGCCGACGGGCACGCGGTCGCCGCCTGGCCCGGCCTCGCCACCGTCGTGGTCGGCCTCGGCTACCTCGCCGCCGCCGCGGTGGGCGCCGAAGACGCCCGCGCCCGGGTCGCCGCCAGCAGCTTCGGCTGGCGCCAGCCCGCCGCCGTCGTGGTCGCCGCAGTCGCCGCACTCACCCCGGTCGCCGCGGCCGGCTGGTGGATGTGGCAGGGCGCCGACGGTCCGGTGTCCCGCAAGGACGGCCCCTACGTCCCGGCGTTCGTCGCCTCCGACAACTCCACCGCCGACCGCGCCCGCACCCTCGTGCTGCGCACCGACCCGGGCGGCGCCGTCCGTTCGGTGCTGGTCCGGGGCAGCGGCGTGTACCTCGGCGACCCGGACGTGGCGCCGGAAGCGAAGAAGGCCAAGGTCTTCGACGACTACGTCGCCGCGTTCCTGTCCGGCACCGGCAGCGCCGACACGGCCGGCCTGTCCGACTTCGCGGTCCGCTACGTGCTCGTCCAGGCGCCCGCCGACCCGGCGTTGGTCGCCCGGCTCGACGGCACCCCCGGCCTGGTCCGCAAGTCCTCGGAACACGGCACCCCGCTTTGGCGGGTCGAAGGCACCAACGCCCGTGCCGTGATCGAGAACCCGGACGGCGCGAGCTTCCCGCTCTCGTCGACCGACGACGGCGTGTCCACCCGCATCGACCCGGGCCCCGACGGCCGTGTCCTGCGGCTCGCCGAACGCGCCGACTCCGGCTGGAAAGCGACCCTCGACGGCAAGCCGCTGACCGTCCGCAAGGGCGACGCCGGCGACTGGGGGCAGCAGTTCACCCTCCCCGCCGGCGGCGGCCGCCTGTCCGTCACCCACGAAAGCGGCGGCCGCGGCATGTGGCTCGCCGCCGAAGGCCTGCTGTTGCTCGTCGTCGTGGTCCTCGCGCTGCCCGCGCGGCGCCGCGGCAACGACGACGACATGCCCGACAGCCCCGCCGCGGTCGGTGCGGGCGCGGCCGAGTCCGCGGTGTCCGCGAGCCTGCCGGGCGGCGGACGCCGCGCCCGGCGCGAAGCCGCCGCGGCGGAAGCGGCCGCCGAGGCCGCAGGCATGCCCGCGCCGGAACCCGGCGGCGTGCCGCCGGAGTCTCCCGCGGAGACCACCGGATCGCTGTTCGTGCCGGCCCAGCAGGGCGGCACCGGAACCGCGGACGACCAGGAAGACGACTGGGACCTCGGCCAGTACGCGCGCGGTTTCCAGCCACGCGAAACGCAGTTCCCCGGCGACTCCGGCTACCAGGAGCCCGGCCAGAACCCCGGCCAGAACCCCGGCTACGGGGACTACGCCGCAACCCCGTATGCCCCCGCTCAGGACGGCTACGGCCAGTCCGGCGGCTACGACGGCGCGGGCTACGAGCAGAACGCCTACCCGGGCGGCTACCCGGACGGCGGCTACGACCCGAACGCGTACGACCCGAACGCCTACCCGCAGCAAGGCGGCTACAGCTCCGGCGAATACGCGGCGTACGACCCGCAGACCGGTGCCCCCGTCTGGCCGCAGCAGCCCCCGCAGCAGCCGCAGGAGCAGCCGGGGTCCGACACGCCGTGGCCGCCGCCCCCGCAGCAGCCCCCGCACCCGGGGAGCGGCCGATGACGGCCCGCGTCCGGCGCGTGCCCGCGCGCCGCCCCGGCACCCCGCAGCCGCACCGACCCGGAGGCCGCCGGTGAAGCGCACCACCCTGTCCCTGGTCGTCGTGGTCGCCGTGCTGGCCCTCGTCGTCGGGTTCGCGACGATGACCAAGCCGTCCGCGGGCCACGCCACCGAGGCCAAACCCCGGCAGGTGCCCATCCAGCGGACCGACGCGGTGTGCCCGCAGGTCCGCGCCAATCCGGGCGCGTCCACCCTCTACACCGCCTACACCCCGGCGTCCGCGTCCGCGGGTGCCGGGGCGGGCGAGGCGACGCTGACCGAACTCGCCGACCGCACCAAGGTGCGCGGCAAGGCCGACGCCGTCGGCCGCCCGGTCTCGCTGCCCGTGGACACCGCGGAGAACCCGCCGCTGGGGTGGACGGCGTCCGGCTCGTTCGCCGCGGGCTTCGCGGCGCAGTCCACAACCCGGCTCGCCACCGGGACGGGTCGCGGCCTGTCCGGCACGGTGTGTGAAACGCCGGGCACCGACGAGTGGTTCGTGGGGACGTCGACGGCGCCCAATCGCGAGTCGTACTTGTACCTGGCCAACAGCACCAACGTCGGCGCGCAGGTCGACGTCGAGCTGTACGGCCCGGACGGCGCCATCCAGATCGACGGCGTCCGCAGCATGACGTTCGCGCCCGGCGAGGCGCAGAACATCCGGCTGGACACCCTCAAAGCCGGTCTGCCGGTCGCCACGGTGCACGTCATCGCCCGCACCGGCCGCATCGCCGCCGCCGTCCGCGACACGCAGGGCGCCACGGGCAGCGACTGGCTTCCGCAGGCGGGGCAGCCGGGGCGCTCGTTCGTCGTGCCGGGCCTGCCCGCGGACGCGTCGAGTGTGAAGCTCACCGTGTTCGGCGCCAGCGACACCGACACGGAGGTGGGTGTCGAAATCATCGGCAAGGCCAGCACGTTCAAGCCGGCCGGCTTCGAGTCGGTGACGGTCAAGCGCGGCGAGGTCAAGGAGCTGGACCTGGGGCCGATCACCCAGGGCGAGGCGGGCGCGCTCAAACTGACCGCGGCCCGGGCGGACGTGCTGGTCGGCGTCCGCGTGGTGCGCGGGAGCGGCGACAACACCGACGCGGCGTTTCTCGCCGGGACGCCGGCCCTCGGCGGACGCGGAGTGGTGGCGGACAACCGCGCGGGCGGCGCGTTCACCGACACGGTGTTCCTGACGGCTCCTCAGGGGGCCGCGAAGGTCCGCCTCATCGCCGCCGCGGGCGGCGACCCGGCGACCGCGGACGTGGACGTCCCGGCGGGCACCACCGTCGCGGTGCCGGCCCCGGTCCCGGCCGGTGCCGGGCAGTTCGCGCTGAGTATCGAGCCGCAGCCCGGCTCGGGCCCGGTGCACGCGGCCCGCATGATCAACGAACAGGCCGACAAGGTCCCGATGTTCACGATCCAGGGGAGCAGCCCCGCCCGCGAGACGGTCGACCTGCCGACGGTGCGCGGCGACCTGACCATCATGGTGCAGGAGCCGAAGAGCACGCCGTCCGCGACGGCCACGCCGACCACGCCGGGCGCACCGGCCAAGTAGGTCCCGCTCGAACCGTCACCGTGCCGCGCCGGTCCCGCACGGGGCCGGCGCGGTTCGTCTGTCCGCCGTCGGCTGTTCTCCGCCCGGCCGTCACTCGTCCGGGTCGACGGTTTCCGGGTCCAGCCCCAGCAGGTCCGCGACCTGCTCGACGAGGATGTCGTGGACGAGCATCTCCAGCTCGGTGCGGCTCTCCGCGCGCAGTTCCAGCGGCCGCCGGTACAGGATGATCATCGCGGTCTCGGTGGACGTCGCCGGCACCATGCGCCCCAAAGCCACCGGCTCGTCGGCCAGCAGCTCGGTCTCCGCCTCGGGCACGTCCAGCACCGCGAACCGCACCCGCTCCAGCTCCGGCCACCGCTTGGTGAGCCGTTCGACCGAGTCGGACGCCAGGTCGTCGAACTTCTCCGCGCGGGTCAGCGCGATCGGCACCGGGCGCGGCGCGAGCGGCCCGCGCATGCCCCGGCCGTGGCGGTCCCGCCGGCGCCGCCGCGGCGGCCGATCGGGGTGCGGACCGGACCCGGGGTCCTGGCCTGGAGCGCCGGAGTTGCCAGGATTACTGTGCACGGAATCGAGCATAGAGGCTGGCGGAGGCGACACGTGGGCCTGACGTGGGGCGTATGTGACCCGTGGGCCGCCGCGGTGCGGTACCGTCCATGCCCGTGAGCCCTGTACGTCGCTGTTCGCGGACTGCATGCGGCCGCCCTGCGGTCGCGACGCTGACGTACGTCTATGCGGACTCCACGGCGGTCCTCGGTCCTCTCGCGACTTATGCCGAACCGCACTGCTACGACCTGTGCGCCGAGCACTCCGAACGCCTCACCGCGCCGCGCGGCTGGGAGGTCGTGCGCCTCGCCCCGGACCCGGCCGCCGGGAAGCCCAGCAGCGACGACCTCGAAGCGCTCGCCAACGCGGTCCGCGAAGCCGCGCGCCCGCCCGTGCCGCCGCAGGCGCCCGACCAGCCCGAGCGGTCCGCGCACCCGGAGAGCAGCGGCCGGCGCGGCCACCTGCGCGTGCTGCGCTCGCCGGACTCCTGACGGACTGCCCGACCGGCCGATTCGCTTGCGGCGTCCGCTTCGCTAGTGTTTTACCGGCCCACGGGCCGACCGAAGCAGAGCCGACGCGGGGCCGGCAGTGCCGCCCCGCTGACCACGAGCGGAGCCCCGGTGCGCGACCTTTCCCAGATCGTGAAGGCCTACGACGTCCGAGGCGTCGTCCCCGACCAGTGGGACGAAAGCACCGCATACGCCCTCGGCGCCGCGTTCGCGAAGGTCACCGAAGCGGCGACGGTCGTCGTCGGCCACGACATGCGGCCCAGCTCTCCGGCGCTGTCCCGGGCCTTCGGCGAAGGCGCCGCGAGCCAGGGCGCCGACGTCGTCGAGATCGGCCTGGCCTCCACCGACGAGCTGTACTACGCGAGCGGCAGCCTCGACCTGCCCGGCGCGATGTTCACCGCGAGCCACAACCCCGCGCAGTACAACGGCATCAAGATGTGCCGCGCCGGGGCGTCCCCGATCGGCGCCGACACCGGCCTTGCGGAGATCCGCAAGCTCGCCGAGGACGGTGTCCCGTCGTACGACGGCAAGCCCGGCACGATCAGCGAGCGCGACGTCCTCGCCGGCTACGCCGAATACCTGCGTTCCCTCGTCGACCTCACCGGCATCCGCCCGCTCAAGGTCGTCGTCGACGCGGGCAACGGCATGGGCGGCCACACCGTCCCCGCGGTCCTCGCGGGCCTGCCGCTCGACGTCGTCCCCATGTACTTCGAACTCGACGGCACCTTCCCCAACCACGAGGCGAACCCGCTCGACCCGAAGAACCTCGTCGACCTCCAGGCCAAGGTCCGCGAGACCGGCGCCGACCTCGGCCTCGCCTTCGACGGCGACGCCGACCGCTGCTTCGTCGTCGACGAGAACGGCGACCCGGTGTCGCCGTCCGCGATCACCGCGCTGGTCGCCGTCCGCGAACTCGAGAAGCACCCGGGCGCGACGATCATCCACAACCTGATCACCTCGTCGGCGGTCCCGGAGATCGTCCGCGAGCACGGCGGCAACCCGGTGTGCACGCGCGTCGGCCACTCCTACATCAAGCAGGAGATGGCCGAGACCGGCGCGGTCTTCGGCGGCGAGCACTCCGCGCACTACTACTTCCGCGACTTCTGGCGCGCCGACACCGGCATGCTCGCCGCGATGCACGTCCTCGCCGCGCTCGGCGGCCAGGACGGCCCGCTGTCCGACCTGGTGTCGTCGTACAACCGCTACGTGGCCTCCGGCGAGATCAACAGCGAGGTCGCCGACCAGCGCGCCGCGACCGAGAAGGTCCGCGCGGCCTACGCGGGCAAGCCCGGCATCGTCGTCGACGACATGGACGGCATGACCATCGGCGGCGACGACTGGTGGTTCAACCTCCGCCCGTCCAACACCGAGCCGCTGCTGCGCCTCAACGTCGAGGCCAAGGACACCACGACCATGGAGGCGCTGCGCGACGCCGTCCTCGCCCTGGTCCGCGGCTGAGACCCGCGGCCGGGCCCGGCGCCGTCGGCGCCCGGGCCCGGCCTGCCGCGTGTTGCGCGGCGGAACCAGTCAGTAGGGTGTGACGTTGACCGTACGCCCATGCACAGCACCTGCACCGTCCCCGTGGGAGAAGCCTTGAAGCTCGAACCCTCGCTCCTGGCGATCTTCGCGTGCCCGGTGTGCCACGCACCGCTGCGCGCCGACGAGTCCGCCGACGAGCTGGTCTGCACGTCCGACACGTGCGGCCTGGCCTACCCGGTGCGCGACGACATCCCGGTCCTGCTCCCCGACGAGGCCCGCCGCCCGGGCACCGCCGCGCACGGTTCCGGCCCGGCATGATCCCCGTCGACGAGGCCCTGCTCGACGACCCGGACGGGCTCGGCCGCGCGGACACCGGCCAGGCGCTCCTCGCGCTGGCCGGGGCCGGCGCGCAGGTCCGCCGCGCCGCGCTCGCGGCCGCCGAGTCCGGCATCCGGTCCGGCGTCGACCGCCCGCGCGTGCTCGCCGTCGCCGTGCCGGCCGCGTGCGGCCCGGTCGCCGCGGCCGTGACCGCGCTCGGCGGCGCCTCCGCGGCCGTCCCGGTCGTCGAGGTCCGCGGCGGCGTGCTGCCCGGCTGGGCGGGCCCGCTCGACCTGCTGGTCCTCGCCGGTCCGCGCGGCGACGAACCCGAACTCCTCGCGCTCGCCGAACAGGCGTACCGGCGCGGCTGCGCGGTCGCCGCGGTGGCCCCGTCCGGATCGCCCGTCGACGGCGCCGCCGAGCAGTCCCGCGGCCTGCGCGTGCACGCGCTCGCCCGGACCGCGGGCGGCCCCGAGAAGCTCGCGCCGCGCGACACGTTCTGGCCGCTGCTCACCGGGCTCCTGTCGATCGCATACGCGATAGGGGCGTCGCCGTACGCGCCGGGCGAGGCGTTCGACGCGCTCGCCGACCGCCTCGACGCCGTCGGGCTGCGCTGCCGCCCGGCCGCCGGCACGTTCGAGAACCCGGCGAAGGCGCTCACCCTCGACCTCGCGGGCACCGTCCCCGTGGTGTGGGGCACCGGCCCGGTCGGCGGCGTGGCCGCGGCCCGGTTCGCGGACGTGCTCGCGTCCGTCGCCGGCCTGCCCGCGCTGTCCGGCACGCTGCCGGAGGCGGCCGCCGCGGCCGGGAACCTCTTCGACGGTTCGCTCGGCCGCGCCGTCGCGGACACCGACGACTTCTTCCGCGACCGGGTCGAGGAACCCGAGCCGCTGCGGCTGCGCCCGGTCCTGCTCGTCGACGACGGCGCCGACCAGGCGCTGCGCCGCGCGGACGCGGTGCGGCGCGTGGCCGTCGACCTGGGACTGCCGTACAACGAGATCACCGCGGAGGGCCGCGACCCGCTGGCCCGGCTCGGCGACCTGGTGGCGCTCGGCGACTTCGCCGCGGTCTACCTCGGACTGACCACCGGGCACGAAACGGGGGCGTCCGGGAGCTTCGCCGGGCCTGCCGGACCGGGGGACGGGATCAGATAGCCATGGACCGCCTGGCCAATCCGGTCCGCGTCTCCACGTGGGGCTCGACCACGGCCATCCCCGAGATACTCGGCGTCGCTCCCACGGGCGAGCCGCAGGCCGAGCTGTGGATGGGCGCCCACCCGGGCGACCCGTCGCACATCGACCGCGGCGCCGGGCCGCGTTCGCTCGCGGACGTGATCGCCGCCGCGCCGGAGGCCGAACTCGGTGCGGCGGTCGCCGAACGTTTCGGCGCACGGCTGCCGTTCCTGCTCAAGGTGCTCGCCGCGGAGCAGCCGCTGTCGCTCCAGGTGCACCCCAATCCGGCGCAGGCCGCGGCGGGGTTCGCCGACGAGGAAGCGCGCCGGGTGCCGTTGGATGCGCCGTACCGCAACTACGGCGATGCCAGCCACAAGCCGGAACTCGCCTGCGCGCTCGGTGACTTGGAAGCGCTGTGCGGTTTCCGCGAGGTGCCGGGGACGGTGAAGCTGCTCGACCAGCTTGCGGTGCCCGAGCTGCAGCCGTGCATCGACGCGCTGCGCGGTTCGCCGGAGGCCGAGGGACTGCGGTTCGCGATGACCCACGCGCTGACGCTGCCCGACGACCGGCGCGCGGTCGTCGTGGGGGAGGTGAAGGCGGCTTGCCTGCGGGTCGCGGACACGCCGTCGCCGTTCGCCGCGGCGTGCGCGGCGGTCGCCGACCTGGCGCACCGGCACCCGGCCGACCCGGGCGTGGTCGCGGCGCTGCTGCTGAACCACGTGCGGCTGGCCGACGGGGAGGCGGTGTATTTCGCCGCCGGGCTGCCGCACTCGTATCTGCGCGGCGTCTTCGTCGAGATCCTCGCCAACTCGGACAACGTGCTGCGGTGCGGGCTCACCGACAAGCACATCGACATCGCCGAACTGCTGCGCGTGCTCGAGTTCCGCGCCGGGCCGGTCGACGTGCTCAAGCCGGTCGAGGGCGTCGACGGCGAGCAGGCGTACCCGACGCCGGTGCCGGACTTCCGCCTCTCGCGGTTCGTGCTGGACGCCGCGGGCCCGTCCCGCGTGCTGCACGCGGCCGCGCCGCAGATCCTGCTGTGCACCGCGGGCGCCGCCGTGCTCGCTCCCGAGGGCGGGCCGGAACTCCGGCTGGCGCGCGGCGAGTCGGTGTACGTCCCGGCGGGTGATCCGCCGATCGCGGTCACCGGCGAGGGCGCACTGTTCCGCGCGACGGTCCCGGGCACCGCGGGCTGACCGAGGGCCATTCCGGCCGTCCTCCGCCACGTTTTTACTCCCCGATGACAGAATGACCGCCGCAGCTTGGCCAACGGACCCGGTCGACGGGTCCCCGAGGGGACGGGGCGGTAGTCGGATGAGTGCGGGTGGAGGGACCAAGGCGGTCGTCGCGGCACTGGCCGCGAACCTCGGGATCGCGGTGGCGAAGTTCGTCGCCTTCGCCATCACGCGCTCGTCGTCGATGCTGGCCGAAGGCGTCCACTCGCTCGCCGACTCCGGCAACCAGGTGCTGCTGCTCGTCGGCGGCAAGCGCGCCAAGCGGGCGGCGACGCCCGAGCACCCGTTCGGGTACGGCCGCGAGCGCTACATCTACGGCTTCCTCGTCTCGATCGTGCTGTTCTCCGTCGGCGGCATGTTCGCGATCTACGAGGGCTACGAGAAGATCGCCCACCCGCACGAGCTGGAGAGCTGGTACTGGGCGGTCGGCGTCCTCCTCTTCGCGATCGTCCTCGAAGGCTTCTCCTTCCGCACCGCGATCGCCGAGTCCAACCAGCTGCGCGGCAACCTCAGCTGGGCGCAGTTCGTGCGCCGCGCCAAGTCACCCGAACTGCCGATCGTGCTCCTCGAAGACTTCGGCGCCCTGATCGGCCTCGTCCTGGCGCTGCTCGGCGTCGGCCTGACCGTCGCCACCGACGAACCGGTCTTCGACGGCATCGGCACCCTGTGCATCGGCATCCTCCTCGTCGTGATCGCGATCGTCCTCGCGCTGGAGACCCGCAGCCTGCTCCTCGGCGAAGCCGCCGACCTCGACACCATCCGCGCCATCGAGGCCGCGATGGTCGACGGCGACGAGGTGGAGAGCATCATCCACATGCGCACCCTGCACCTCGGCCCCGAAGAGCTGCTCGTCGCCGCGAAGATCGCCGTCAACCGCTCGGACACCGCCGCCGAGATCGCCGACGCCATCGACAACGCCGAAGCACGCGTCCGCGCGGCCGTCCCGATCGCCCGCGTCATCTACCTGGAACCGGACATCTACCGCGCTCCCGCCGCCACCGCCTGACCGGCCGCCCGGCCCGGCCGCGTCCGGCGCCGCCGCCGGGCCGAAGCACCCGCAAGTGCTAACGTCGATCCGAGCAAGGCGAATGCAGTCGCTGCGGACGGCAGTCAGAACCGCGCCGGTTTTGAGGGCATAGAAGGCCACCGACTGGATCGCGCCGCCAGGTGTGCGTACCCGCGCATGCCCGCACACGGCGCGACCACGGTCTCCACCTCATCCACCGCACGAAAACAGAGGACTGCCTTCATGACCTTCACCGACTTCAAGGTCGCCGACCTGTCGCTGGCGCCGTTCGGCCGCAAGGAAATCCAGCTCGCCGAGCACGAGATGCCCGGCCTGATGGCCATCCGCAAGGAGTTCGCCGCCGCCCAGCCGCTGGCCGGCGCCCGCGTCATGGGCTCGCTGCACATGACCGTGCAGACCGCCGTTCTCATCGAGACCCTCGTCGCGCTCGGCGCCGAGGTCCGCTGGGTCTCCTGCAACATCTTCTCCACCCAGGACCACGCCGCCGCCGCGATCGCCGTCGGCCCGAACGGCACCGTCGACGACCCGCAGGGCGTCCCGGTGTTCGCCTGGAAGGGCGAGACGCTCGACGAGTACTGGTGGTGCACCGAGCAGGCGCTGAACTGGCCGGGCCACGACGGCCCGAACATGATCCTCGACGACGGCGGCGACGCCACCCTCCTCGTGCACAAGGGCGTCGAGTTCGAGAAGGCCGGCGCCGTCCCGGCGACCGCCGCGGACGACTCCGAGGAATACGCCGTCATCCTCGGCGTGCTGCGCCGCAACCTCGCCGAGAACCCCGGCAAGTGGACCGCGATGGCCCCGCACATCAAGGGCGTCACCGAGGAGACCACCACCGGCGTGCACCGCCTGTACGAGATGTTCCAGGCCGGTTCGCTGCTGTTCCCGGCGATCAACGTCAACGACTCGGTCACCAAGTCGAAGTTCGACAACAAGTACGGCTGCCGCCACTCGCTCATCGACGGCATCAACCGCGCCACCGACGTGCTCATCGGCGGCAAGGTCGCCGTGGTGTGCGGCTACGGCGACGTGGGCAAGGGCTGCGCCGAGTCGCTCCGCGGCCAGGGCGCGCGGGTCATCGTCACCGAGATCGACCCGATCTGCGCGCTCCAGGCGGCGATGGACGGCTACCAGGTCACCACGCTCGACGACGTCGTGGAGATCGCCGACATCTTCGTGACGACGACCGGCAACAAGGACATCATCCTCGCGTCGCACATGGCGAAGATGAAGCACCAGGCGATCGTCGGCAACATCGGCCACTTCGACAACGAGATCGACATGGCCGGCCTCGCGAAGACCCCCGGCATCGTCAAGGACGAGGTCAAGCCGCAGGTCCACACCTGGACGTACCCGGACGGCAAGACGCTGATCGTGCTGTCCGAGGGCCGCCTGCTCAACCTGGGCAACGCGACGGGCCACCCGAGCTTCGTGATGTCGAACAGCTTCGCGAACCAGACGATCGCGCAGATCGAGCTGTTCACGAAGACCGAGGAATACCCGATCGGCGTGTACACGCTGCCGAAGCACCTCGACGAGAAGGTCGCGCGCCTCCACCTGGACGCGCTCGGCGTGAAGCTGACGACGCTCACCGAGTCGCAGGCCGCCTACATCGGCGTGCCGGTCGAGGGCCCGTACAAGCCGGAGCACTACCGCTACTGAGCCCGGCTGACACCGCCGCGAAACCTCCGACCGCCCCCACCGGTTCGCCCCGGTCGGGGCGGTCGCACGCCGCGGGTGGGTGCGTCCCCGCCACGGGACACGCCCGCCCGCGGCATTTCCGGAGAAAAGCCGCTTTCCGGGCTAGAGTCTGAGCTGCCCGGGCCGCCCCCGAACCCGCCCGCTCCGCGGCCGGATTCGCCCCCGCCGGACCCGGGACCACGCGGGCGACCCGGGAAGGCGACACGATGCGCAACCGGCTGGACGCGTGGGCGGCCCTCGCGGAGTGCCTCCAACTCGTACCGCTGACGGCGGACTCGGGCATCGTGCCGCCGGGGTGCGACCCTGCGGCGGGGCCCGCGCCTTCGCCCTCCGCGCCCGCGCCCTCGTCGCCGCGGCCGCCGGCCTCGCCCGGCTCGCCGGGCAAGCCGCCCGCGACGCCCGGCAAGGCGCCCTCCTCTCCCGCCCCCGCGGCCTCCCCGACGCGGCCCGCCCCGCCGTCCGGCGACCCGCCCGAGGGGTGACCCACGTCGTGCCGAAAGCCCCCGCCGGGAACTCATCCTCCCGACGGGGGCTTTCGCACATGCCGACGCAGTACCCACGCTGAACCCAACACATCGGCGCCCGAACCGTCGCACGACCCGCGGTGCGGGAGGCCACAACTCCATCGAAGGAACTCGGGGACATGCACAAGACACGCCTCATGGCGGCCGGAATCGCCATGGCCGCACTCGCCCTTGCCGGTTGCAACAAGTCCGACGACACGGTCGCTCCGCAGGGCGCGGCTCCCGCCGCACCCGCGGGCCCGGCCACCGCACCCCTCGCCAACGCCGACGGCACCGGCCGCGGCCTCGCCCCGGTCACCAGCGCCGCGGACAAGGCGGCCGGCCGGGCTCTCATCGACAAACTCCGCACCGCACCGAACGGCCCCAAGACCGGCTACAGCCGGGACCAGTACGGGACGGCGTGGTCCGACAAGGCGAGCGGCGTACCGCTGAGCGGCAACAAGTGCGACACCCGCGACGACATCCTCAAACGGGACGGTTCGAACGTCCAGTACAAGGACAAGGCATCGTGCGTGGTGTCGGCGATGACGCTGCCGGACCCGTACACCGGCAAGGACATAGCGTTCACGAAGAGCAAGGCGAGCACGGTCCAGATCGACCACATCGTCCCGCTGAGCGCGAGCTGGCAGATGGGCGCCGACAAGTGGCCGGCCGCCAAGCGCATGCAACTCGCCAACGACCCGCTCAACTTGCTGGCCGTCGACGGCCCCACCAACGGCGGCAAGGGCGACTCGATGCCCGCGGCTTGGCTGCCCCCGAACCCGAACATCCGCTGCGCGTACGTGATCCGGTACGCGCAGGTGTCGCTGAAGTACGACCTGCCGGTGACCCCGGCGGACAAGACGGCGATGGCGGGGGTGTGCGGGTGAGGTGAGGGCGGCGGGGCGCGAGGGGTTGTGGACGGCCGGGTGCGGGGGCGGTCGTCGAACCGGCCGCGCGGCCGGTTCGGCGCGAGCTGCGAGCGGCTCGCCCCAGGGCGAGCAGTACGACCGCCCGCTCGGGGCTGAGGGGCGAGCACTCGACGGCGGCGGGGGGTGGGGGATGTCGCGGGCGTGGTCTGCGGGCGTCGGGAGTGTGGCCTGTCGACGGGTGCGGGCGACGGCCTGGGCCACAGGCAAGCCGTGGCCGTGCACACGCGGGTGGTCGACCCGGTCGTGTGCGCGGGTAGTGGGACGACGCAGTCTGGGCGTTCTGCCGCCGACCTTTCACCGCCGTGCCGGCGCAGCGGTCTTCACTGCGTTTGTGTCTCCTCGCCGCGCGGCCACCGTGCTCTGATCCCGACCGCCTAAAGTCGATCGCATGCCGACCGGCCGCTATTCGTTCCACGACCCGCATGACGGGGCTCCGCTCGGCGGCGAGCGGTTCCGGTGTGCGCCGGGTCCCGCGGGGTGGCGCTACACGGCCAGTGGCGAGGACGGCCGCGGCGGCATCGACCTGACCCTCGACGCCCGGGGCCGCCCGCTGCGGCTCGACGTGTCCGCGGGCGGGTGGCGGGTGCGCGGCGGCGCGACGGTCGTCGAGGGCGCGGCGGGGGTGGCGTGGATTCGCGTCCCGGCGGATCCGGCCCAGGCCGCCGCCGCACCGGTACCTGCGGAAGACGAGGCTCGCGCGGTCGCGTTCACCGGCCGGTCGCCGGCTTTCCTGGTGGCGACGGCGCGCCTGCTCGGGCTGACGGTCGGGGACTCGGTCCGGGTGCGCTTGGTCGACCTGACCGAGCCGTCGTTGGCAGCGCACCCGTGCGACCAGGCCTGGGCGTTGACCGGCATCGAGGAACACCCGACTCCCACGGGTCCCCTCCCGGTCGCCCGCTACGAGGTCGCCGACCTGGCGACGGGGACACGTGGAGTGGTCCACCTCGCAGGCGACGTGGTCTTGGCCGCACCGGGGGTCGAACTGGAGGACCTGGAGGGCCCACCGAACTTCGGCTGAGGCCCACCGGACCGGAGCTCGGGTGAGGACGGGGCGAGCGACGGCCCGGCACGGGCCGCTCGCTCGTGGGGCTCGCTCGTGGGGCTCGCGCAAGCAACCCCCTGTGCACAACAGCCCTCCTACCCCCGCGCCCCCACCCCCCACCTGTGGACAACCCCCACCACCGCAACCACCCCACCTGCTAATCAGGTTGGAAAGGGGGCCGAAAAATAAGTCAGACCATCACACCGGCGGCTTGAACCCCGTCCCCTTCGCCGCCTCTCCGTCCGCAACCCCTCGCTCAGACCCAGCCCCCGACTCCGCGCCGCCGCCCGCCGAGCCACCGCCCCCAGTCCCGGCCCCCACACCACCAGGCTCCCCAACCACCTCACCCACAACAACCGGCACCTCTGAGCCCCCCACCGACGTCCCCCCGCCGACCGGCCCCCACCCGGCGGCCCCGCCGACCGGCGTCATCGCGTTGCCTGCCTCTCGCGCGTAAGCCCGCCGCCCCCGCTCCGCCAGCACCGCCGCCAGGAACTCCGCCGGGTGCACCCCCACCGGCGCCGGAATCCCCACCCGTGCCGCGACCTCCGTCGCGAGCCGCATCCCCAGCGCGCCGGCGACCGCCGGGTCCAACTGCCCGAGCCGTCCCAAGTACTGCCGCGCCTGCAATGCCAGATCGTCCGTCAGCCCCGACAAGTCCAGCGACGCCGCCCACGCCGCCGCGGCCGGGTGCATCGCCACGGGCACGTGCCGCGCGCCGGGCGTCCGCTCCCGGACCACGAACGTGCCCGCCGCTTGGTCACCGAGCCGTTTCCCTCGCGTCGAGGCCAGCGACGAGATGACCGCGCCGCAGCCCACCGTCGTCCAGAAGTCCGCGAAAATCCCCACCAAGCCGCGCACCAGCGCGTGCCGGAACCGCACCGGACCGCCGTCGTCCCGGACGACCCGCAGCCCCAGCGCCATCTTCCCCGGCGACCGCCCCCGCGTCGCCGTCTCCCACCCGACCGGCCACCCCAGCAGCACCGCGACGACGAAAACCAGCACGACCGCCGTGCCCAACGCCGGGTCGACGCCGGTCAGCAGCGTCCCGAGCCCCCACCCGAACAGCAGCAGACATGCACCCTGCATCAGGAGGTCGAGGGTGAACGCAATCGCCCGGCTCGCCAGCCGCGCCGGCTGCAGGTCGAGGGAAACCGCCTCACCGGTGACCAGATCGCTCACGTGCGCCCCTGCTTTCCGCAGTACTCGAAGTACTCGCCGACGGCCTGCCCCACCTGCGACCCGATTCTCCTGACCGCCCCCCGCTCGCGACACCCCATACCCGCGATACCCGCATAGCGACGCACACGCCCCTCTCATGGTCTGATGACCACACCAGCGCCCACCCGCCGCGACGGAGGAGTTGCCCGCAGCATGGACGTCGACGTCTTCGTGGCGGTGCACCGCGGCGAATGGACCCGCCTCGACGAGCTGTCCCGTCGCCGCGCCAAGCTCACCGGCCCCGAGGTCGACGAACTCGTGACCTTGTACCGGCGTACGGCGACCCACCTCTCCCTCGTCCAGTCCGCCGCCCCCGACCCGGTCCTGGTCGGCCACCTCTCCTCGCTCGTCGCCCGCGCACGCTCCGCCGTCACCGCGCCGCGCGGCACCGCATGGCGCGATGCTCTCCTCTTCCTGACCACCCGCTTTCCGGCCGCGGTCTACCGGACCAGGCGCTGGTGGATCACCACAGCCGTCGTCTCGATCCTCGTCGCCACCCTGATCGGCGCCTGGGTCGCCGCGAACCCGTCCGTCCAGGCATCCATCGCCGCACCCGACGAGATCCGCGAACTCACCCGCCCTGGCGGTGACTTCGAGACCTACTACGACAGCAACCCGGCATCCTCGTTCGCCGCACAGGTTATGACCAACAACGCGTGGGTCGCCGCGGGGAGCCTGGCCCTCGGCGTACTGCTGGAGCTGCCGACGCTGTTCATCCTGTTCCAGAACGCCGCCAACATCGGAGTCTCCGGCGGCCTGATGGCCGCGGCCGGCCGCTTCGACGTCTTCCTCGGCCTCATCACCCCGCACGGCCTGCTCGAACTCACCGCCGTCTTCGTCGCGGCCGGCACCGGCCTGCGCCTGGGCTGGACGGTGATCGACCCAGGACCCCGCACGCGCGGCCGGGCCCTCGCCGAAGAAGGCCGCATCGCTCTCGGCATGGCCCTCGGACTCGCCCTGGTCCTCGTCGTGTCCGGCGTCATCGAGGCCTTCGTGACCCCGTCCGGTCTTCCTACATGGGGACGCATCGGCATCGGCGTCGCAGCCGAGGCTGCTTTCCTCACCTATGTCTTCGTCCTCGGTCGGCGCGCCGCGGCCGCCGGCGAGACCGGGGATATGGCATCCTCGGATCTCGCGGACGAGCTGCCGTCGGTCGGCTGATCGAGTGACGTTGACACGGACGACAGCGGACGCGTAAGTTTGAAGGGTTGTCGCAACGCTGGCAAGCAGCGCGACAACCTGGTAGCATCTACCGGTGTCGAGCGGGCGACTCCGTTCCTGTCGAGTCTTCGAGGGAACTGGGTCCCGGATCCGCCACAGAAGCACTCCTGATCCTCGCGATTGTTCTTCATGGTTCTTCCATGACGTCTGCCGTGAATTCTTTGAGCGCGCTCTGTCGGTGTTTTCCGAATTCGATCGCCCGACACGGGTTTGGCAGGCGGGAAACCGGCTGCTAAGCTCCAGGAGCCGAAAGAAAGAAGCCCTCCGGGGTGGATTTCCAAAGCAAAAGCAGAAGGCGAAGCGGGCCGAAAGGATCTGCTAAGCTGGAAGCGCCGGAAGAAAAGCCGAGAGGCGGTTCGGAAGGCCGGCGGAAAGCGAAATCAGACCGGAAACGGTGTGATACGCTGGAAGCGCAGAAACAAAGAAACACAGCAAAAACGAAGAAGCGAAACGCCCGGAGAGACCGGTGAAAGGGCCTCAAAGGAAGCGTCCGTTCCTTGAGAACTCAACAGCGTGCCAAAAGTCAACGCCAAAGAATATCCCCGGCGTTCACGACGAAGCAGACCGTCCGGTCTGTGGAGTGTGTTCGCAGGGATTCCTTTGAAAAAATCCTCCGGCTGGTCAGCGGCCGGGGGTCACAGCAAGGACGCAAGCGCA
>NZ_JBMULZ010000004.1:0-4846 GCF_049534875.1 Uniformispora flossi
GCCCGCAACCCTTCGGGGTTGCGGGCCCGTCGCGTTGTCCGGAGCCGCCGGGTCCGTGCGGCGGGACCGTCAGCGGTGTACCGCGTGCTCCCGCAGTTCGACCGGGAACTCCGTCATCCGGTCCCCCCGCAGCAGCATCCGGTAGGTGTACCGCGCGGCGCTCTCCAAGTTGAGCGCGCCGCGCAGGGCCGCGGCCGGGGTGGGGCCCAGCGTCGAGCAGCCGTGGTGGGCCAGGACGACGCAGTCGGCGCGGCGGGCCGCGGCCGCGGCGGCGTCGGCGAGGGCGGTGGAGCCGTTGGGGTGGAACGGGATGCGTTCCACGACCGGGGCATAAGCGACGTGGTCGAGGGTGACCTGGCGGATGCGCTCGCCCATCGCGTCGACGAGCACCGCGTATTCGGGGTGGACGTGGACGATCGCGCCGGTGTCCGGGCGGACCTGGTAAGTGCGCTGGTGCAGGCGCCATTCGCTGGACGGTTCCGCGCCGTGCAGTACGGAACCGTCCAGGGTCATCACCGCGAAGTCGGACGGCGTGAGCCGGTCGAGGCGGCAGCCGGTGCCCGTGACCGCGAAGGTGTCCGTCCCCGGCACCCGGGCCGAGAGGTTGCCCCCGGTGGCCAGCACCAGGCCGGCGTCGACGCTGTCCTGACCGGTGTCGATCAGCCGGGCGACGACCTCGGCCGCTGCCGTCATCCGGCGGCCCCGAGCGCCTTTCGGCACAGGCCCGCGACGTCTTCGGCACCCAGCGCGGCACGGCCGACGAGGAGGGTGCGGGACAGCCGCAGCATGGCGGACGCGGCGGCGGTGTACGGCGCGTCGTCGAGGGTTTCGACGTCGCTGACCTTGGCCAGGCCGACGGTGCGCCGCGCGGCTTCGCAGCCCGCGAAGCCGAAGCAGTCGCGCAGGATCGCGGTCAGCCAGCCGTCCAGGAACACGTCCGGGTAGCCGGCCGGGTCGCGGCGCTCGGGCCAGTGCGCGGCGAAGCGGGCCGCGAAGACCCGCCAGCTCGTCTCGACGGAGCCGAACAGCGCGTCCGCGCGGGCGTCGTCGCCGAGGACCGCGGCGCGCATGCCGGCGAACACCAGGTTCGCCCACAGCATCCCGAGGTCGAAGCCGATCGGCGCGTAGCAGGCGAACTCCGAGTCGAACGCTTTCACCGAGACGCCGTCGCCGCTGCCCCGCACGAACACCGACCCGGTGTGCAGGTCGCCGTGCACGAGCATTTCCTGCTGGGTGAGGAACGCGCGCTTCATCTCCAGCGCGGCCGCCACCCACGCCGCGTCGGCCTGGAGCGCGGCGAGCAGCGGGGCGACGGACGGGCGGACACTGTTGCGCTCCGCCCCCAGGAACGGCTCGGTGAACACCAGCGCTTCGCTGATCGCGCACAGCTCCGGGTTCGCCGCGGCGGCGGCGCGCAGCCGGAACTCCTCCTCGGTGAGCTTGAGGAAGGACGTGCCGAAGGCGACGTCGGCGACATACTCGCTCAGCCGCTCCACGATGCCGTCGTGCGCGCCGCCCGCGTTGAGCCGGGTTCGGAACACCTCGTGGTCGGAGAGGTCTTCGAGCACCAGGACGTTGTGCTCCTCGTCGAAGTCGAGAAGCCTGCACACGTGCTCGGACAGCGCGCCGTGCACGGTGAGCGCCGACGCCTCGCGGGCGGCGCGCAGTTCGGTCATCGGCCACTCGGGTCCGACCAGGCGGACGTACGGGAGCGCCTGCTTGAGGACGACCCGCCGGCCCGCCGCGTCGACGCAGATGAACACCAGGTTGAGGTTGCCGTCGCCGACCTCGGTGACGGTCAGGGTGTCCGCGTCGACGAGGCCGCGCAGCGTCGGCCGGCCCGCGACGTAGCCGGGGACGTCGCCGGCGGTCAGCACCACGTCTGCCATGTCAAACCTCCACGCTGGTCTTGCCGGCGCCGCTCTCCGTGGCGGCCGCGGCCGGCGGTGCCACGGTACGGGTCCCGCCGTCGCGGCCCTTGCGCCGCAGGGAGAAGGACATCAGGAGGGCGAAGATCAGCACCAGTCCCTTGATGAGGTCCTGCGTGTAGTACGGGAGGCCGCGCATGGTCAGGCCTTGCAGGATCAGGCCGATGAAGACCGCCCCGACGAAGGTGCCGAGCGCGTTGGGCTTCTTCGCGCCGAGGACTGCGAAGCCGACGAGCGTCATGGCCACCGCGTCGAGGAGCGACGAGTCGCCCGCGGTGACGTCGCCCTGGCGCAGCCGCGAGGCGAGGATGATGCCGGCGACCGACGCGAGCAGGCCGGAGATGGCGTACGCGGCGAACTTGTAGCGCCGCACCCGGGTACCCGCGAGCCGGGCGGCTTCCTCGTTGCCGCCGACCGCGTAGAACACCCGGCCGTAGCGGGTGCGCTCCAGGAAGACCCACATGAGCAGCGCGATGACCAGGAAGAGGTAGACCGAGATCGGCATCCCGAGCAGCTTCTTGCTGTCGATCGATGTGAAGTCCTCGGTGAACTTGCCCTTCACCACGGTGCCGTCGTTGAGCCGCATGCCGGTGGTGAGGGTCTGGCCGTCGACCAGCCAGCGCTTGAGGCCCTGGATGGTGAACATCGTGCCGAGGGTGGCCAGCAGCGGCGGGACGCGCAGGAACACGATGAGCGTGGCGTTGAAGCAGCCCACCAGCAGGCCGACGAGCAGGCAGCCGGCGATGGCCGTGGGGCCGGTCAGCTCGTAATGGATCATCAGCTCGGCGGCCACTGTGACGGAGAGGCCGGTGACCGCGCCGACGGACAGGTCCAGGTCGCCGACGATGGCGGTGAGCGTCATGCCCAGCGCGGCGATCGCGGCGACCGACTGGATCTGCAGGATCGAGACGGTGTTGTGCCAGGTGGCGAATCCGGATGCGGTCACGGAGAAGAAGATGCCGAGCCCGACACCGACCATGATGACGCCGTAGCGCACCACGAAGTCGCTCGCGATGCCGAGGACTTCCCGGTTGTTCGCGTTGGCCCGAGTCTTCGGGGCGGATGCCTGCACGTTCATGCACCCCTCTCCTTTCCGGCTGTTCCGGGGGTTCGTTGTCCGGGGTCTGCTTCGGGGCCTGCTTCGGGGCCTGCTTCGGGGCCGAGGAATTGCGACGCGCGGATGCTCATCGCGTCGATCAGCCGTTCCCGGGAGGCTTCCGCGAGCGGCATGTCGGCGGTGACCTGCCCGCTGTTGAAGACGACGATGCGGTCGCCGACTTCGAGGGCTTCGTCGACGTCGGAGGTGGCCACGAGGACCGCGGCCGAGGACGCGAGTTCGCGGACGATCGCGCCGATGTCGTGCCGGGCGTTGATGTCGACGCCGCGGAACGGCTCGTCGAGCAGCAGTACGCGCGGCTTGCCGAGCAGCCACCGTCCGATGACGACCTTCTGCTGGTTGCCGCCGGACAGCGTCTCGATGGGCGCGTTCGGCCCGGACGCGACCACGCCGATCTCGCGCATCTTGGCGGCCGCGGCGCGGCGTTCGGCACCGGTGCGCATCAGCGTGCCGGCCGTGAAGTCGGCGGTGAACGGCAGCGTCATCTGGGACGCGAGCGACCAGCCGGGAATGATGGCCTGCTCGTGCCGTGATTCGGGCACCAGGTAGACGCCTTGTTTGATGGCGTCGTGCGGGTGTCCGGGCGCGTACGGCTTGCCGTCGAGCGTGCCGCGCCCGGAGGCGGCGCGGCCCGCGCCGAAGACCCATTCGAGCAGTTCGGTCTTGCCGCTGCCGAGGAGGCCGAGCAGCACGGTGACGTGGCCTTGGCGGACGTCGAGCCCGAACGCGGGGGTGTCCGGGAACACCCGCACGCCCTTCAGCGACAGCACGGGCTCCCCGCCGGGCAGCGCGTCGCGTGCCATCTGCGCGGGCGTGCGGTCGAACAGTGCGGTCAGCACCGTCGGCCAGGAGAATCCGGTGCCGCCGGGCTGCGGGTCGAACTCGCCCTGCATGGCACCGTCGCGCAGGACGCCGACCCGGTCGCAGAGCTGGTCGATCTCGGCGAGCTTGTGGGTGACGAAGAGGACGGTCATGCCGTCCGCAGCGAGCGCGCGCACCAGGTCGAACAGCCGGGCGCTCTCCTCGCTGGACAGCGCGGACGTCGGTTCGTCCAGGATGAGCAGGCGCGGCCGACGTGAGAGCTGCCGGGCGAGCACCAGCAACTGGCGCTCGGAAACGCCGAGTTCGCGGACCGGGGCGCGCAGTGTCGCCTTGTCCAGGTGCATGCCGAGCGTCGCGGCGACCTCCACCGCTTGCGCTTCCGTGCGGCGGCGGCTGAACAGCACCGGCGACGATCCGTCGCTGAGGCGGTCGAGCGCGAGATTCTCCGCGACCGTCATGTCGAGGATGACCCCGTCGTTCGGGTTCTGGTGCACGGTGCCTATGCCGCTGCGCTGGGCGGCGAGCGGATCGGGGAAGACGACGGTCTCGCCGTCCCTGAGGATCGAGCCGCCGTCGGGCGCCTCGGCACCCGAAAGCACCTTGATGAGCGTCGACTTGCCCGCTCCGTTGGCGCCCATCAGGCCGTAGATGGAGCCCTTTTCCAGGGTGAAGCTGACACCGCGCAGCACCCGGTTCGGTCCGTAGCTCTTCTCGATGCCGCGGACGTCGAGGACCGGGCTGGATTCCTGCCGCAAGGGTGCCTCCTTTCCGGACGTGCCACGGATGTTCGGGGAGCCGGCCGGTTGGGGGTGGGCGAGGGGTGGTCGAGGCGGTCGGAACCGCGGCGCGGGCCGACAGGGGACGCGGCCCGCGCGACGCGGTTCCGACCGGGGCGCGGGCGGGCGGGGGGGGGCGGCCGCGGGGGGGGGGGGGGGGAGGGCGGGGGGTGGCGGGGGGGGGGCCCACCCCCCCCCGGTTA
>NZ_JBMULZ010000004.1:4856-132520 GCF_049534875.1 Uniformispora flossi
CGCGGGGTGGTCGCGGCGGTCGCAACCGCGCCCCGCGCCGCCAGGGGACGCGGCCCGCGCCACGCGGTACCGACCGGGGCGCGCCGCCGGCGGTCGGCCGGCGGCGCGGTCTGCGGGATCAGCCGGTGGGCTGGACCTGCGGGATCCAACCGGCGCCGAGGTAGTCGGGCGTGGTCAGTTCGGGAAGGCCCTTGCGCAGGTCCTCCATGTTGGTGATGTTCTTCTCGCGCAGCTGGTCCTGGGTGATCAGCGCGGCGGGGATCGTCATCTTCTGCGGCATCTGCACGCCGCCCGCCTGGGCCACCGCGGCGCGAGCCACGATCTGGCCGACGTTGGACGGGTCGGTGGCCGCGGTGGCGCGCCACGGGCTGTCGGCCTGGGTCATGAGCTGGATGTCGGCGGTGGAGATGTCCACGCCGTACACCTTGACCTTGGACATGCCGTTCTGGCGCAGGGCGATGAGCGTGCCCTTGGCCAGTTCGTCGTACGCGGCGAACGCGAGGGTGGTGTCCTTGGCGCCGGTAAGCGCCGACGCGCCTTCGCTGGCGGTGTCCGCGGCGACCGACTCGGTGTACTTCCCGAACTTCGCGGACTGCGTGAAGGAGGGGTTGTCCTTGAGGAACTGCTTGTAGACCGCGTCGCGCGAGTCCAGCGGCGCGATGCCCGAGACGTTGACGTAGGCGACCTTGCCGCCGCTCGCGTTCTCCTGCTTCATGAAGCCGAGGATCTTGTTCGCGATGGACGCGTCGTCCTGCGAGATGTAGACGGCCTTGCAGTTGGAGATCGCGACGTCGTAGACGACGACCGGGATGCCCTTGCTGATGGCCAGGTCGATCTTCGGGTTGACCGAGTCGGCGAGGCCGTGATCGACGATGATGACGTCCGGCTTGGTGTTGATCGCCTCGTCGAACTGGCTGACCTGGGTGGCGTTGTTGCCGCGCGCGTCGTAGACGGTGACCTCGCCGCCCGCGGCGCGGATCTGCTTGGTCGCGCCGTTGCCCCACTGCTCGAAGTAGTCGCCGACGCCGGACTGGCGGACCAGGGCGACCTTGAAGCTCGCCTTGAGCCCGGCCGGCTTGTCGGCGGGCAGTTTGAAGGCGTTGTCGACGGTTCTGTTCGTCGTGCAGGAGGACGAGCCGCCGCCCGCACCCGAGGCGCCGCTTGAAGCGGCGTCGTTCTTGTCGTCGGTGTTCTGCGAGCAGCCGGCCAGTACGGAAACGCCGAGGGCTGCGGCGGCCAGCACGCGTATCGCCGGTGACTTCATCCTGGTCTCCTCGTCGGGGGGACGGTCGTGAGGGGCGGTGCTCAGTCCGCGGGGCCGGCCGGGGCCGGCTTGTCCGCGGGGGTCTCCTTGGCGGCGGTGTCGACGACGCGCGTGTCGGTGACGATCGCCGTGATCAGGTCGACGGGCGTGACGTCGAAGGCCGGGTTGACCGCGGTGGCACCCGCGGGGGCGGTGCGCACACCGTGGAAGTCGACGACCTCGGCGGTGCCGCGGTCCTCGATGTGGATGGCGTCACCGTCCGGGGTGGCGACGTCGACGGTGGTCTCCGGTGCGACCACCAGGAACGGCACGCCGGCGCGCTGGGCGGCCAAGGCGACGGCGAACGTGCCGATCTTGTTGGCCGTGTCGCCGTTGGCCGCGATGCGGTCCGCGCCGACCAGCACGGCGTCGATGCCGCCGCGCGCCAGCGTGATGGCCGCCGCGGAGTCGACGATGAGGTCGTACCGGGCGCCCATGCGGTCCAGTTCCCATGCGGTGAGCCGGGCGCCCTGCAGCAGCGGCCGGGTCTCGCAGGCGACGGCGCGCGCGAGGCGCCCGTCGGTGTGCAGCTTCTCGATGACGCCGAGCGCGGTGCCGTGTTCGACGGCGGCGAGCGCGCCGGTGTTGCAGATGGTCATCACCGTCAGCTCGGGCTTCCCCGGCACCAGCCGGGCCAGCAGCTCGGCGCCGCGGTCCGCCATGGCCGCGCAGGCGGCGATGTCGTCGTCGCGGACCTTGAGCGCGGCTTCCAGCGCCGCCCAGGGCCCGCCCGCGTCGTACGCGGCGAGCGCGGTGTCGACGCCCCACGCGAGGTTGACCGCGGTCGGCCGGGCGGCGCGCAGCGCGTCGATCTCGGCGCGCGCGGCGCGGTCCGCGGCCGGGTCCGCGGCGGGATCGTCCGGCAGCCCCCGCACCGCCAGGGCGACGCCCATGGCGCCGGCCACGCCGAGTGCGGGGGCACCGCGCACCGCGAGGCGCCGAATCGCGTCGATGAGAGCGTCGACACTGTCGATGCGGAGGTCGACGAGGTTCTCCGGCAGCTTGGTCTGGTCGATCAGCCTGATGTGCTCGGGGGTGCTCCCCTGCGCCGGTACCCAGTCGATCGTGCGCATCCGCCCCGCCTCCGTTCCTGATAAACCCGGTCTCGTCGACCAAGTGAGGCGAAGTTGTCAGACGACTTGGGAACTGTCAAGATGTTACGTATGGCGACCCACATCCGGAGGCCGCTGGCCGACGACATCGTCCGGTCCCTCAAAGCCCAGATCCGCGACGGGAATTACCCCCCGGGTACGCGACTGCCCACCGAAGCCGAGCTGTGCAAGCGCTTCGGGGTGTCGCGTGCCACCGTGCGGACCGCGCTCAAGGAACTGCACGTCCTCGGCCTGATCCGCACACAGCAGGGCGCGGGCACGTTCGTGCTCGACCAGCCTTCGGTGCAGGACGGCCTGGAGCGCATGGGGTCGATCACCGAGCGGATCAGAGCGAGCGGCAAGGTGCCCGGGCACGAGTACGGCCGGCGCACCCTGCGCCAGGTGCTGCCCGACGAGGCGGAGCGGATGGGCGTGCCCGCGGACACCGAAGTCCTGGAGCTGCGGCGGCGGATCACCGCGGACCACGATGTGGTGGCGTACTCGTACGACCTGATCCCGCGCGACCTGTTCCCCGCCGATTTCGACCCCGACACTCTGTCCGGGTCGATGTTCGCGGCGTTCGAGAACCTGCTCGGGCGGCACCCCACGCTCGGCCTGGCCAAGGTGCACGCGGTCATGTCGGCGCACATCGCCTGGGGGCCGGACGCGGCCAAGCACCGGCTGTTCGTGCTGCTCGACCAACTGCACTACGACGCGGCGCACACGCTGCTGGCGTACTCGAAGACGTACTTCGTGGAAGGCGCGTACGAGTTCCAGATCGTGCGCACCAGCGACTGACCCCGGACACCCGCGGAAAGGCCCGGAGGCGGCTGCCTCCGGGCCTTTCCGCGTCTCCCTGGCTCCTTGGCCTTGGGGACTCCGGCACTGCTCAGACCACGCGGTCGCTGCCGCCGTCGACCGGGAGCTGGGCGCCCGTGGTGGCGCGGAAGTCGTCCGAGCACAGCCGCACGACGGCGTTGGCGACGTCGGCGCTCGCCACCTCGATGTGCAGCAGGTTGCGGCGCTTGTACTCGTCGGGCGTCAGGCCGTAGCTCGCCGCCCGTTCCGCGATCACCTCGGGCGTCCACAGCCCGGTGTCGAAGACCGCGTCCGGGTGCACGACATTGACCCGGATGCCGTCCGCCGCCCACTCCAGCGCGGCGACCCGGGCGAGCTGCGTGACGGCGGCCTTGGACGCCGAGTACGCGACCGCACCGGGGCCGGGCGCCGGGACGTTCTTGGACGCGATGAGCGCGACCCGGCCGCCGCGCGGGGCCAGCGCCAGCAGCGGGTGGATCTCGCGGAACAGCACCGCGACGGCCTCGGTGTTGACGGCCATCGACCGCCGCCAAGTGTCCGTGTCCAAGGCGGCGATCGGCATGCCGGACGCGAACACGCCCGCGCTGGGCACCGCGATGTCCAGGCCGCCGAACCGCGTCACCGCGGCGTCCAACGCCGCGCCGACCGCGGCCGCGTCGGTGACGTCGACGCGCTGCCCGAGGTACTCGGGGCTGTCGGAGAGCGTCTCGACGGCGTCGTGGAGGTCCCATCCGACGACGCTCGCGCCTGCCGCCAGCAGCGCCCGGGCGCACGCCCGCCCGATGCCCGACGCGGCGCCGGTGACCAGCGCGACCTCGCCGGCGAACGCGGGAGGGGCACCGGCGCGGCGGAGCTTGGCCTGTTCGAGGTCCCAGTACTCCAGATCGAAGATGTGGGCCTCGGACGCGGGTTGGTAGCCGCCGAGCTCCTCGGCCTTGGCGATCACGTCCATCGTGTGCAGGTAGATGTCGCGGGCGATGTCGGAGTCCTTCGCGCGGCGGCCCGCGGTGAGCATGCCGAGCCGCGGGTCCAGGACCACGCGCGGCGCCGGGTCGAGCCGGTTCAGCTCGGTGCCGCGGCGGGTGTGGTTGCGGCCGAAGTACGCGTCGTAGTCGGCCGCGTAGGCCTCCACGTCGGTCCCGACGAGCGCGGTGCGCTTGGTGCGGATGACGTGGTCGGGCGTCGCGGGGCCGCGGGTGGCGACCGCGGCCAGGTCGTCGCGGGCGACGAACGCGGCGGTGGCCTCGTCGGTGTGCCTGCCGACCACCATCGGGTGACCGGCCGCGCCGCTGACCGCCCTGCGCAGCGCGGCGAGTTCGGTACGCGGCACGTCCGGCAGCGCGGGTGCGGGGCGGGGCGCGGTGCGGCCGGTGTGCGCGGCGAGGTACTCCTCGGCGCGAGTGATGAGGTCGATGTGCCGGGTGTACGCCTCCTCCGTGCGGTCGCCGAAGGTGAACAGACCGTGGTTGAGCAGGACCATGCCGACGGTGCCGCCGTGGGACCGCTTCGGCCAGAGCCGGGCGCACGCGACGGCCAGGTCGAAGCCGGGCATCACGTAGGGCACCATGACGACCTCGTCGCCGAAGACCTCGCGGATGACGTCTTCGCCGTTCGCCAGGTTGGTGAGCGAGAGGATCGCGTCGGCGTGGCTGTGCTGCACCGCGCGGTGCGGCAGCATCGCGTGCAGCAGGGCCTCGACGGAGGGGTCGGGCGCGGCCGCGTCGAGGAGCGCGCAGCGCAGTTCGTTGACCATTTGCGGGTCGGACAGCGCGGGTACCCCGAGCAGTTCGCGCAGCCGGGCGAGGCGGAGCGGGGCGAAGCCGTTCGTGCCGATCGTGGCGAGGTCGTGGCCGCTGCCCTTGACGTGCAGGACCTCGACGTCGGCGCCGGTCACGTCGGCGACCGTGGCTTTGACGGAGGTGTTGCCGCCGCCGTGCAGCACCAGGGTCGGCTCGGCGCCGATGAGCCGGGACCCGTACGCGCACTCCTCCAGCGGGCTCCCGCCGGCCTCCGCATCCGTCCACCGATTGCGCATGGGTGAGCCGCCCCTCTCGATCAGGTGCATCAGGCAATGTCACGGCAAGTTGTCTGACAACCTAGAAGAGGCTGAGGGTGAGGTCAACAGACAACCGGGGCATGCCGTGGGCGCGGGGGTTTATGCCGGCCCGTCCGTCAGCGCCGCCAGTTGGGCGGTCAGACCGCCGATCAGCGCCGCCAGCCCCAGTTCGAAAGCGACCTCGGCGCGGCCCGCCTTGGCAGTACCCGCGGCGCGCAAGGCGGCGGCGAGCTGGGGGACTTCGTGCTCGCGCTCGGCGACGTCGATCATCACGTCCGGGGCGGCCTGGTCGAAGGACGCGCCGACCAGGAAGTTCTCCACCGACGTCAGCACCGGCACGATCGTCTCGGGCGGCCATCCGCCGCGGGCGAGGGCGTCGACGACCGTTTCGAACATGTCCAGGGTCGCGGGCGAGGTGACCGTGGTCGTGGTGATCAGCCCGATGACGTTGGGGTGCCGGGCGAACGCCGTGCGGTAGGAGCGGCCCCACGCGATGAGCGCTTCCGACCACGGCCGGTCGGCGAAGCCGCTCATGTCCATTTCGTCGACGATGAGCACGCGGATGCCCTCGACGATCGCCGGGCGGCCGTCCACATGGTTGTACAGCGACGCCGACTTCACCCCGAGCCGGGCGGCGAGCTTCGGCATGCTGAAGGCCTCGACGCCGTCGGCATCTATCAGCGCGAGCGCCTCGCGCACGATCAGGTCGGCGCTCAGGAGCGCGCGGCGCGGCCTGCCCATGGCGGCTTACTCCTCGGTGGCGATCGGGCACGCCCGCGGCGGGGCATTGCGGGACAAGTTTTGCACCTTTTCCGAGACGCGGGGTCTATGCGCCCGGCCGGTCTGGCAGTACGGTCGGCGCACTAAAACTGCAGCCTGTAGTTTTCCACGGAGACGCCCATGACCATGCACGGCACCCCTCCCCCGCCCGGCGCCGACGCTGCCGTGCCGACCTCCTCCGCCCCCACCGACGAAGGGCATCTGACCCGCGGCGCGATCGGCACCGGCGACCTGGTGTTCTTCGTCGTCGCCGCGGCCGCGCCGCTCACGGTCATCGCCGGCGGCGCTCCGCTCGCCATCGGCATGGGTGGAAAGGCCACCCCGTTCGGCTACTTCGTGTCCGGCCTGCTGCTGATGTGCTTCGCGGCCGGGTTCACCGCGATGAGCCGGTACGTGCGCAACGCCGGCGCCTTCTACGCCTACATCGGCCAGGGCATCGGCCGCCCCGCGGGCGTCGGCGCCGCCTACGTCGCGATCCTCGCCTACAACATGGTCGAGGTCGGCCTGCTGGCCGGCTTCGGGTTCTTCGCCGAGACGGGCATCGACAGCGTGTTCGGCTTCCACATGGTCTGGTGGGCCTGGTCGCTGATCGGCCTCGTCGCGATCGGCGCGCTCGGCTATCTCAAGGTCACCTTGAGCGCCAAGGTGCTCGGCGTGGCGCTGGTCCTGGAGTGCCTGATCCTGCTCGTGCTGGACGGCGGCATCTTCGCCGACGGCGGCGGTCCGCAGGGCCTCGACTTCACCGTCTTCAACCCGAGCCACCTCGGCGACAGCGGCGTCGGCGGCATGTTCGTCCTGGCGATAGGCGCGTTCGTCGGGTTCGAGGCGACCGCGATCTACGCCGAGGAGGCCAAGGACCCGGCCCGCTCGGTGCCGCGCGCGACCTACATCGCGGTGGGCTTCCTCGGCATCTTCTACGCGTTCTCCGTGTGGATGGTCCTCAACGCCTACGGCTCGGACAACGCGCAGGCCGTCGCGCAGGGCGAGGGCGGCCCGGACATGGTGTACACCGCGGCCGGCCACTTCGTCGGGCAGTGGGCGTCCGACACGATGCACGTCCTCATCATCACCAGCGCCTTCGCGGCCACACTCGCCTTCCACAACGGCGCCGCGCGCTACTTCTACGCGATGGGCCGCGAGGGCCTCATGCCGCGCAAGCTCGCCACCATCGACCGCCGCATGGAGTCGCCGGTGGTCGCCGTGGTCGCGCAGTCGGCACTGGCGCTGATCGGCGTCCTGGTCACGATCGCGGTCGACGCGGACCCGTACATGATCACGTTCCTGTGGACCAATGCGACCGGCATCCTCGGCGTCATGGCCATGCAACTGCTCGCCGCACTCGCGGTCATCGGCTACTTCCGCAAGGACCGCCGCGGATTCCCGGTGTGGCGCGTCGTCGTCGCACCGATCGTCGCGGCCGTCGGTCTCGGCTACATGATCTACAAGGTCGTCGACGGTTTCGACATGCTGACCGCGTCCGGCGACTCGACGAACGCCGCGCTCATCGTGCCGATCCCGGTGGTGTTCGTCATCGGCGTCGTGGTCGCGCTGAGCATCCGGGCACGGCAGCCGGAACGTTATGCAAAGCTCACCACGGTCGACGTCGAACGCGACTGACGCCTCACCCCGAACGCAGCAAAACCCCGGCACGACAAGGAAATCGACGCAGTGTCCGACTCCTGGCTGTTCCGCGGCACGATCCGCACCGGAGACCCGCACCACGGCGACACCGACGCACTGGCCGTACGCGGCGGAAGAGTGGTGGCGGTGGGCGACGCCGCGGCGGACTTCGCCGCCGACCACGTCGTGGACCTCGGCGCCGGCATCCTGATGCCGGCGTTCGGGGACGGGCACGCGCACCCGATGTTCGGCGGGCTGGAGCACTTCGGCCCGCGGATCAAAGGCCTGGCCTCGGTCGACGCGATCGTCGCCGAGGTCGGGCGCTGGGCCGCCGCGCATCCGGACGAGGACTGGATCGTCGGCGCCAGCTACGACCCGGCGCTCGTGCCGGACGGCGCGTTCGACGCACGGTGGCTCGACGCCGTGGTCCCGGACCGGCCCGTCGTGCTGCGCGCGTACGACTACCACACGGTGTGGTGCAACTCCGAGGCGCTGCGGCGCGCCGGGGTCACGGCGGACCTGCCGGATCCGCGGCTCGGCTGGATCGTCCGCCGCCCGGACGGCTCCGCGCTCGGCACGCTGCGCGAATGGCACGCCTGCGACCTGGTGTTGGACCGGATCCCGGGCCGGCCGACCGAGGAACTCGTGGACGCGCTGCGGATCGCCGGGCGCACGTTCGCCGCGGCAGGCGTCACCTGGGTGCAGGACGCCTGGGTGGAGCCGGAGATGGTCGATCCGTACCTTGCCGCGGTGCGTGCGGACGCCTTGCATGTGCGCACCAACCTGGCCTTCCGCGCCGACCCCGACCGGCACCTCGACGCGCAGCGGGACGTCTTCACCGCGGCCCGCCGCCGGGTCGCCGCGGAAGGCCGCGGGCTGTTGACCGCGAACACCGTGAAGTTCTTCGCGGACGGTGTCGTCGAGTCGGGCACCGCCGCCATGCTGGAGCCGTACTGCGATGCCCCGCATTCGTGCGGCATGCCGGTCTGGAATCCCGAGCAACTCGCGGATGCCGTGGTGGCGTTCGACGCGGTGGGCTTCCAAGTGCACATTCACGCGATCGGGGATGCCGGAGTCCGTGCGGCCCTCGACGCCGTTGCCGCGGCGAAGATCGCCAATCCGGAGTGGGACCGGCGTCCGGTGATCGCCCATGTGCAGCTCGTCGATCCCGCGGACCTGATGCGCTTCGCGGCCTTGGGCGTGATCGCCAACTTCGAGCCGCTGTGGGCGCAACTCGACCCGCTGCAAACGGTTCTGACGGTCCCCCGGCTGGGCGGCAAGCGTGCCGAGCTGCAGTACCCGATGGGCGACTTGGCGCGCCGCGGGGTCGCGTTGTCGTTCGGCAGCGACTGGCCGGTCAGCTCGCACGTGCCGATGGAGGGCGTGCAGATCGCGGTCACCCGCCGCACCGCGGACGGCGCGCCGGCGCCGGAGGGTTGGACACCGCATCAACGGCTGTCCGTCGACGAGGCGTTGGACGCGTACACGACCGGCGTCGCGCACCAGGCTTTCGCGGACGACCGGAGCGCCGGGCTGGTGCCGGGCGCGCCCGCGGACCTGGTGTGGCTCGACCGGGATCCGCGGACCGCCGACCCGATGGCGCTCTCCGCGACGGCGGTCCTCGGGACGTGGCTGGGCGGCATCCGCAAGTACTGACCGACGGCTCCCGGACGCCTCCGGAGGCCTTCCGGAGGCGTCCGGAGACGGCGCTTTGTCGCCGTGCCGACCCCGGTGCCGGACCCCCTGAACGCACTTGTCACAATCGCACATGCGGCGGTTCGTGCGGACACGTGTGCGACCAACTGGGGGCAATACATGGCCAATACCATGGACGTGGCAATACCCGGCACCGGTGACGACGCCTCGCCGGAGCCCGACCGCAAACGGTGGATTGCCCTGGCGGTCGTGCTGACCGCGGGGTTCATGGATCTGCTCGACGTCACGATCGTGAACGTGGCGATCCCCGCCATCCAGGACGAACTCGGCGCGAGCTACGCGTCGGTGCAGTGGATCGCGGCGGCCTACGCGCTGTCCTTCGCCGTCGTGCTCATCACCGGCGGCCGGCTCGGCGACATCTTCGGCCGCCGCAGATTGTTCGTCATCGGCATGGCGGGCTTCACCTTCGCCTCGCTGCTGTGCGGGGTGGCGACGGGGCCCGGGATGCTCATCGGGGCACGCGCGTTCCAGGGGCTGATGGCGGCGATCATGGTGCCGCAGATCCTGGCCATCGCACATGTGTCCTTCCCGCCGTCGGAGCGCGGCAAGGTCTTCGGGATGTACGGGGCGGTCGCCGGGATGGCCGCGATCAGCGGCCCGATCGTCGGCGGACTCCTCATCCAGGGCGACGTGTTCGGCTGGGGCTGGCGACCGATCTTCCTGGTCAACATCCCCGTCGGCATCCTGGGGATCGTCGCCACGCTGATGTTCGTCCGCGAGTCGAAGGCGCCGCACGCGTTGAAGCTCGACCTCGTGGGGGTCGGGCTCGTCACGTCCGGGCTGCTGATGCTCGTCTATCCGCTCGTGCAGGGGCGTGAACTCGGCTGGCCGTGGTGGACGTTCGCCTTGATGATCGGCTCGCTGCCGGTCTTCGCGGTCTTCGTCGGGTACGAGCACCGCAAGACCCGCCGGGACGGGTCGCCGCTGGTCGAGCTGGGCCTGTTCCGGGCCCGGTCGTTCTCGGTGGGCATGGTCGTGCTGCTGCTGTTCCAGGGCTGCATGGCGGCGTTCTTCCTCACCTGGTCGCTGTACCAGCAGCTGGGCTTGGGATGGTCGCCGCTGCACGCGGGCCTCGCGGGGGTGCCGTTCTCGCTCGGGGTGTCGGTCGCGGCGGGCCTGTCGATCCAGTTCCTGGTGCCGCGGCTCGGGCGCAACGTGCTGAGTCTGGGCGCGCTCGTACTGGCCGGCGGGCTGGTTGCCTACGCGTGGGCCGTCGACCACTTCGGGATCGGGATCTCGGCGTGGGAGATGCTGATTCCGCTGGTGGTGATGGGGCTCGGCATGGGCCTGCTGCTGCCGCCGCTGGCCGACACGGTGCTGTCGGGTGTGGCGCCGAAGGACGCGGGTTCGGCATCCGGTGTGCTCAACGCGGTGAACCAGCTCGGCAACGCGATCGGCATCGCGGTGGTCGGTGTGGTGTTCTTCGGCCTGATGACGGCGCAGTCCGGCCCGGCGGCGGCCAAGGCGGTCCCTGACCTGCGCCGCGACCTCGCCGCGGTCGGCATCGTCGGCCGCGACCAGGACGTCCTGGTAAAAGCTTTCCGCGCCTGCGTCCACGACCGCTCCAGCGAGCAGGACCCGGCCGTCGTGCCGGCGTCCTGCGACGACAGCAAGCTGAAGTCCCTGCCGCAGCCGATGCAGGACCAGGTCCGCACCGCGGTCAACAACGCCGGCATCACCGCGGGCGCCACCGACTTCGCGCGGTCCTTCCAACGCAACCTGTACGGCGTCGCGGGCGGCCTGGGCCTGGTGTTCGTCCTGATCCTGGCACTGCCGAAACGGGTGGAGAACGTGCACGAGGGCGTGCACGTGGGGTGACGGGCCAAGGCCCGGGGCGTTGCCGACGCCCCGGGCTAGGCTGGTGCGAGTACAGCCGCCAGTGGGGAGGGCACGTGTCCGACCAGCTCTACCGTGTCGAGTTCACCGAGACCGCAGCCGAGGTCCGTGACAGCCTGCCCGCCGAGCGCCGGGCCATGCTGGATCGCGGGGTGCGGGTGCTCGCGCGCGATCCGTTCAACAAGGCCGCGACCGGCCCCATCGGCCCCGACGACAGTTACCGCAAGGCCTACGTCGCACCCGGCCTCGTGCTGGAGTACACCGTCGTCGCCCAGATCCTGGTCGTGATCGTCATGCAGCTGTTCGACGAAACGGCCTACCTGATCGACCAGGACATCTAGCGCCCGTCAGCCCTCCCGCGGCGTGCTTTCCGCTGCGCGGATCCGGTCGCGGTGGCGGAGGGCGGCGGCTCGGAGGGCCGTCTCCGGGTCGATGCCGTGGGCGGCGGCCAGGTCGGTGACGGTGAGGAGCAGGTCGCCGACGGCGGAGGCGTCGACGGTGTCCGGGGCGGCGATCGTGCCGGGGACCGGGACGTCGAGATTGCCGCGGCGGGTGCGGGAGATCAGCTTGGCGGCGAGGGACAGCGCGGGCTGGCCGAGCGGGATACCGTCGACGACCGACTCGCGCTCGCTCTTCTCCGCCGACTTGATCTCTTCCCAGTTGCGTTCGACGTGCTCCGCGCTCTCCGCGACGACGTCGCCGAACACGTGCGGGTGGCGGTGCATCAGCTTCTCGACGATGCCCGCCGCGACGTCGTCGATGCCGAACGGGTCGTCCGCGTCCTCCTCGGCGACCCGGGCGTGGAACACCACTTGCAGCAGCACGTCGCCGAGTTCCTCGCGCAGGTGCGCGCGGTCGCCCGAGTCGATCGCGTCGACCAGCTCGTACGCCTCCTCGACGAGGTAGCGCACCAGCGACTCGTGGGTCTGCTTCGCGTCCCACGGGCAGCCGCCCGGCGACCGCAGCCGGTCCATCACCGCGACCAGGTCCAGCACCCGCGCGCCCGGCAGGTCCCACGAACCGGGCACCACCTCGATCACCGGGAACGCCTCCGGATCGGCCGCCGACGCCTGCGCGAGGGCCGCACCCAGCTCCGGGTCGCCGTCCGACGCGGACAGCCACAGCACCCGCCCGGACCGCGCGTCGGCGAGCAGGCGCCGGACGAGGCCCCCGACCGGCACCTCCCCGACGACGGTCACGTCGACCCCGGCCTCGCGCAGGTAGGGAAGCTGTGGATGCCCCGCCTCCCCGGTCAACACCTGGTCCGCCTCGCGCAGCACCTGCCACGCGGGCCAGGACAGCAGCCCGGGGGCCACCCGGTGCGTGCCGGTCAGCAGGATCAGACGGGGCAAAGCGGCAGTGGGGCTGAGATCACTCACGGCATCACCGTACGCGGATCGGCGGGCACGCCGCCGGGCATATCGTCCCGGCGTCGCCCGGATCGGGCGGCCGGGCCTACCGTCCCGGCGTCGCCCCGGTCCGGCGGCCGGCCCGCGGGGCACCGGCCCCGAGCCGTCAGCCCGGCGGCAGCGGCCTGCCCGCCAGCGCCGCCTTGACCCGGTCGACCTGGCGGCGGAGGAGGTCCTCGTCGGGCATTTCGGGGCTCGGGCCGTCGAGGTTGACGTACGTGGCCTCGATCAGCACGTCGCCGACCCGCACGACGGCGGCGGTGTGCGCCCACCCGGACGTCGCCGACCCCGCGGGCGGCCGGGTGACGACCGCCATCGCGTACGCCTCGTCGCCCAGCCGCACCGGGGGCACGGACGTCGTCTCCTGCGTGAACTTCTTGCCGTCCTGCGTGGACGAGAACGTCGCGCAACGCGGCAGCACCTCGCGCACCCGGTCGATCAGCCGCCCCGCGTCCGCCGCGCCGAACGCCGCGACGGTCACCCCCGACAGGGCCCGGTCGCGCGGGGACATCGCCACGATGGCGGCGGTCCCCATCGGAGGAATGCCGGCGTTGCCAAGGTTGAGCAGCTCGCTCGCCTTCGCGCACTCGGGCTTGTCGATCACGATGGGCCCTTTGCCGGGCATCGTCGCCGTGTCGGTCGCGGGCAGGGTCTGCCAGCCTGCCGGGAAGGCGTCCTCACCGACGAGGGCCTCGTCGAGCTGATCGGACGTCAGATACCGCCGGGCCGGACCGCCGTCGTCGGACGGCGTCGGCGTCGGTGCGGCGGAGCCCGACGGCGTCGGCTTCGCCGCGGCGGCGCCGTCCACGACGTCGCCTATCCCGGCCCCGCACCCGGCAAGCAGGAGCACGGCCGACAGCACGGCAGCAGAACGGAAACCCGGTATCCCGGACACGAGCGCAGTCCTCCCCAGCCCCCGGTCCGCGTGCGACCCCCCGCACGCGGCGCGCAGCCGCCGGGCAACCGGTCGGATGTCCGTGCGGCGCGCTCATCCTGCCAGGTCAGGCCGGAAATGCGCGCGCGGGTTCCGGAGTGTGGGCAGTCCGCCGTGGTGCCGCTACGCCGTCGTCAACTGGTCCGGCTTCAGCCACGGGTACACCGTCGGAGCGATGTCGCCGAACGTCCACGCGCTGCCGTAGCGCGGGTTGATCGTGATCGTCATCGACTTCGCGGTGTCGTTGAGGATCCGGGCGAGCGCGGCCGGCACCGCCTGCGAGTTCAGCGGCACGCCCGCGGCCTGGAGCAGCTTGATCTGCTGCAGCTGGGTGCGCACCCACGCGTCGACGCGGTCCGCGGGGACGCCGTCTTGGGCCTTCGCGGTCGCCAGCGAGATGCCGTTGCCCTGCTCCCATTGGCGCTTCGCATCGTCGATCTCGGTCGCCGTCACGGTGATCTTCGCGCGCTTGGCCGCCTCGTCGGTGACCTGCTGCTCGACGAGTTGGGACAGCTGGTCGTGGGTCTCCTGCACGCCGGGCTCGGGTCGCGCGCCGACGCTCTCGCGGGCGTCGACGGCTTCCTTGACACGGTTGTTCAGCGTGGAGATCTCGATCCGGTCGCCGTTGACCACCGCGGCGGCACCGGACTTGGTGTCCGAGCAGCCGGTCAGCGCGAGTCCGGCGAGGACGGCGAGGAGGGCGACGGCGGGAACGGAACGCGACGTGCGACTCACACGAACTCCTGGGGTTCGATGGCGCTGGTACGGCGGCTTCGTGCTTTGCGTATGACCCATGACCAACGATCAAAGATACGACCGGGCACGCAAGAAGATCCGCAACTTCGTCAAGTTTTTGGCACGGGTGGGCCAGGACGGCGACGGGTGCGACACCGGAGCCGGTGTCCCACCCGTCGCCGTACCCTGCCGATCCGGCGGTCTACTTCGCCCCGATCGGCTCCAGGATCACCGCGTCCACCAAGTCCCGCGCCCAGTCGAGCAGCGCGGTGTCGCGCAGCGGCTGCCCGCCGATCCGCGCGGTCATCGGCTTCGGCACCAGGATCTGGTGCACCGCCGACTTGACCAGCGTCTTGGGGAACAGCCGCTGCAGCCGCAGTTGCTGCGACTCGCGCAGGTCGACCGGGCCGAAGCGCACGAAGTTGCCCTGCAGCGTCACGTCGGACAGCCCGGCCTTCCGCACGTGCGCCCGGAACTTCGCGACCTCCAGCAGGTTCTCCACCGGCACCGGCAGCGGCCCGTAGCGGTCGGTCAGCTCCTCGCGCACCGCGGCCACGTCGTCCTCGCACGTGATCGCGGCGATCCGCTTGTACGCCTCCAGCCGCAGCCGCTCCCCCGGCACGTAGTCGTGCGGAATGTGCGCGTCGACCGGCAGTTCGACCTTGACCTCGGGCACTTCCTCGGCCTGGTCGCCCTTGTACTCGGCGACCGCCTCGCCGACGAGCCGCACGTACAGGTCGAACCCGACGCCCGCGATGTGCCCCGACTGCTCGCCGCCGAGCAAGTTGCCCGCGCCGCGGATCTCCAGGTCCTTCATCGCCACGAACATGCCCGCGCCCATCTCGGTGTGCTGGGCGATGGTCGCCAGCCGCTCGTGCGCGGTCTCGGTGAGCGGCTTCTCCGGCGGATACAGGAAGTAGGCGTACGCCCGCTCGCGCCCGCGCCCCACCCGCCCGCGCAGCTGGTGCAGCTGCGACAGGCCGAAGTTGTCCGCCCGCTCCACGATCAGCGTGTTGGCATTCGAAATATCGATGCCCGACTCGACGATCGTCGTGCACACCAGGACGTCGAACTCCTTCTCCCAGAAGTCCACGACGACCTGTTCGAGGGCGTTCTCGTTCATCTGCCCGTGCGCCGTCGCCACCCGCGCCTCGGGCACCATCTCGCGGATCTTCGCGGCCGCCTTGTCGATCGACTCGACCCGGTTGTGGATGTAGAACACCTGGCCTTCGCGCAGGAGTTCGCGGCGGACCGCGGCGGCGATCTGCTTGTCGTCGTACGGGCCGACGAACGTCAGCACCGGATGCCGCTCCTCCGGCGGCGTGGTGATCGTCGACATCTCGCGGATGCCGGTGACCGCCATCTCCAGCGTGCGCGGGATCGGCGTCGCGGACATGGTCAGCACGTCGACGTTGGCCCGCAGCTTCTTCAGCTGCTCCTTGTGCTCGACGCCGAACCGCTGCTCCTCGTCGACGATGACCAGGCCGAGGTCCTTGAACCGGGTCTCGTTGGAGAACAGCCGGTGCGTGCCGATGACCAGGTCGACACTGCCCTCGGCGAGCCCTTCGAGGGTCGCCTTCGCTTCGCCGTCGGTCTGGAAGCGCGACAACGCCCGGATGTTGACCGGGAATTGCGCGTACCGCTCGGCGAACGTCGAGAAGTGCTGCTGGACGAGGAGCGTGGTCGGCACGAGCACGGCGACCTGCTTGCCGTCCTGCACCGCCTTGAACGCGGCGCGCACCGCGATCTCGGTCTTGCCGTAGCCGACGTCGCCGCAGATCAGGCGGTCCATCGGGACCGTCTTCTCCATGTCGGCCTTGACCTCCTCGATGGAGGACAGCTGGTCGGGCGTCTCCGCGTACGGGAACGCGTCCTCCAGCTCGCGCTGCCACGGCGTGTCCGGGCCGAACGCGTGGCCGGGCGCGGCCATCCGCGCCGAGTACAGCTGGATCAGCTCGCCGGCGATCTGCTTGACCGCCTTCTTCGCGCGCGACTTGGTCTTCTGCCAGTCCGCGCCGCCCAGGCGGTGCAGCGAAGGCGCTTCGCCGCCGACGTACTTGGTGACCTGTTCGAGCTGGTCGGTGGGGACGAACAGGCGGTCGCCGGGCTGGCCGCGCTTGGCGGGCGCGTACTCCAGCACCAGGTACTCGCGCTGCGCGCCGCCGACGGTGCGCTGCACCATTTCGACGTACCGGCCGACGCCGTGCTGCTCGTGCACCACGAAGTCGCCCGCCTTGAGCTGCAGCGGGTCCACGACGTTGCGGCGCCGGGACGGCAGCTTGCGCATGTCCTTCGTCGAGCTGCGCTGCCCGGACACGTCGGTCTCGGTGAGCACGAGGAGCTTGAGGCTCTCCGAGACGAAGCCGTTCTCGATGCGGCCGGTGGTGACGTGCACCAGGCCGGGGCCGGGGGCGCCGGCCAGGTCGGGCTCCAGCCGCGCGGTGACGCCTTCTCCGGAGAGCAGTTCGACGTAGCGCTGGGCGGGGCCGTGACCCTCGGTGACGAAGACGACACGCCAGTCGTCGGCCAGGCGGCCCTTCACGTCGGCGAGCACCCGCGCCGAGTCGCCGCGGTACGACTCGACGGCGTGCGCGCCGAGGGCGGCGGTGTCGGCCTCCAGGCGGATGTCCAGGTCGGTGTCCGCGCCGAACGGGCTGGCCGTCCACCACGGCACGCCGATCTCCGCGGCGTGCTCGCGCACGTCCGCGAGGCTGCGCAGGGACGCGGCGCCCAGGTCGATCGGGCTCTCGCCGCCGCCGGCCGCGGCCGCCCACGACGCGTCCAGGAATTCCTGGCTGGTCGCCACCAGGTCGGCCGCCCGGGTGCGCACGCGCTCCGGGTCGCACACCACGACGTGGCTGCCGGCGGGCAGCACGTCGAGCAGCAGCTCCATGTCGTCGACGAGCGCCGGGGCGAGGGACTCCATGCCCTCGACGGCGATGCCCTCGCTGATCCTGCCGAGCATGTCGCCCAGGCTGGGGTGGTCTTCCAGCAGCGCGGCGGCGCGGCCGCGGACCTCGGGGGTGAGCAGCAGCTCGCGGCACGGGGGCGCCCACAGGCCGTCCGAGGCGATCTCCAGGGAGCGCTGGTCGGCGACCTTGAAGTAGCGGATCTCCTCGACCTGGTCGCCCCAGAACTCGACGCGGAGCGGGTGCTCCTCGGTCGGCGGGAAGACGTCGAGGATGCCGCCGCGCACCGCGAATTCGCCGCGCTTTTCGACCAGGTCGACGCGCGCGTAGGCGGCCGCCGCGAGACGTTCGACGATGTCGTCCAGATCGGCGGAGTCGCCGGCCGCGAGGCTGACCGGGACCAGGTCGCCCAGGCCGCGCACCTGCGGCTGCAGGACGCTGCGGACCGGCGCGACGACGACCTTGAGCGGCCCCCCGACGGTGTCCGGGGCGCCCGGGTGGGCAAGGCGGCGCAGCACGGCGAGGCGGCGGCCGACGGTGTCGGAGCGGGGGCTGAGGCGCTCGTGCGGGAGTGTCTCCCACGCGGGGAATTCCACGACCGAGTCGGGCGGCAGCAGCGAGCCGAGCGCGCTGACCAGGTCTTCGCTCTCCCGGCCGGTCGCGGTGACGGCCAGCACGGGACGCTCGGCGCGGGCGGCCAGCGCGGCGATCACGAACGGACGCAGCGCGGGGGGTCCGACCAGGTCGAGGTGGGGGCGCCCGCCGCTCCGCGCGGCCGCGACGGCCTCCGCGAGGGCGGGATCGGTGACGAGGGCATCAAGGAGACCGGTGAGGCTCATGAGTTGCGCGGATCCTCCGGACGGGCGGCGCGCGGGCAACGCGGAACGCCCCGGACCTGAAGTGGGGCCGGGGTGACTTCCAGACTACGCGGGCGCGACCGCGGACGCGGGGCGGCGGCCGGGACAGCGGCGGGTGGCGGACGGGGGACCGACGGCAGGGCGGAGAACGCGCGGCCGGGCAAGGAACCGACGGCGGGGCGGGGAGCGGGCGCCCGGACAACGAACCGACGGCGGGGCTGGGGTGGCCGACTGCGGAGGGAGGCCGGAGCGGCGGGGCCGAAGGGCGCACGTGACCGGTCCAGCCCTGACCTCGCCCGCGGCCCTGGCCCCGGCCTCGCTCCGCCCCGGCCTCGCCGCGGCTCGGCACGCGTCCGCCGCGGCCCGGCCGGCACGGCAGCCGACCAACCCGTGAGTGCGCCCTGGCCCTCGCCTCGCCTCACCCGCCCCCCGCCGCGGCCCTCGCCTGGCCGCATCCCGGCCTCCCCGCCGCGGCCCGCCCCGTCCGGCGTCGCCGCCCCAGCGCGGCTCCCCCTCGCGGTCGGTGTGACGATTGCCGCTCCCCGGTTGGGGCCTTGCCTCTTGGCAACGGAAGGCGTAGGGGATCAAATGAGAGCCGAGGAAATCTGACGAGCCGTCGGATTACCGTGCGTGACAACGGGTCGCACGGGCCGTACCCACCGGTCCACCAGGCGTTACAGGGCGAGGGAGACGACGCAGCATATGAGCGGCGAGGCGCAGAAGCTCTTCATCGGCGGCGAATGGGTCGAGCCCGACCGCGGCCACTACGAAGTGATCAACCCGGCCACCGAAGAGGTCGTCGGCCTGGCTCCGGACGCGTCCGTCGAGCAGGCGTACGCCGCGGCCCAGGCCGCCTCCGAGGCGTTCGACTCGTGGTCCCGCACCACCCCCGAGCAGCGCGCCGCGATCCTCGACCGCGCCGCCGACCTGCTGTTCAAGGGCGGCGACCTGCCCGCGCTGGCCGCCGCCGAGTCCGGCGCGACCCTGCAGACCGCGACGATGATGCAGGTCGGCACCGCGTACGCGCGCTTCAAGCGCTACGCGAAGGGCGCCCTGGAGCCCGTCGAGAACGCGCTGGTCCCGCAGGTCACCCCGGCCACCGCGCTCAGCAAGGCGGGCGTCTTCGGCTCGCTGGTGGTCCGCCAGCCGGTCGGCGTCGTCACCTGCATCACGTCGTACAACAACCCGCTGGCGAACTCCGCGGGCAAGATCGCCCCGGCGCTGGCGATGGGCAACACCTGCGTGGTCAAGCCCGCCACCCAGGACCCGCTGGCGATCTACCGCATGGTCGAGGCCCTCGAAGAGGCCGGCCTGCCCAAGGGCGTCGTCAACGTCGTGACCGGCTCGGGCGTGGACGTCGGCGAGGCGACCGTCGACTCGCCGTTCGTCGACATGGTCAGCTTCACCGGCTCGACCGCGGTCGGCCAGAAGATCGCCGAGGTCGCGGGCCGCGGCATGAAGCGGCAGCTCATGGAACTGGGCGGCAAGGGCGCCTGCGTGGTCTTCGACGACGCGGACATCGCCGCCGCGGTGGCCGGCATCGGCACCGTGTGGAGCTTCTACTCCGGCCAGATCTGCACCGCCCCGACCCGCGTCATCGTGCAGCGCGGCGTCTACCAGCAGCTGGTCGCGGCCCTGGAGCAGTACGCCAAGGCGCTCAAGGTCGGCAACCCGGCCGACGAGGGCGTCGTGGTCGGCCCGGTCATCTCCGCTCACCAGCGCGCGCACGTCGAGAAGCTCATCGCATCCGGCAAGGCCGAGGGGGCGCACGTCGTCACCGGCGGCGACCGCCCGGACCTGGAGAAGGGCTTCTTCGTCGCCCCGACGCTGTTCAGCGAGGCGACGAACCAGATGTCGATCGCCCGCGAGGAGTTCTTCGGCCCCGTCGTCACGGTCATCCCGTTCGACGACGAGGAAGAGGGCATCAAGATCGCCAACGACTCGGACTACGGCCTGATCAGCTACGTCTTCTCCGGCGACGTCGAGCGCGCCTTCCGGGTCGCCCGCCGCATCCGCTCCGGCGGCGTCAGCATCAACACCGTCGGCCGCAACATGGAAGCCCCCTTCGGCGGCTTCAAGAAGTCCGGCGTCGGCCGCGACGGCGGCTCCTACGGCCTCCACGCCTACAGCGAGATCCAGTCCCTCGTCTGGCAGGGCTGACCCACCCCGCACCATCCGCGACGGCCGCCCCGGGATCCTTCCCCGGGGCGGCCGTCGCGCGTTCAGAAGCGGCTCGTGTCCAAGTCGAGGGCGAACGGGTCCGGAAGAGGGACGGGGGTACCGAACGGATACGCGCCCTCCACCGACGCGCCCTCCACCGACGAATAGCCCTGGTTCGTCGGGCCCCACAGCAACGTGCAGACTCGGTCTTCCCGGTCGACGAGCAGGAACAGCGGCGCTCCGTATTCGCCGTAGCGGGCCCGTTTGGCCGCGCGATCGGTGTCGGCGGTCATGGGCGAAGTCACCTCGACGACGAGCAGGGTCTGAGCAGGCACAAGGCAGACGGCGTCTTCGTCGAAGAAGCGGGCCGGAGCCACCACGAGGTCGGGGACATACCAGTTGCACGTCCCGGGCAGATCCACGTTGCCCGACCCCATTCGGCACCCGAGTTCATCCACGCGGCGCCCGAGCTGCCTCCGGGCCTCGCCGTGACCGACTCGTGCCCCCACGACCGGGACGCCGTGTGGAGTACTCCTTCGATCACCTCGGCCCGATCGCAGACGACCCGCTGAACGGCGTACTTCAATGCCCGCTCCGGATCGACATCGGCATATGGTTCCCGCGGCGCAATTGCCAACGTGCCCACCTCCCGCGGTCATCGTTCCGTGTCCGTCACCGCCTTCGGACGGATCGACGCCAAATCACTCGTTCAGGCGTCCCCACCTCCAACGCCCACAAGAATCCCGCCCCGACACTGTCCCCCCGGTGCTTGAGGGCCCTCCCCCGGGCTGCCAAGGATGGTCCTCATGACCGAACTTGCCGTGGACAAGCTGTTGGAGACGCTGACCGCCAAGGCGCTGCGGCGTGAGGCGCCGGGGCGGGAGGAGGCTCTTGCGCTGCTCGCGACCGGGGACGACGACGTGCTCGACGTGGTGGCGGCCGCGGGGCGGGTGCGGCGGGAGTTCTTCGGGCGGCGGGTGAAGCTCAACCACCTGGTGAACATGAAGAGCGGGATGTGCCCGGAGGACTGCTCGTACTGTTCGCAGCGGCTCGGGTCCGCGTCGGAGATCCTCAAGTACTCGTGGATCTCCGAGGACGAGGCCGCGCAGGCCGCCGGGCGGGCGATCCAGGCCGGGGCCAAGCGGGTGTGCCTGGTCGCCAGCGGGCGCGGGCCCGGCGACCGGGACATCGAGCGGGTCGCCGGCACCGTCGGGGCGATCAAGGACGCCGCGCCGGACGTCGAGGTGTGCGTGTGCCTCGGGCTGCTCAAGCCCGGGCAGGCCGAGCGGCTGCGCGAGGCCGGTGCGGACGCGTACAACCACAACCTGAACACGAGCGCCGAGAACTACCGCGACATCTGCTCGACGCACACCTTCGACGACCGCGTGCGCACCGTCGGCGACGCGAAGTCCGCGGGCCTGTCGCCGTGTTCCGGCGCGATCTTCGGCATGGGCGAAAGCGACGACGACGTCGTCGACATCGCGTTCGCGCTGCGCGAGGTCGACCCCGACTCGGTGCCGGTCAACTTCCTGATCCCCTTCGAAGGCACTCCGATGCAAGGCCGCTGGGAACTCACCCCGCACCGCTGCCTGCGCATCCTCGCGCTGTTCCGCTTCGTGTTCCCCGACGTCGAGGTCCGCCTCGCGGGCGGCCGCGAGATCCACCTGCGGGCGCTCCAGCCCCTCGCCCTGCACCTGGCGAACTCGATCTTCCTGGGCGACTACCTGACCAGCGAAGGCCAGCCCGGCGCCGCCGACTTGGCGATGATCGCGGACGCCGGCTTCGTCGTCGAAGGCGCCGAGGAACGGACCCTGCCCGAGGCCCGCCACGACCTTGTCGCCCTGCGCCGCCGGGGCGCCGGGACGGACGCCCCCTCGAACGTCTGACCCGCCCCCGCAACTCCCCGAAACCCCGGCGGGGCCCCCGGCCGTCGCATAGCCTGGCAAGCGCGGCCGGGGGTGGCCGCCGGGTGGGGGAACGGAGTTCGCGCGGGTGGGCGCGCCGGTTCCCCGCCGCACGGCTGGTTCTTGGGGAGGGAACGGGTCATGCGCGTGGCCATCGCGGGTCAGGGCTATGTCGGGCTGCCGTTGGCGGTGCGCGCCGCCCAAGTCGGCCACGACGTGGTCGGCTACGACGTCGACACGGGCCGGATCAAACAGCTGTCCGCGGGTGAGTCGTACGTCGAGGACATTCCGTCCGCCGACGTCCGCGCGATCATCGACGCGGGCCGCTACAAAGCCACCGCCGAACCGCGCGAACTCAGCGGCTTCGACATCGCGGTCATCACCGTCCCGACGCCGCTGCGCGAGGGCGTGCCGGACCTGTCGTACATCGAGGACTGCGCGCGCACCCTGGCCCGGTTCCTGCGCCCCGGCGCGGCCGTCGTGCTGGAGTCCACGACCTATCCGGGCACCACCGAGGAACTCGTCGCCCCGCTCCTGGAGGAAGGCTCCGGGCTGGTCGCGGGACGCGACTTCCACCTCGGCTACAGCCCCGAGCGCATCGACCCCGGCAACCCGACGTGGAACCTCGTCAACACGCCCAAGGTGGTCTCCGGCATCGACGCCCGCTCGCTGGAGGTCGTCGACACCTTCTACGGCTCGCTCGTCGACCGCACCGTCCGGGTCGGGTCGCCCAAGGAAGCCGAGCTGGTCAAGCTCATCGAGAACACCTTCCGGCACGTCAACATCGCGCTGGTCAACGAAGTCGCCATGTTCGCCCACGACTTGGGCATCGACGTATGGCAGGCCATCGACGCGTGCTCGACCAAGCCGTTCGGCTTCATGCGCTTCACCCCGGGGCCGGGCGTCGGCGGGCACTGCCTGCCGATCGACCCGTCGTACCTGTCCTGGCGGGTGCAGCGCACGCTCGGGCAGAGCTTCCGGTTCGTCGAGTTGGCCAACGACGTCAACAACCACATGCCGGACTACGTGATACGCCGCCTGACCGCGTCGTTCAACGCGCGGCGCCGGTCGGTCAACGGCTCGCGCGTGCTGCTGCTCGGGCTGGCGTACAAGAAGAACACCGGCGACGCCCGCGAGTCGCCGTCCACCCGCATCGCGCAACTGCTGCTCGACCTGGGCGCGGAGGTCAGCGCCGTCGACCCGCACGTCGACGTCGGCCAGCGGGTCGACACCCGGCTGACCCGGGTCGACCTCACCGCCGAGGCCGTGCAGGCGGCGGACGCGGTGGTGGTGCTGGTGGACCACGACGACCTGGATCTCGACCTGGTGCGCGAGCATGCCGCCTACGTGCTGGACTGCCGGCGCGCGCTGGCGCCCGCCGCCAACGTGGAAGTCCTGTGACCCGCCCGGGGTTCGCCCCCGAACGCCTCGCCCGGCTGGCGGTGCGGGCGGCCGCCGACCTCGGCCTCGACCTCACCGGCAAAACCGTCCTCACCGAAGCGGCGACCGGCGCCTACGCCGTCACTCCGGTGCTGGCGTCGCTGGCGGGCGCGCGCGTCATCGCGTACACGAAGAGCACCCGCTACGGATCCGTCACCGACGTCGCCGAACTCACCGGTGCCGTGGCCGGGTTCGCGGATGCCCGGGGCCCGATCGAGGTCGTCTCCGTGCTGGACCCGGTACGGCACATCGCCGCCGCCGACGTCGTCACCAACAGCGGCCACCTGCGGCCGATCGACGCCGGTTTCGCCAAGCTCCTCAAACCGGGCGCGGTCGTGCCGCTGATGTTCGAGGCCTGGGAGATCGGCCTGGGCCGCGACGACGTCGACCTCGCGGCGCTGCGCGAGCACGGCATCGCCTACGCCGGCACCAACGAACACCACCCGATGATCGGCGTGTTCGAGCACCACCGGGGGATGGTGCTGCGGCTGCTGTCGGACTGCGGGATCGCCGCCTACGGCGCGAACTGCGTGGTCCTGTGCGACAACCCGTTCGAACCGGAGATCGTCGACGGGCTGGTCCGCGCGGGTGCGTCCGTGCACGTCGCCGCGTCGCTGGAGCTGGTCAACACGCCCCAGGACGTCGACGTCGTGCTGGTCGCGCTGCGGCCCGGCGACCGCCCGGTCCTCGGCGCACCGGAAGCCCGGCGGATCGCGGCGCGCTGGCCGGGTGCGACCGTCGTGCAGGTGTGGGGCGACATCGACCGCGAAGCGCTCGGCGCGTCCCGCGTGCCGTTCTGGCCCCTAGACGCGCCTGCCGCCGGGCATATGGCGATCCTGCCGTCCGCGGTCGGCCCCGAACCGATCGTGCGGCTGCAGGCCGGCGGGCTGAAGGTCGCCCAGATCCTGCTGGCCGACCCGGCGACGCTGACCGACGAGGACAGGGAGTACGTCGATGAATGCTGAGGCCCGCATCGTCCTCGTCGGCATCGGCCCGACCACCGCGGACGCGCTGGAGTCCCTCCGCACCCGCTTCACCGTCGCCGCACTGGTCCGCCCGGGCGAGGACGACACCACCCGGCTCGCCGCCAAGCTCGGCATCCCCGTCGAGCCCGGCATCCGCATCGCCGACATCGAGTCCCTGGTCGACCGCCTCGCACCCGACGCCGTCGTGGTCTCGTCCTACGACCGGATCCTCCCGGACCGCCTCCTCGCCCGCTGCCCGTTCGTCAACGTGCACTACGCCCCGCTGCCCCGCGGCCGCGGCCGGGCCAACGTCAACTGGGCCATCGTCAACGGCGATCCGGAAACCGCGATCACCGTGCACAGCATGGCCCCGGGCCTGGACGCGGGCGGAATCCTCTACCAGGAGCCCGTCCCGATCGGCCCCCGTGACACCGTCACGGACCTCTACGACCGCCTCAACGCCCGCCAACGCGCCGTCCTGGCCGACGCGGTGTCCCGCCGCCTCTCCGGCGACGAAGGCGACCCGCAGGACCACGACGCGGCCACCTACGGCTGCACCCGCCTCCCGGAAGACGGCGAGATCGACTGGGCCGCCCCGACGGCCGCCACCGACCGCCTGATCCGCGCCCTCACCCCGCCCTACCCCGGCGCCTTCACCCACCTCGGCCTCGACACCGTGGTCGTCCACCGCGCCGAACCCGCCCCCGACGCCGTGCACTACACCGGCCGCATCCCGGGCCGCGTGGTCGCCGTGGACCGCACGGGCGCGGGCTGGGTGGAGGTCCTCACCGGAGACGGGATCCTGCGGGTCCACGAGGTAGCCCTGGAAGGCGCGGACCCGGTCCCAGCGGCCACGGTCATCCGGTCGGTGAAGACCACGCTGGGGCTGCGGCTGGCGGACGTTCTGGCGCTGCTGAAGGAGCGGACGTGACAGCGAGGGTCAGATGGCCAACGCAGCCCGCAGTCCGGCGGCCACCTTCACCATCGTCCCAAGCGTCAGCGCCCCACGGTCTGCCTCCAGATCCTCGCGGTAGAGCAGCGCGATGTCGTCACAGAGAACGCGCCCGACCAACGGATCCTGCCGGTCAAGCTGGACAATGCTAGGCAATTCCGGCTTGACCGACGTCGTCACACGCACTGCGAGGCAATCTCCGAGCGCCCGGTTGCGGATGTTGTTCGAAACGATCAACCAGGGCTTGCGGCCGCTACCGATGTCCGCCATGTACACACGCCCCCGCACGGGGACGATGGCCGTTCCCAACGATCAGTCCCCCAGGGCCGCCGCACGCGCGCGCATGGCACGGCGCACGGCACGGTCGTCGCCATCTTCCGCTGCCGCCAGCGCCGCATAGCCGGTGAGCATCACTTGCTCGGTCACGGCCGCCCTCCCGGCGAGGACCAGCGCATGCAGCAATTCCGCCTCCGAAGCATCACTGTCGAGCACTACCCCCGCCACCTGGCTCAAAGCCTCCCGCTCCGCACTGTCAGGTGCGCGAAGGCGCTCGAGGTGATCGCGATCGGCCGAGGTAAGCGGGACACTCTTGCGAACCTTCGTCTCCATATCGCCATCATGATGCATAGAGTGCAGCACGGCAAATGCAGCATAATCTGCAGCATCCAGAGCCCGGCTCTAGGTTTGCCCGGCTCTAGTGGTGCTCGGCCGCGTCCACCCGCAGCGGCACCGTTCCTCCCGACACGCACTCCCCCGTCCGCAGGTCCCACTTCCAGTGGTGCCGCGGGCACTCCAGGACCTCGCCGTCGATGTCGGCCAAGGCCAGGTCCTCGCCCGCGTGCGGGCAGAAGCGCTGGAAGCTGTAGCCGCAGCGCTCGATCGACTCGCCGGAGGCCGCCTCGGCGCGTTCGCGGACCATCTGCATGGTCTGGGCCGGGTGGTTGCCGTACCGGAGCAGGCTCATCAGCGTCAGGTCGAAGACGTCCGGGTCGCGGTGCAGGCCGAGGCGCAGCGACAGCAGGGCCTCCTCCCAGCCGATGCGTCCGTCCACGATCGCCCGGAGCACCCGGGACGGGACGTGGATCGTGTAGCCCGCGTCCACCGGGTCCTCTTCGAGCGCGCCGCCGACCTGGGCCAGGCGTACCGACCAGGTTTGGCCGTCGGCGACCAGCCGGACGTCGCGCTGGTAGTCGGCCAGGAAGCGCTTGTTCCACGACGTCAGCCTGCCGAAGTAGGCGTCCAGCTCCTCCGCGGACACCGCCTCGAACGCCTCGCCGTGGTACGCCCCCCACTCCTCCGCCCGCCGCTCCCGATACGCCGCGAGATACGCCCGCGGGGACTCCCGCCACGTCCCGCGCGCCGGGTCGGCCGACTCCGCGACCCCGTCCGCGGTCAGGGCGTCCCCCGGCTCCAGCAGGACCGCCGCCACGTCCGGGCACGCCGCCGCGAAGTCGTCGGCGAGGTCGTCCCACACCGGGAAAATCGTCGCCGAGCGGTCGTTGAACCGCTCCAGGTCCGGGTCGAGGAAGCACGGCGGGCCGGCGGCCGGCAGATACGCCGCCGCGCCCGTCAGCCGTACCTTCCGCACCAGCGTGTCGAACAGGTCGCCGCGGATCTCCGCGGTCTTCTTCCGCTGCACCTCGTCCGGGTAGGCGTAGCAGTTCGGGTACCACATCGCGCCCGAGTACTGCGCCGACAACACGTCCACGTCGGTGGGCAGTTCGGACATCGGCGTGTTGCAGTCGTTGAGGTCGAGGAAGCGGAAGCCGCCGAGGTCGACGACCAGCCCGCTGTCCTCCTTGTGGCTGGTGTCGAGCAGCATGGTGAGCACGAACCCGTCGGCGGCCTCGTAGCTCTCGCGGTGCCCCAACGCGACCACGTTGCGGAAGCCGAGCTCGGTGACCCGCCGCACAAGCGACTTCGACCGGAAGCGCGGCACCACCACCGTGGTGGCGTCCCGATCGAGCATGCCGAGGGTGCGCGCGTCGAAATGGTCCTCGTGCTCGTGCGACAGATACAGCAGGTCGTACGAGCCGGACGCCACCGAGGCGAGCAGCGGCCGGTTGTCCGGAAACGGGAACCACGAGGCCAGAAAAGCCGGATGGAACCACGGGTCGATCAGCAGCCGCACGCCCGCGTGCTCGATCTCGTACCCGGCATGGCCCAGGGACCGGATCCGGGCGCCCGGCGGAAGACCCCCGAGCGCCCGATGTCGACCGTCCGTCATACGGCACCCTGGTTCCGCAGCGCCTTCGCCAGCGTGTCCGCGACCTGGGCCTGCTGCTCCTCGGTGATCTGCGGGAACAGCGGCAGCGTGAGGATCTCCGCCGCGGCGCGCTCCGCCACCGGGAAGTCACCCGGCGCGTAGCCGAGTTCCCGGAAGGCAGGCTGCAGGTGCACGGGAACCGGGTAGTGCACGCCCGCGCCGATGCCGGCCGCGTTCAGTTCCGCCAGCACCTCGTCGCGGCAGGCCACGCGCACCGCGTACAGGTGCCAGACATGCTCGTTGCCCGGCATGGTGCGCGGCAGCCGCACGCCGTCCACGTCGGCGAGCAGCGCGTCGTAGCGGGCCGCCGCGGCGCGCCTCCGGGCGTTCCAGTCGGCCAGCCGCCGCAGCTTGGCGCGCAGGACGACGGCCTGCAGGGTGTCCAGGCGCGAGTTGAAGCCGAGCCGGTCGTGCACGTACTTGCGGGATGATCCGTGGTCACCCAACTCGCGCACGATCCGGTCGAGTTCCGCATCGGATGTGAGTACCGCGCCGCCGTCGCCGTAGGCGCCGAGATTCTTGCCCGGGTAGAAGCTCGTCCCGGCCGCCCGGCCCCACGTACCCGCGCCGCGGCCGTGCCGCGTCGCGCCCTGGCACTGCGCGGCGTCCTCGAACACCCGCACCCCGGCGGCGGACGCCACGTCCAGCAGGTGTTCCATCGGCGCCAGTTGCCCGTTCAAGTGCACGGGAAGCAGCGCCCACACGTTCTCCGACACGGTCACCGCCGCCGGGTCCAGCAGCAGGAACTCGTCGTCGGCATCGGCGAACACCGGTACGCCGCCTGCCCGGACGACCGCTTCGGCGGACGCCACGAAGGTGTTCGCGGGCATCACCACGCCCGCGCCCGCGGGCAGCCCGTCGGCGCGCAACGCCAGTTCGAGCGCATCGGTGCCGTTGGCCACGCCGACGCAGTGCGCCGTGCCGCTGAACTCCGCGAACTCCCGCTCGAACGCTGCGACATCCGGCCCCTTGACGAACGCCCCGGTGTCCAGCACCCGGGCGAAACCCGCCTCGACCTCGGCCGCCACCTCGGCATGCCCGGCCAGAAGATCCACCAGGGGAATCACGCCCGCACCTCCGCCGCCACGACATCCGCTCCGACACCCGCACCCGCACCCGCGGCAGCCGCGGCCAGCTCGGCGGCCACCCGGTCCTGCTGGGCCTCCGTCATCTCGTGGAACAGCGGCAGGATCAGCGAATCCCGGGTGATCCGCTCGGTCGCCGGAAGCGGCACATGGGGTGTGTCCGCATACGCGGGCTCCAAATGCGCCGCCATGATCCCCCGCCGCGCGGAGATGCCCGCCCCGGCCAACCGGGCCAGCAACTCGTCGCGTCCCAGCGGGAATCCGGCGTCGAGCAGCACCCAGCACGCCTGATAGTTGGACTCGCCGAACTCCGGGTCGTCGACCAGCCGCAGCCCCGGCACCCCGGCCAGCAGCTTGCGGTACCGCGCGGCCAGCTCCCGCCGCCGCAAGACCATCGCGTCCAGGCGCCCGAGCTGCACGAGGCCGATCGCCGCCTGCACGTCCGTCATCCGATAGTTGAAGCCGAGTTCGTCGTACGTCTCCAGCACCGGCGCCGCACCCCCGCGGTCCGCCGCATCCCGGTCCGCCGCGCTCACACTCATCCCGTGCTCGCGCAACCTCCGCAGCCGCGCGCCGACTTCCGGCCGGTCGACGGTCACCATGCCGCCCTCGCCGGTGGTCAGCAGCTTCCGCGGATGGAACGAGAACGTCGCGAACGCCGCGCCCGCGCCCACCGGACGACCGCGCAGCACCGAACCCGCCGCACACGCCGCGTCCTCGACGACCACGATCCCCAGCGGATCGCACAACGCCCGCATCGCCGCCAAGTCCGCCGGGATACCGCCCTGGTCGACCAGGATCACGGCACGCGTCGCGGGCGTCCGCACCGCCTCGACCGTGTCCGGCGTCAGGTTCCCGGATTCCTCCGCCACGTCGGCGAACACCGGGCGCGCCCCCACGTACCGCACCGCGTTCGCCGTCGCGATGAACGACAGCGACGGCACCACGACGTCGTCGCCCGGGCCCACCCCGGCTCCGATCAGCGCCAGGTGCAGCGCCGTTGTGCACGACGACACCGCCACCGCGTCCGCCACCCCGAGGCGTTCCGCGAACGCCGCCTCGAACGCGGCCACCCGCGGCCCCTGCGCCACCCACCCCGACCGGACCGCCTCGGCCGCGGCCTCCGCCTCCTCGGGACCGAACCACGGCCGCATGACCGGAATACGCTCGCTCACCAAACCCCCCACTGTGTTTGTGCAGTTCCCCCACCATGTCGCCCACGCGGCACGCCGGGCCCGCGGGCCGGACCACCGGGCCGCCGGGAGCACCACGCCCCCGGCCGCCCGGACGTCACCTCACTTGCTGCCGGCCCACCACGCCACCAGGCGGCGCAGCCCCTCGTCGAGCCCCACCTCGGCGCGGAACCCCAGCTCCCGCTCGGCCTTCCCGGTGTCCGCGAGCCGCCGCGTCACCCCGTTCACCGCGCGCTCCGGCCCGTGCTCGACGCCCAGATCCGAGTCCATCGCCCGCAGCAGCCGCTCGGCCAGCTCCTTCAGCGACGTCTCCACCCCGCAGGCGACGTTGTAGACCTCGCCGGAGACCGGCGCCGCCGCGGCCAGCAGGTTCGCGCGCGCGATGTCCTCGGTGAACACGAAGTCCATCGTCTGCAGCCCGTCGCCGAAGATCAGCGGCGCTTCGCCGGACGCGATCCGGTCCATCCACCGGATCAGCACCTCGGTGTAGAGGCCGTGGATGTCCATCCGCGGGCCGTACACGTTGAAGTAGCGCAGCGCGACATAGTCCAGCCCGTACATCGCCTTGAAGCTGCGCAGCAGGCCCTCGTTGAACAGCTTGGCCGCGCCGTAGATCGTGTCGTTGTCGTACGGGTGGTGCGTCTCCCCGGTCGGGAACTCCTCCGCCAGCCCGTACACCGACGCCGACGACGACGCCACGACCTTCCGCACCCCCGCCCGCTGCGCCGCTTCCAGCACGTCGAACGTGCCGTCCACCAGCACCTCCAACGCCAGCCGCGGGTCCTCCACGCACTGCGTGATGCGGATCGCCGCCAAGTGGAACACCACGTCGGTGCCCGGCATCAGCTCCGCCAGCAGCGCCCGGTCGCGGATGTCGCCCTCGACGAGCCGGCACCGGCCCTCGCGCGCCGGGTCGAGCGCGCCGGCCAGGTTCTCCCGGCGCCCACGGGTCAGGTCGTCCAGCACCACGACCTCGCGGGCCCCGGCGTCGAGGAGCTGGTCGACGATGGTCGACCCGATCGTGCCCGCGCCGCCGGTGACCACGCACTTCGTCCCGGCCAACGCGATCGCCGCGTCCCGGGTTGCCGCCGATACCGCCGTGTCCGCCATGCCGTGTCAGTCCTCTCGCCCGGGTCGCCCGGGTCGCCCGGAAACCGTGCGCGCCGCCGGGACGCCCGGACCGACCGGCACGGCCACGCCGCCGGTCTCCAGACTCCGCGACGCCGCCTCCAACATCTCCAGCACCCGCAGCCCGGCCCGCCCGTCGGTCATCGCGGGCCGCGACTCGGCGATCGCCGCCGCGAACTCCCCCATCACCCCGCGCAGCGCCTCGGTCTGCGGCAGCGCGGGCGACACCACGTCGCCGGTGCGGTACGACACGAGCTTCGCGTGCCGGGCTTCCCGCCCCAACGCAGCGTCCTGCGCGAAGTCGATGCCCTTGTCGTGGATGTGCAGACGTGCCGCCGGGTTCATGTCGTCCCACACCAGCGTCCGCCGCGAGCCGCCGATGATCGCGGTGCGCACCTTCGTCGGTGACAGCCAGTTCACGTGCACGTGCGCGATCGCGCCGGTGTTCAGGCGCAGCGTCAGGTAGGCCACGCAGGCCCGTCCGGTGCCGATCGGGTCCGCGCCGTGGGCCGACACCGAGATCGGGTGCACGCCGGGCGGCAGGATGAAGTCCAGGATCGAGAGGTCGTGCGGCGCGAGGTCCCACAGCACGTCCACATCGGGCTGCACGAGCCCCAGGTTGATCCGCACCGAGTCGATGAACTGGATGTCCCCCAGCTCGCCTTCGTGGATCATGTCGCGGATTCGCCGCACCACCGGCATGTAGCAGAAGGTGTGGTCGCACATCAGCGTCAGACCGCTGCTCTCGGCCAGCTCGACCAGCTTCACCGCGTCCGACCGTGCGGCCGTGATCGGCTTCTCCACGAGCACGTGCTTGCCGGATTCCAAAGCGGCGCGCACGAGTTCGAAGTGCGTCGCGGCCGGGGTCGCAATCGCGACCGCCTGCACCGCGGGATCGTTCAGCACCTCTTCAAAGGACGGCGTCACCCGCACGGTGCTGTACTCGCCCAGCACCGCCCGGGCACGCTCCTCGTCCAGGTCGCACAGGAATTCCACCCGCAGACCGGGCGTGGCCTGCGCGTTGCGTATCAGGTTGGGCCCCCAGTATCCGGCCCCCACCACAGCCAACCCCACCGACGACGACATGACGAAGCGTCAACTCCTCGGCTCCCCCAGCCGCATGCCCCCATGACCTGCGGCATCCCCACCCGCGGCACCCGCGGCACGACGGCGCCCCCGCACCGCGGCCGTACCCGGCATGGACCCCCCACCCCGGACGGCAACGCGGCGGCGCGGACCGCCAGCACGACGCTAGCGCCGATATGCGGCCACCACTGCCCAACCGCACAAAAAAGCGGACCGGACACCGGGCCGCGATCGCGCCCAACTCCCGGCCCGGCATGTGGCGGTGATCACGAAGGGTTACCCTGGTGCCCGCTTTCGGGCCGCCATTTGGCACCCTGTGTCATCAGGGTGCACGGCACCCTGCCATCGACCACCGCCGGACAGAGAGGGAAGTGCATCGTGCCCCCGCCCAACCCGACGACGCGCCGGGCCGTGCCGGACACCACGAAGCACCCCGAACCCCTGCCCGTGCGGGTACCGCGCGACAGCATCCTCCCGGCCGTCGCCGCCGCCCTGTTCGTCGGCAAGAAGGTGCGCACCCGAGCCGGGCACAAAGGCGACCTCGTCCCCGTCGCCCATCCGGTCATCCGCGACCTGCTCACCGAATTGCCCTCCGAGCAGCGCGAACGCTGGACCGGCCGCTGCCCCGAAGTCGCGCTGTTGTCCGAGCACCTTTTCGAAACCGAGGCGGTGCGCAAGGGCCGCGCCGCCAAGAAGCCCTTCGCTCTCGCCGACGCACGCCGCGCGCTGAAGGGCGCCCGCGTCACCGTGCGCCGCATCCGCGAAGAGGGAGACCCCGCGCACGGCGGCTACCAACCGCCGTGCCGTTCGTGCGCCGCGCTCTTCGAACATCTGGGCGTCGTCGCGACGGAAGGCTGAGCACGTGTCGCGTTTCCCCACCGAGGTCGTCTACGAACTGGGCCGGGCCGGCTGGACCGTCGGCCGCAAACGGCTGAGCCAGGCGGAAGCCTGGGCCAAGCAGGTCGCCGACCACGAGTCGCCCGACGGCTACCGCCACACCGTCTTCCCGGCCGCCCTCGACGCGTGGTCGGAGTTCGGCGGCATCCGCGTCGCCGTCGAAGGACGCGGCGCCAACGTGGCCCGCCGCCCCTTCCGCATCGACCCCACGGCCTGCCTGCACCTCACCCGCACCCTCGCCGACGTCGGCCGCAGCATCGGCACCAACCTGTGCCCACTCGGCGAAGAGGACGACGGCGGCGGCTACTTGGCCATCGATCCGGCCGGCCGGGTATTCGCCATCGACCACACCGGCGAGTGGTTCCTCGGCGACAGCCTGGACGCCGCACTCACCACGCTCATCCTCGGCACCGCGCCCGCGCGGATCCGCGAAGACGGCACCTGGTAGCCCCGGCTGCCCCGCATACCCCACGGCACCCACCGAACAGGCCTCGGAAACGACGAATCCCCGGTCCGCAGCAAGCGGAACCCGGGGATCCGGAAGCCGGCACACCGGCGCGCCACGCGCCGGCAGCCGTCACGAGTTGTAGAACGACTGCGCCCGCTCGAGCCCGTCCGAGACCAGCGACTCGACGGCGTCCGCCGCCCGGTCCACCTCGACGTCCAGGCCCTTGCGCTCGGTCGACGAGAAGTCCTTCAGCACGAACGCCGCGACGTCCATCCGCCCCGGCGGCCGGCCGATACCGAACCGCACCCGGAAGTAGTCCGGCCCCAGCGACTTGGTGATCGACTTCAGGCCGTTGTGCCCGTTGTCGCCGCCGCCCCGCTTGAGCCGCAGCACCGCGAAGTCGATGTCGAGTTCGTCGTGCACCACGACGATCCGCTCCAGCGGCACCTTGTAGAAGTCCCGCAGCGCCGTCACCGGTCCGCCGGACAGGTTCATGAACGACATCGGCTTCGCCAGCACCACCCGGTGCCCGGCGAGCCGGCCTTCCACGACCTGCGCCCGCGACTTGTGCGTCTTGAACTTGCCGCCGATCCGCTCGGCGAGCAGGTCGGCGACCAGGAACCCGATGTTGTGCCGGTTGCCGGCGTACTCGGGCCCGGGATTGCCGAGGCCCACGACCAGCCACGGACCGTTGTCCGCGGCGGCGTGGGCCTGCGACGTCGACATGATGGTGTCGTCCCCGTTGTTATGCGATGAGTGACGCGGAGCCGGATCAGGCTTCGGCGGAGACCTCGACGACCTCGGCCTCGGCCTCTTCCTCGGAGGCCTCGGCCTCGGCGGCGGCCGGGACCATCACGTGCAGGACGACGGTGTCGCCGTCGACCGCGAGGGTCGCACCGGCGGGCAGCGCGATGTCCTGGGCGTGAATCGACGAACCGGCCTCGAGGCCCTCGACGGAGACCTCGACGGACTCCGGCAGGTGGGTCGCCTCGGCCTCGATCGGGAGGGCGACCAGAACGGTCTCGAGCAGGCCGCCCGGCGCGACGGTGCCGGTCGCGACGACCGGGACCTCGACGGTGACCTTCTCGCCGCGCTTCACGAGGATCAGGTCGACGTGCTCGAGGTGGCGCTTGATCGGGTGGCGCTGCACATCCTTCGGAAGCGCCAGCTCCTTGGTGCCCGCGATGTCGAGCGACAGCAGGACGTTCGGCGTCTTCAGCGCGAGCATCAGCTCATGGCCCGGCAGCGACAGGTGCAGCGGAGCGGTGCCGTGACCGTAAAGGACGGCCGGAACCTTGCCCTCGCGACGCGCGCGGCGCGCGGCGCCCTTGCCGAATTCGGAACGCGACTCGGCGGCGATACGGACCTCGGACACGACGGGTACTCCTCGAAAAGCGACGCGGTGGCGAATGAGCGGGGCGGGATCCCCACGGATGAAGTCCGGCCGGAACGACGCACGGAGCGGACGAGCCGGATCGGACCTCGTGGTGCCCGAGTGGCACCGGGTCCCCTGTGCACCGAAGAGGAGCATGCAAGCCGTCAGCTACCGCGTCGATCACGGAGCAGATCTCGCATCCCTCGCCGGGCAACCCCGTAAGCCTACCCGCAACCTCCGGCAAGCCTGAAATCGGGTACCCCCGAACAGCCGGACGCCGCCCGGTCCCCCGACCGGACGGCGTCCTCTGCACCTGGCTCCAAGGCCCGAACCACCCGGCCCCGCAGGGCGGTTCGGACCGGGCATCACCCGGATGGGATCAGCTGTGGCCCTCGAACAGGCTCGTCACCGAACCGTCCTCGAACACCTCGGTGATCGCGCGGGCGACCATCGGCGCGATCGACAAGGTGGTCAGCTTGTCGAACTGGCGCTCCTGCGGAATCGGCAGCGAGTTCGTCACGATGACCTCGCTGATACGCGAGTTCTTCAGACGGTCCACCGCCGGGCCCGAAAGCACCGCGTGCGTCGCCGCGACGATGACGTCCGCAGCACCGTTCGCGAACAGCGCCTCGGCCGCCGCACAGATCGTGCCGCCGGTGTCGATCATGTCGTCCACCAGCACACAGGTGCGGCCCGAGACGTCGCCGACGACCTCGTGCACCGAGACCTCGTTCGCGATGTTCGGGTCGCGGCGCTTGTGGATGATCGCCAGCGGCGCACCGAGGCGGTCGGTCCACTGGTCGGCCACCCGCACCCGGCCCGCGTCCGGGGACACGACGGTCAGGCGCTCGCGGTCCACGCGCTTGCCCACGTGGTCGGCCAGCAGCGGCAGCGCGAACAGGTGGTCCACCGGGCCGTCGAAGAAGCCCTGGATCTGCGACGTGTGCAGGTCCACGCACATGAGGCGGTCGGCACCCGCGGTCTTGAACAGGTCCGCCATCAGGCGCGCCGAGATCGGCTCACGCCCGCGGTGCTTCTTGTCCTGCCGCGCGTAACCGTAGAACGGGATGATCACCGTGATGCGCTTGGCGGAAGCCCGCTTCAGCGCGTCGACCATGATCAGCTGCTCCATGATCCACGTGTTGATCGGAGCCGTGTGGCTCTGGATCACGAACGCATCGGAACCACGGACCGACTCTTCGAACCGAACGTAGATCTCGCCGTTGGCGAAGTCGAAAGCCTTGGTCGGAACCAGGGACGCACCGAGCTTCTCCGCCACTTCCTTCGCCAGCTCGGGGTGGGCCCTGCCGCTGAACAGCATGAGCTTGCGCTCGGGGGCCAGCTTGATCCCGGTCACTGATCCGTCTCCTTGTTGCTCGCCTCGACCTGGCCGGCGGTCGGCCCTGCCGTCTCCTGCACGCCCCCGGCCGCATCCTGCTGCGCCGTGCCTGCCCGGGCGGCAAGTGCCGCCTCCGCAGCCTCGGCCGCGGGCGAACCCGCGCGCCGGCGCGCCACCCAGCCCTCGACGTTGCGCTGGCGGCCTCGCGCCACCGCCATCGCTCCGGGTGGGACGTCCTCGGTGATGGTCGATCCGGCCGCGGTGTAGGCGCCGTCACCGATCGTGACCGGCGCCACCAGCATCGAATCGCTTCCCACACGTACATGGTCGCCCACCACGGTGTGGTGCTTGGCGACTCCGTCGTAATTCACGAAAATCGTAGCGGCACCGATGTTGGCGCCCTCACCGATCGTCGCATCACCGACGTACGACAGGTGCGGGACCTTCGACCCCTCGCCGACCTGCGCGTTCTTCATCTCGACGAAGCCGCCGGCCTTCGCCTTCGCGGCCAGCACAGTGCCCGGACGCAGGTAGGTGTACGGACCCACCGTCGCCTCCGGCCCGACGACCGCACCGTCCGTCGTCGCATTGGACACCTGCGCACCTTCATGTACTTCGGTGTCACGCAGCGTGCAGTTGGGGCCGACCTCGGCACCCGACGCGATCCGCGTGCGGCCGTAAAGCTGGGTATTCGGCAGGATCAGCGCGTCGGCTTCCAGCACCACGTCGACATCGATCCACGTCGACGCCGGATCCATCACGGTGACCCCGGCGCGCATCCAGCCTTCCAGCACCCGCTGGTTGAACAGCCGCCGCGCCTCGGCGAGTTGCACCCGGTCGTTGATCCCCAGGATTTCCCGGTGGTCGACCGCGGCAACCGCGCCGACCCGGTGCCCGCCGCCGCGCAGCACGGTCAGCGTGTCGGTGAGGTACTCCTCGCCCTGGCTGTTGTCCGTGGTCAGTCCGGACAGCGCGGCACGCAGCAGCTTTCCGTCGAAGGCATAGACGCCCGAGTTGATCTCCGCGATCGCGCGCTGAGCCTCGGACGCGTCCTTGTGCTCGACGATCCCGGCGACCACGCCTTCGCCTTCCCGCACGATCCGGCCATATCCGGTCGGATCCGGGACGTGCGCCGACAGCACGGTGACCGCGTTGCCTTCGGCCTGGTGCGTGTCGATCAGCAACGCGAGGGTCTCGGTGGTGAGCAGCGGGGTGTCGCCGCAAACCACGACGACGGTGCCGGACGGCTCGCGGTTCTCCGCGGCCAGGGCGTCCAGCGCGACCCGGACCGCATGGCCCGTGCCGTTCTGCTGCTCCTGGACGACGGTGCGCGCCTCGGCGTCCACCTCGGCGAGGTGTGCGGCGACCTGCTCCCGGGCGTGGCCGACGACCACCACCAGTTGCTCCGGATCGAGGCGTCTCGCGGCTTCCACGACGTGCCCGACGAGCGAACGCCCGGCCAGGGTGTGCAGGACTTTGGGCGTGGTCGCGGACTTCATGCGGGTGCCCTCACCCGCGGCGAGGACGACGACGGCAGCGGGGCGGACGGGGCTCACGCGGGTGGCTCCTCGGCTCTGCTTGCGGGGGACCGCCCGGTGACGACGTGTCGACGGCAGCCCGAACACGCCGCGAAGAACCGGACACGTACGAGGATACCGGTGCGCCCCGGAGGCCCCGCCACCCGGGATGCCCAGAGGGGATGAACCGACCCATGCGGGACTATTCGAACGTGAGAGCTCCGCCGCCAGGACTCGAACCTGAACCTAAAGGACCAAAACCTCGCGTGCTGCCAATTACACTACGGCGGAATATATCGGACATTTCACCCAACCGATCCTGGTGGGATCGCCGGGAGCTGCGCTCCGACGCCGTCTACTATGCCAGCCCACCACCCTTCGATGCGCTCATATAGTTCCGAGCTTCGCCTCACCGTCACGACCAGACAGCCGCGATAGCCGTCCCCGGTGTTCTGACGATTGGTCTTCGGCGTGTGCCGCTTCAAGGTCGGCGGGTAGAGCGTCTCCACGGGCACCCCGACAAGTTGGGCCCAGAACCGCTCGGCTTCCGTGACGTCGGCGGACATGTGGATGCTGACACGGAAGCCGCAGTCCTCTGGCGCCACGCCCACGAGTCGCAGCCACGCCAAGTAGACCCGGACCATGTTCGGATCGCTGTTCGTGAAGATGACGCGCTTGTTCGCTCGCCACGGCTTGCTCTTGGAACCCTCGGCCCAGTACAAGGCGACTCCTGCGATCAGCAGATCCCGATCCGTGAACGGATCGATCTCGCCCCGAGACCTCTTTCGGTTCCTGGCGTACGTCCGTTCGAGGTTCCCGTTCCGCACCCCGCGCATCATGTCCATGTGCCGGGTCAGATCCGCGGGCGACTTCCGGGGTCGCGGCAGGTCGCGGACCCACAGGGACACCGAGCTTTTGGACACCCCGAGCTCCCGCGCGATGTCGTCGTAGGTCTTGCCCTGGAGCCGCAGCGCACGGGCCCGGGCCTGGTCGTCGGTCTTGGCTTTCATGGGCACGAGCCTCGTCCGGGCACCCCGCCGCCGTCTCGAACTCATGTTTGATTCACCCATTTGGCGGCCGTTCTGAGCTGCGCGCATTAATGGCGCGCAATAAACCCTTTGACGGAAGGTCTTCTCAGTTACCGCGCTTCGGGTGCCATACTGACCACAACTTACGGACCCGTAAGTTACGCGTCCGTATGCCCTGACCTGCCTTGCAGGCCCTGCCCCAGACCCTGCTATGCCCCCGTCTCCGACGTGCGAGGGAGTCCCATGACACCACCGTCCGGCACCGCTGTGCTCGAATCCGAGACCCCGACGCCGGCCCCCATAAGGGGAACTCTGGGCGGAGAGCGCAAGAACTGGGCCGAGCAGTTCGCGCTGGCCCTGTTCATCGGTATTCCGTTTGCCGCACTCATCGCGGCGGTCCCGTTCGCGTGGGGGTGGGGCCTCTCGTGGCTCGACGTCGCGCTGGTCGTGGTGATGTACGCGATCACCGGCCACGGAATCACCATCGGCTTCCACCGCTACTTCACGCACGGCTCGTTCAAGGCCAACCGCGGCGTGCGGGTCGCGCTCGGGATCGCCGGGAACATGGCCGTGCAGGGACCGCTGGTCCGCTGGGTCGCCGACCACCGCAAGCACCACAAGTTCTCCGACCAGGACGGCGACCCGCATTCGCCGTGGAAGTACGGCCCCGGCGTGCGCTCGCTGGCCAAGGGCCTGTGGTGGTCGCACATGGGCTGGCTGTTCGACATCGAGCAGACCGATCAGCACAAGTACGCGCCCGACCTGCTGAAGGACCGCGACCTGGTGCGCATTTCGCGGCAGTTCCCGTTCTGGGTCGCGGTGTCGCTGCTGGCCCCGGCCGCGCTGGGCGGGCTGATCAGCTGGTCGTGGCAGGGCGCGCTGAGCGCGTTCTTCTGGGCGGGCCTGGTGCGGGTCGGCCTGCTGCACCACGTGACGTGGTCGATCAACTCGATCTGTCACGCGGTCGGCAAGCAGCCGTTCCGTTCCCGGGACAAGTCGGGGAACGTCTGGTGGCTGGCGATCCCGTCGATGGGCGAGTCCTGGCACAACCTGCACCACGCGGACCAGACCGCAGCCCGGCACGGCGTGCTGCGCGGCCAACTGGACTCCAGCGCGCGGATCATCCGCTGGATGGAGAAGCTCGGCTGGGTCCGGGACGTGCGTTGGCCGGACCGTGCGCGGATCGATGCCAAGCGCGCGGCATGATGGAGCGATGACCGAGAGCAGCAGACGCGGCGGTTCGCCGCGGGGCGGCGGTCGGGTCCGCATGACCGGCAAGGAACGGCGCGAGCAGCTGATCGACATCGGTCGGACGCTTTTCGCCGAGCGCGGGTTCGACGCGACGAGTGTGGAGGAGATCGCCGCCAAGGCGGGTGTGTCCAAGCCGGTGGTGTACGAGCATTTCGGCGGCAAGGAGGGTCTGTACGCGGTCGTGGTCGACCGGGAGATGCGGATCCTCCTCGACGGGGTGACGAGTGCGCTGACCGGCGGGCACCCCCGGGAGTTGCTCGAACAGGCGGCCTTCGGGCTGCTGGACTACATCGAGCATTCGACCGACGGATTCCAGATTCTGGTGCGGGATTCGCCGGTGGCCCAGTCGACGGGCACTTTCGCGTCGCTCATCAGCGACATCGCGTCGCAGGTCGAGCACATCCTGGGACTGGAGTTCGCGTCGCGCGGCTACGATCCGCATCTGGCGCCGATGTACGCGCAGATGCTGGTGGGCATGGTGGCGCTGACCGGGCAGTGGTGGCTGGACGTGCGTTCTCCGGCGAAGTCGGAGGTCGCGGCGCATCTGGTGAACCTGGCGTGGAACGGCCTGTCGGGGCTCGAGCAGAACCCGCGGCTGGTGACCCGGCGCAAGCACGACCGACCCGAGTAGGCCCGAGCAGGCACCCGCCTGCCCGGGCCTTCCCCCGTCTTCAGCCGTCTTCAGCCGTTCTTGCGGCCCTGGCTGTCCTGGCTGCCGGTGCTTTCCTACAAGGCGTGCGTGCCGCGCCCGCGGCTGCCGGTGTCGACCCAGTCGGGCAGCGCTTCGGTCGCCGCGAGCCAGGCGTCCGGGACCGCGCCGAGCCCGGTGCGGCACGCCACGACACCGCCGGTGATCGCGCAGGTCGTGTCGATGTCGCCCTGCCCGGAGGCGGTGGTCCAGAGCGCGTCGACCAGGTCGTCCTGGTGCCAGGCCGCGGTCCACAGGGCGAAAGGCACGGTGTCCGGGCAGGAGATCCGCTGCCCGCTGCCGAGCGCCGTGACCGCGAGCCGGACGGAGCTGCCCTCGGGCAGGTCGGCCGCTTTGCGCAGACCGCCGCGTACTTCGCTGTACGGCGTGCGGTCGGCGACCGCGGTCAGGAACTCCCCCGGGGCCGGCGCGGGTGCGTCGCGGCCGGTGGTGGCGAGGGCCGCCGCCACGGCGACGGCGATCGCTCCGGCGGCGGCTTCCGGGTGCGCGTGGCTCGCTTCGGCGCTGCGTTCGGCCTGGTCGGCGACGAGGTCGAGGTCGTCGGCGAACCACGCCCCCAGCGGCGCGACGCGCATCGCGGAGCCGTTGCCCCACGATCCCATCCCCTCGAATTGCGCGGCGGTCACCTCGCGCCAGTCGGCGCCTTCGTGGATGGCCCGCAGGACGCCGTGCATGGAGGGGCCGTAGCCGCGGTTCGGGTCGGCGGTGTAGGCCGCCGCGAAGCGGTCGGCCAGGGCGTCCTGGTCGACGTGCCCGTGCAGGTGGAGGATGCGGACGACGGAGAGCGCCATGGCGGTGTCGTCGGTCCAGTACCAGGGGCTTTCGTCGGGTGTGACGCGGTTGTGGAGTTGCTCGTCGCGTTCGCTGCCGCGGCGGAAGAACCAGCGTTGTCCGAAGGAGTCTCCGAGGGCGAGGCCGCGCAGCGAAGCGGCGGCGTTGTGGATGCGGTCCATTCGTTCATCCTCCCGGCGCGTCCCTGCCTCGGGCCAGCGAATTGGCCCGGGGCAGGGGCCTGCGGGGCGGCGGAAGCGGGTCTACCGGCCGGCGACCATTTCCAGGCGGTTGCCGTGTCCGTCCTCGGTGTGGAAGCGCCGGACGCCGGGGACTTCGTCGCTCCAGCGCACGGGGGCGCCGGTCTCCGCGAGCCGGGCGGCCAGCGCGTCGATGTCCGCGACGAGCAGTGCCGGGTGGGCTTTCCGCGCGGGCCGGAAGTCCTCTTCGACGCCGACGTGGATCTGGACGGGCCCGGCGGCGAACCAGCATCCGCCGCGGACCGCGAGCGCGGCCGGCTTCGGGATTTCCGCCATGCCCAGGACCCCGGCGTAGAAGGCGCGGGCGGTGTCTTCGCCGCCGCGCGGGATGGCGAGCTGCACGTGGTCGATGGCATCGAACACCGGTCAGGCCCCCTCGCGGACCGCGACCGCGAAGATCCGGCGGAACGTGAGGACCGTGCCGTAGGGCCGCGCGGGGTAGGCGGCGGCGACCAAGGCCGCGTACTCGGTGAGGAATTCCGCCTGATCGGCGGCGTCCAGCGCGGCCAGGACCGGACGGAGGGCGGTGCCCTTGGTCCATGCGAAGACCGGGTTGTCGCCGGGCAGGACGTGCCGGTAGACCGTTTCCCACGCGTCGACGCGGAAGCCCGGCCGGGCGAGCGCGTCGAGGTAGGTGTCGGCGTCGGGCACGGGCGGGCGCAGCAGGGGCACGCCGTCGAGCCGGTCCTTCCAGCGTGCGGAGGCGGCGAGTTCGCCGAGGAGGACGTGCGGTGTGTCGGTGAAGTTGCCGGGCACCTGGACGGCGAAGGCGCCGCCGGGCGTGAGCGCGTCGGTCCAGGTGGGCAGTCGGGAGAGGTGGTCGGGCAGCCAGTGCAGGGCGGCGTTCGTGACGATGATGTCGAACGGTTCGCCGGGCAGCCAGTCGGTGAGGTCGGCGAGGGTGAAGTCCAGGCGGCCGGGGAGGGCGAGCGGGTCCGCGGCGGCGATCATCTCGGGCGAGTTGTCGAGTCCGGTGATGTGCGCGTCCGGCCAGTGCGCGGCCAGTTCGGCGGTCAGGTTGCCCGGACCGCAGCCGAGGTCGGCGACCCGGCGCGGGTCGGCGGTCGGAATCCGGGCGAGTAGGTCGTGGAACGGGCGGGCTCGTTCGTCGGCGAAGGCGAGGTACTGCTGCGGGTCCCACATGGCGGCCTCCCGTGGATCACAATGTATCTCGACATCAAGATACTATCGCGATCGTGCATGTTTGTCTTGACATCAAGAGGCTCGGCGTCGAAACACTCGCTAGAATGGCGACCATGAAGGACGAGGTCGACCGACTTATCGAAGCGTGGCAGCGCGAGCGCCCCGACCTCGATGTCGAGCCGCTGGAGGTGCTCAGCCGCGTCACCCGGCTGGCCCGCCACCTCGACCGCGCCCGCCGCCTCGCCTTCGCCGCACGCGACCTCGAGCCGTGGGAGTTCGACGTGCTGTCGGCGCTGCGCCGCACCGGCGCGCCGTACCAGCTCTCCCCGGGCCAGCTGCTCACCCAGACCCTGGTCACCTCCGGCACCATGACCAACCGTATCGACCGCCTGGCCGCCAAGGGCCTGGTGTTGCGGCAGCCGGACCCGGGCGACCGGCGCGGTGTGCTCGTCCGGCTGACCGACGACGGCCGCGACCGGGTGGACGCCGCGATGGCCGAGCTGCTGGAGCACGAACGGGACATCCTCGCCGGCCTCGACCGGCAGCAGCGCACCGCGCTCGCCGACCTGCTGCGCTCGGTCGTCGCGCCGTTCGACAACCACGCCGCCCAGCACTAGGCCACGTCCGGAGGCAACTCCGCGCCGGTTCGGCCGCGTTCAGAGCCCTCCCGGTCAAGTCCGGACAACCTTTTGCCCCGGCATTCTGTTGCGGATCCGGTCCCGGCGCCCAAGATGGGCGCCACGCGACCGCCGCACGGCGGTCCCTCGCGGGAGGGATCACATTGCGCACCAGACGCATCCGACCAGGAGCACTCCTCGCCGCACTCCTCAGCGCCGTCCTGCTCGCCGCGGGCGGCGCCGTCGCTTCGGCGTCCGCGGCGACGCCGAAGACCACCTACTACGTGTCGTTGGGCGACTCGCTCGCCAAGGGCTACATGCCGGGGATGGGCGACACCGACCAGGGCTACACCGACCGCCTGTTCACCGCGCTGAAGGCCAAGGACCCGAGCCTGCAGCACGTCAAACTGGGCTGCAGCGGAGCGACCACCACGACGCTGCTGAACGGCGGCGGCGCGTGCGCCTACCCGGAAGGGACGCAACTCGCCGCCGCGGAGCGGTTCCTGCGCGCACACCGTGGCCAAGTCCGGTACCTCACCCTGGACATCGGCGCCAATGACGTGGCGCGCTGCGCGTCGGCGACGGGCATCGACATGACGTGCGCGTCGGCCGGCCTGCACACGGTCGGGGACAACCTCGCGAAGATCCTGCCGCGCCTGCGCACCGCGGGCGGGCCGAAGGTGCAGTACGCGGGGATGACGTACTACGACCCGTTCCTCGCCGCATGGCTGACCGGCTCGCAAGGCCAACAGCTCGCGCAACTTTCGGAATTCGTCCAGGAGTTGCTGAACGGCATCATCAGCTTCGGCTTGCGTTGGCACGACTTCGCGGTGGCGGATGTCGCGACCGCTTTCTCCACACGGTCGTTCACGCCGACGGTTCCGTTGCCGGGCGTCGGCGAGGTGCCGTTGAACGTGGCACGCATTTGCCAATGGACGTTCATGTGCCTCAAGCACGATATCCATGCGAATCCGACGGGATATCAGGTGCTCGCGGATACGTTTGCCGCGGTCTTGAAGCGGTAGGGCGGCTGTTCCGGGCCCACACACGGACGGGCTCCGCGGGCGATTGCCCGCGGAGCCCGTCTGCTTGTCCGAAGGGGTGATTCTTCGTACTGCCGTGGAACTGCTCGGGCGTCAGATGATGCCCTGTTCCAGCATGGCGTCCGCGACGCGCTCGAAGCCGGCGATGTTGGCCCCCACGACATAGTCGCCCGGGTGGCCGTAACGCTCCGCCGTCTGCCAGCACGTGTCGTGGATGTCCCGCATGATGCCCGCGAGTTCGGCCTCCACGGTGGCGAACGGCCAGGTCTCGCGGCCGGCGTTCTGCCGCATCTCCAGCGCGCTGGTCGCCACCCCGCCGGCGTTGGCGGCCTTGCCGGGGCCGAACGCCACCTTGGCCTCGTGCAGCAGGTGGGTGGCCTCGGGCGTGGTGGGCATGTTGGCGCCCTCGGAGACCGCCTTGACACCATTCCGGATCAGGACGCGTGCGGCGGCTTCGTCGAGTTCGTTCTGCGTCGCGGACGGAAGCGCGACATCCGCGGGAACGTCCCACACACTGCCGCCGGACACGAAGCGCGCGGACCCGCCGCGGCGGGTCGCGTACTCGGCGATGCGGCCGCGCTCGACCTCCTTGATCTGCTTGAGCAGCGCGAGGTCGATCCCCTTCTCGTCGACGATGTAGCCGGACGAGTCGGACGCGGTGAGCACGTGCGCGCCAAGCGCCTGGGCCTTCTCGATGGAGTAGATCGCGACGTTGCCGGAACCGGAGACCACGACCTGCTGGCCTTCCAGCCCTTCGCCGCGCTGCTCCAGCATGGCCTGGGTGAACAGCACGTTGCCGTAGCCGGTGGCCTCCGGACGGGCCGCGGAGCCGCCCCAGCCCGGGCCCTTGCCGGTGAGGACGCCGGCTTCCCAGCGGTTGGTGATCCGCCGGTACTGACCGAACAGGTAGCCGATCTCGCGGCCGCCGACGCCGATGTCGCCGGCCGGGACGTCGGTGTGCTCGCCCAGGTGCCGGTACAGCTCCGTCATGAACGACTGGCAGAAGCGCATGACTTCGGCGTCCGAACGGCCGTGCGGGTCGAAGTCGCTGCCGCCCTTGCCGCCGCCGATGCCCAGACCGGTGAGGGCGTTCTTGAAGATCTGTTCGAAGCCCAGGAACTTGACGATGCCGAGATTCACCGACGGGTGGAAGCGCAGCCCGCCCTTGTACGGGCCGAGCGCGCTGTTGAATTCGATGCGGAAGCCGCGGTTCACCCGGATGGCGCCGGAGTCGTCCGTCCACGGGACTCGGAAGATGATCTGCCTTTCCGGTTCCACGAGGCGTTCGACGACGCGCGCGTCGGCGAACTCCGGGCGTGCGGCGAGGATCGGCCCCAGGGAGTCGAGGACCTCGTGCACGGCCTGGTGGAATTCCGGCTCACCCGGGTTGCGGCGCAAAATTTCGTCGTACAAGCGAATTCCCTTCATCGTCAAGGCAAATCACCCCTGCTGACCAATTATCCCGGCAAAGTGTTGTGTGCCTTGCATGCGGCGGGGTAGACAAGTTCCCGACGGCGCAGGGGGAGGCGCCGGGGTATCCGTACCGGGGAAGTGCGGATGCGGGGAGGGCGGTGGGCACGCCGGTTCTCGGGGAGCCGGCGGCCCAGCCGACGGTCCGGCGGCCCCGTCACGGGGCCGCCGGCCGGACTCCGGCCGGTTCCGGTGCGGACCGTTCGGACCCCGGTTCCGGGGTGAACCGGACCGGGAGGCGTTGCAGGCCGCGCATGATGAGGCCGCCGCGCCAGCGCAGTTCGCCGGGGGGCTCGGCGAGTTCCAGATCGGGCAGGCGGCGCAGCAGCGTGGTGATCGCGATCTGGCCTTCGAGCCGGGCGAGCGGCGCCCCGATGCAGTAGTGGATCCCGTGGCCGAACGCGAGGTGCTGGTTGTCGGCGCGTTCCAGGTCGAGCGTGTCGGCGTCCGGGAAGCGGCGGCCGTCCCGGTCGGCGGATGCCAGCACCACGAGGACAGGTTCGCCCGCGGGGACGACCACTCCGCCGATGGGGGTGTCGACGGTGGTGAAGCGCCAGGTGGCGAGTTCGACGGGCCCGTCGTAGCGGAGCAGTTCCTCGACGGCCGGGCCGATGCGGGTGTCCGGGTCGGCGGTGAGGCGGGCGCGGGCGTCGGGGTGGGTGAGCAGCGTCCGGAGGCCGTTGCCGATGAGGTTGACGGTGGTCTCGAACCCGGCGAACAGCAGGATGAAGGCCATTGCCGCGGCTTCGTCCTCGGTGAGGTGCTCGCCGTGGTCGCTCGCCCGGATGAGCCCGGAGATGAGGTCGTCGCCGAGGTCGCCGCGCTTGCGGTGGATGAGGTCCTTGAGGTAGCCGCGCATGTGCCGGACGGCGCGCGCCACTCCCCCGCGCGGACCCGAGCCGTGCCGGATCATCATCCCGGCCCAGGTGCGGAAGTCGTCCTGGTCGGCGGCCGGGACGCCGAGGAGGTCGCAGACCGCGTAGATGGGCAGCGGGAACGCGAAGTCGTGGATGAGGTCGGCTTCACCGTCGGCCGCGAAGCCGTCGATGAGCCGGTCGGTGAGTTCCTGGACGCGGGGCCGGAAGTCCTCGGCCCGGCGCGGTGTGAAGGCCTTGGAGACCAGCCGCCGCAGCCGCGTGTGGTCGGGCGGGTCCAGGTTGAGCAGGTGCGCGCCGATGCCGGACCGCTGCTCGCCGGGCACGCCGACCTTGCCCTGCTTCCACGCCTGTTCCGAGTGACGCGGGTTCTTGCTGAGCCGGGTGTCGGCGAGTGCCTGCCGGGCGTCGGCGTAGCGGGTGACCAGCCAGGCTTCGACGCCGCTGGGCAGGGTGGTGCGGTGGACGGGTGCGTGCGCGCGGAGGTGGGCGTAGGCCGGGTAGGGGTCGGCGACGAACTCGCGGGTGAACAGCCCCGGCCCGTCGACGGGGCAGCCGGCGGCCGCGGTGTCCGCGGCGGCCTCAGCCACGCGCCCCGGCACGGGCCTCGGCGGCGGCGTCGGACGGCGCGGGCCCGTCGGCCGGCGCCGGAGCGGCGGTGCCGTCGGCGCGGTTGGCGCGGTTGGCGCGGTTGGCGCGCACGCCCTTGATCCCGATCCAGCCGATGGCGTTGCCCGCGGCGAAGGACACCACGGTCAGGGCGAGGTGGACGAGGAAGAACGCGGTGGGGCCGTCGTTCCAGGAGCGGTCGTCGGCCCAGATGTTCCGCAGGAAGTTCGGCCAGAGGATCCAGGTCCAGATGCCGAACAGGAGGAGGAAGGCGGAGGTGGCGCGGCCGATCCGCATGAGGTGCACCTGTTCGTTCGGGGGCTTTCGGGACGCGGGTTGGTCCGTTCGGTCACAGTCGCGTCCTGAACAAGTATGCGGCGCGTATCGGACACTTCCGCAGCCGGGTCGCGCCATTACGCTCATCTTCATGTCATACAGGTCTGGACCGGTGGCGCAGCGGGCCGCCATAGGCGCGGTGGCCGCCGCGTGCTTCCTCGGGGGAACACCTGTCGCCTCCGCGGCACCCACGCCGCACAAGAACCCTCCGTCACCGACAACCTCGGCCGAACCCGAGCCTCCCGGCAATATGTCCGGTTTGGGCGGAAACCGTCTGGCGCAGCCCGGAGTCCAGGTCGACCTGCCGCCGGGCGGCGCCCCGCCTCCGGCCATAGAGGCGTATTCGTGGCTGGTCGCCGATATGACGAGCGGTCAGATCCTGGCCGCGAAGAACGTGCACTGGCAGCTCGCCCCGGCGAGCACGCTCAAGATGCTGTTCGCGGACACCGTGCTGCCCAAGCTCGACAAGAACACGGTGCACACCGTCGCCCCCCAGGAGCTGGAGGCCATGGGCGACGGCAGCAGCAAGGTCGGCGTGAAGGAGAACCTCGCCTACTCCGTGCACGACCTGTGGAACGGGGTCTTCCTGCAGTCCGGCAACGATGCCGTGCACGTGCTGTGCGCGATGAACGGCGGCGTCGAGACCACGGTCGCGCAGATGAACGAGCGGGCCAAGTCGCTCCAGGCCAACGACACCCACGTGATGTCGCCGGACGGCTACGACATGCCCGGACAGGTGTCGTCCGCCTACGACCTCGCGCTGTTCGCCCGCGAAGGCATGAAGAACGCGGACTTCCGCAGTTACGCGTCGACCAAGGACTCGCAGTTCCCGGGCAAGGACAACACCACGTTCGGGATACAGAACACCAACACGATGCTCGGCAGCTATCCCGGGATGATCGGCGTCAAGAACGGCTACACCACCAACGCGCAGAACACCTTCGTGGGCGCGGCGACGCACGACGGCCGGACGCTGCTGGTCAGCATCATGCACGTGGCCGGCAAGGGGAAGACGTACGAGCAGACCAAGCAGCTGCTCGACTGGGGCTTCGGCAACGCCGCCGGGGTCAAGCCGGTCGGCAGCCTCGTCGACCCGGTCGGCGGCTCGTCCGGTTCCCCCAGCGCCTCGGAGAGCAAGAAGACCGCACAGGCCGCGGCCGCCCCGGCGGCGGCGGACGGCTCGGGCAGCAGCGTGGACTGGGCGCTGTGGGCGGGCGTCGGCATCCCCGCGGTCCTGCTCGTCGGCGGCGTGACGATGTTCGTCGTCCGCAAGCGCGGCTGGGGACGCACCGAGATCACGTTCGAGGACGAGATCCTGCCGTGATCGCGCTCCGGGGCGGCGGCCGCCGGGCCGGCCGCCCCGGGCCGGCGGATCAGTCGCCCGGCCCGTCCGCCTGAGGCGCGCGGCGGGCCGCCTGCGAGTCGGCGCGCCATTCCTTCGGGTCGTCCGCGTCCGCGGGGTCGGCCTGACGGTCGGCGTCGGCCGGATCGTCGGAGTCCTGCCCGTGCTTCGCGGTCGCCGTCCACGCCGCACAGAACAGCAGTAGGCGGGTCACGAAGTAGATCCACAGCAGGAGCGCGACGGGCACACCGAAGGCGCCGTACATGCTCTTGCTCGCGACCCCGGAGATATAGGCCGCGACCAGCACCTTGAGGACTTCGAAGCCGATCGCGCCGATCAGCGCCCCCAGGAGCGCGGTGCGGCGCGGCATCGACAGCCGCGGCATCCCGACCAGCAGGTAGAGGAACAGCAGCAGGCTCGCGAAGACCGCGACGGCGAACGCCGCGATCTGCAGCAGCACCCGCCCCACCGGCTGGTCGCTCAGGCCGATCGAGTCGGAGATCCGGCCGATGACGCTGGTCGCGAAAGCGGACGCGCCCACCGACACCGCCATCGCCAGGCCGAGGCCGACGAGCGTTCCGATGTCCTTGAGCTTGGTGGTCACCGTCGCCTTGACGCCCTCGGGCTTCGGCTCGTCCTCGAACCACATCTTGCGGATCGCCGGCCGCAGCGCCTCGACCCAGCCCAGCCCCGAGACCAGCAGCAGTACCGCACCGATCGCGCCGACCGCGCCGGCGTTGTTCACCAGCGCGTTGAGGTCGATCTTGTCGGCGATCCCGGGGATCTGGTCGGAGATCTTGTTCTGCAGCTCGGTCACCCGCCCCGGGCTCAGGGCCGCGGCGACCACCGCGGCGGCCAGGGCGATGAGCGGGAACAGCGACAGGAAGCCGTAGAAGGTGACCGCGGCGGACGCGAAGTTGCCGTCGCGGTCGGTATAGCGGGCATAGGACTCCATGGTCCGCCCGATGACCGGCAGGGAACTCAGCTTCTCCTTGATCGCCACGCACCTCGTGTGCCCTGAAACCCGCACACCCACACGCGCCCCGGCGCACCGCCGGGGCCGGAGCACCGGGCATGCAGGCGGGAGACGGGCCGGGTCAGCCGCCGAACGGGAACGCCCGGACCGGCCGCCACACCCCGTCGGCGCCGTGCTCGTACAGGCTGAACCCGCGCACGTCGAAGGCCGCCTCGTAGCCCGCCAGCTCGGCGAAGGCGCGGTCCAGCACGTCGTCCGGCAAGTGGTGCGCGACGGTCACGTGCGGGTGGTACGGGAAACTCAGCCCCCGCAGCAACGGCCCCGACCGCACCTCCTGCTCCAACCGCTCGCAGTCCGTGATGCCGAGCGCGACCTGCACGAACACCACCGGCGACGTCGGCCGGAAGGTGCCCGTGCCGCGCAGCATCATCCGGAACGTCCGCTCCGCGTCCGCGACGCGGGTCAGGTGCGCCTCGACCTCGGGCATCGCGTCGTCGGCGATCTCGGTCGGCGGCAGCAGCGTCACGTGCGTCGGGATCGCCCGCGCCAGCGGGTCGCCGAAACCCGCCCGGAGGTCCTGGAGCGCGCTGCCCCAGGGCTCCGGGATCGCGATGGAGACGCCGATCGTGCGCATGTGCCGTGCTTCCGCCGCCTCTGCTCTCAGGCCCCGGCGAGCGGCGGCAGGAAACCGACCTTGTCGTACGCCGTGGCCAGCGTCACCGACGCCACCTCGCGGGCCTTCGCGGCGCCCTTCGCGAGCGTCCGGTCCAGCTCCGCCGGGTCGTCGTGGAACTCGTGGAACCGCTGCTGGAACGGGGTGACGAAGTCGACGAGGACCTCGGCCACCTCCTTCTTGAAGTCGCCGTACATCCGGCCGGCGAAACGCTCTTCCAGCTCGGCGATCGGCGTGCCGGAGATCGCCGAGTGGATCGCCAGCAGGTTGCTGACGCCCGGCTTCTCCTTCTCGTCGAACCGCACCTCGGTGCCGGTGTCGGTGACCGCGCTCTTGATCTTCTTCGCGGTCTGGTTCGGCGGGTCGAGGAGGTTGACGATGCCCTTGGGCGACGACGCCGACTTGCTCATCTTGACCGTCGGGTCCTGCAGGTCGTAGATCTTCGCGGTCTCCTTGACGATGTACGCCTCGGGAACCGTGAACGTGTCGCCGAACCGCGAGTTGAAGCGCTGCGCGAGGTCGCGGGTCAGCTCGACGTGCTGGCGCTGGTCCTCGCCGACCGGCACCGCGTTCGCCTGGTACACGAGGATGTCCGCGACCTGGAGGATCGGGTACGTGAACAGCCCCACGCTGGCCGAGTCCGAACCCTGCTTCGCGGACTTGTCCTTGAACTGCGTCATGCGCGACGCCTCGCCGAACCCGGTGAGGCAGTTCATCACCCAGGCGAGCTGCGCGTGCTCGGGCACATGGCTCTGCACGAACAGTGCGCACCGGTCCGGGTCGAGGCCCGCGGCGAGCAGCTGGGCGGCGGAGATACGGGTGTTGGCGCGCAGCTCGGCGGGGTCCTGCGGCACGGTGATCGCGTGCAGGTCGACGACCATGTAGAACGCGTCGTTGGCATCCTGGAGCGCAACGTACTGGCGCACCGCGCCCAGGTAGTTGCCCAGATGGAACGAGCCTGCGGTGGGCTGGATGCCGGACAGCACACGGGGACGCGTCGAGACCATGCGGCCATTCTCGCAGGCTCCGCGAGCCGCCCGGTCCCGGGGCGCACGGGGGCGTGTGGCGGCGCCGCAACGATGCGCCGTCGCGTTCCCCGGGGGTGCAACGAAGGCGCGGCGGCGCGCAACGATCGCGCATTTACCCGGTCGCGCGCCGCCGCCTAGGCTTTCCTCGGCCGATACGGAATGTCGCGGGCCGGGCATCGACAGTGACAAGGGTGACACCGCGTGCCGAGGAGCACGCCGGGGGCACTCGCCGCGACCACGGCCACCCGGGAGAACGCGAGAAGGGGAGATCGCGTGCGTCTGAGCTTCCCGCCGCCCGCGGGCGCACCCGCGGCGGCGCGGCCGGTCCTGCCCGAACGGTCGCGCGCGCCGCGCGGCCGGGTCCGGCTGCCCCGGCCGCGCCGCCGCGACGCGGCCGGCCGCTGGGCCACGCCGCGGCACTACGTCATGTGCCCGCCGACCCATCTGCCGGCCCACCCGGCGTCCGCGCCGCTGGAGCAGTGGGAGGCGGTCCGCGAAACGCTGCTCGGGCTGGGCCACCGGGTGAGCCTGGTGACGCCGCGCAGCGGCATGCCGGGCATGGTGCTGGCCGGGCACGCCGCGACGGTCGTCGACGGCCGGGTGCTGGGCGCGCGCTACCGGCGCACCGCGCGGCAGCCCGAAGCGCCCGCGTACCTGCGCTGGTTCGCCGAGCGCGGGTTCCGCACCCGGCTGGAACCGGTGTTCGCGCACGAGGGCGCGAGCGACCTGCTGCCCGCCGGGCGGCACGTGCTGGCCGCCGCGGGCCCGCACACCGAACTGCGGGCGCACTCCGAGGCCGGGCAGTTCCTCGGGCTGCCGGTGGTGCCGCTGGAGCTGACGGATCCGCGGTTCACCCGCTTGGGCGGCGCCCTGACGGTGCTGACCGACCGCACCGTGGCCTACTTTCCCGGCGCGTTCTCCGCGGCCGCGCGCGAGCGCTTGGCCCGGCTGTTCCCGGAACGCCTCGCGGTCGGCGAGGCGGACGCGCTGGCCGGCGGCCTGGACGCGGTGTGCGACGGCCGCACCGTGGTGCTGACCGACCGCGCGCCGGGCCTCGCCGGGTTGCTCGCCCGGCACGGCTTCCGCACCGTCGGGCTCGACGTGTCCGGGCTGGTCTGCCCGGGCGCGGGCGTCCGCAGCTGCGTGTTGGAACTGCGCGACAATCGTTGACAGTCCAGAATTTCCTGAATTGTTCTCGGTAATCGAAGGACGTCATGATCAAGCACGATGAGGAACTGATCGCGCTCGCCGACACCTACAGCGCGCACAACTACCACCCCCTTCCCGTCGTGATCGCGCATGCCGAAGGCGCGTGGATGACGGACGTCGAAGGCCGCCGCTACCTCGACCTGCTGGCCGGGTACTCGGCGCTCAATTTCGGCCACCGGAACCCGCGGCTGATCGAAGCCGCCAAGCGCCAGCTCGACCGGGTCACGCTCACCAGCCGGGCGTTCCACAACGACCGGTTCGCGCCGTTCTGCCACCAGCTCGCCGAGCTGTGCGGCATGGACATGGTGCTCACCATGAACACCGGCGCCGAAGCCGTCGAGACCGCGGTCAAGACGGCCCGCAAGTGGGGCTACGAGGTCAAGGGCGTGCCGGACGGGCGCGCCAAGATCGTGGTCGGCACCGACAACTTCCACGGCCGCACGACCACCATCGTCAGCTTCTCCACCGACGAGGAGGCGCGCCGCCACTTCGGGCCCTACACCCCCGGGTTCGAGGTGCTGCCCTACGGCGACATCGAGACGCTGCGGAACGTGCTGGAAGCCGATCCGGAGATCGTCGCCGTCATGCTGGAGCCGATCCAGGGCGAGGCCGGCGTGCTGGTCCCGCCGCCCGGCTATCTGCCCGAGGTGCGGCGTCTGTGCACCGAGCGGAACGTGCTGTTCGTCGCGGACGAGATCCAGTCCGGACTCGGCCGCACCGGGCGGATGTTCGCGTGCGAGCACGAGGGCGTGGTGCCGGACATGTACATCCTCGGCAAGGCACTCGGCGGCGGCGTGCTGCCGGTGTCCGCGGTGGTGTCCTCGCGCGAGGTGCTCGGCGTGTTCAAGCCGGGCGAGCACGGCTCGACGTTCGGCGGGAACCCGCTGGCGTGCGCGGTCGGCCTGGAAGTCCTCGCGATGCTGCGCACCGGCGAGTTCCAGCAGCGGTCCGCGGACCTCGGCGAGCACCTGCACCGGGAGCTGAACGCGCTGGTCGGTGGTCCGGTCACGGCGGTGCGCGGGCGCGGCCTGTGGGCGGGTGTGGACATCGACCCCGAGTTCGGCACGGCGCGCGCGGTGTCGAAGGCGCTGATGGACAAGGGCGTGCTGGTGAAGGACACGCACGGGCAGACGATCCGGATCGCGCCGCCGCTGGTCATCGCGAAGGACGACCTGGACTGGGCGCTGGAGCAGCTGCGGTCGGTGCTCGTGCGCTGACCCGGCCGCGGCGGCCGTCGGTAAGCCGGATCCGCCGGGCGGGGCGGCGGGTTCCGCGGTGTCGCACGTCCGGGTGGGAAACCGGTGATTCCGCCCCGCCCGGCGGCGCGGAGGCGCACCATGGGTCCCGTGCCCCTGGACGACCTCGACGAGCAGATCGTCGCGCACCTGATCCGGGATGCCCGTGCCAGCTATGCCGAGATCGGCACGGGCGTCGGGCTGTCCGCGCCTGCCGTGAAGCGGCGGGTGGACCGGCTGCGCGGCACCGGGGTGATCAAGGGCTTTACGGCGCGCATCGATCCGCACGCGCTCGGCTGGACCACCGAGGCCCTCGTCGAGGTGTACTGCGAGCCGCGCACCACCCCCGCGGCGCTGCTCAAGTGCCTGGAGCGGCATCCGGAAGTGGTCCGGGCGGAGACGGTGACCGGCAAAGCCGACGCGGTGGTGCGGCTGCTGGCAGCCGACGTGCGGCATCTGGAGACGGTGCTGGAGCGCATCCGGCTGGAGTCGGTGGTGCGCGAGACGCACAGCACGGTCGTGCTGAGCCGGCTGCTGGAACGCCCCGGCAACGGCTGACCCTGCGGTCGGGAGGCCGCGGAAACGCCGGTGGGCGCCGCCCCCTTCGCGGGGACGGCGCCCACCGGCGCGTGTGCGGTGGCCCGGGACCGGGTCACCGGCGGCACCGGGTCAGATCAGGCCCAGCTCGCTCACCGCGTCGCGTTCTTCGGCCAGTTCGGCGACCGACGCGTCGATGCGCTTGCGGGAGAACTCGTTGATGTCCAGGCCCTGGACGATCTCCCACTTGCCGTCCTTGCAGACGACCGGGAAGGACGAGATGAGGCCCTCGGGCACGCCGTAGGAGCCGTCGGAGACGACGCCCATCGAGGTCCAGTCGCCCGCGGCGGTGCCGTTGACCCAGGTGTGCACGTGGTCGAGGGCCGCGTTCGCCGCCGACGCCGCCGAGGACGCGCCGCGCGCCTCGATGATCGCCGCACCGCGCTTGGCGACGGTCGGGATGAACGTGTCGGCGAGCCACGCCTCGTCGTTCACCGTCTCGGCGGCGTTCTTGCCGGCGATCTCCGCGTGGAAGATGTCCGGGTACTGGGTCGCCGAGTGGTTGCCCCAGATGGTCAGCTTGGCGATGTCGGTGACGGCCGCGCCGGTCTTCTGCGCGAGCTGGGAGACCGCGCGGTTGTGGTCGAGGCGGGTCATCGCGGTGAAGCGCTCGGCCGGGACGTCCGGCGCGTGCTGCTGGGCGATCAGCGCGTTGGTGTTGGCCGGGTTGCCGACCACGAGCACCTTGATGTCGTCCGCGGCACCGGCGTTGATCGCCTCGCCCTGCGGCTTGAAGATGCCGCCGTTGGCGGCCAGCAGGTCGCCGCGCTCCATGCCCGCGGTGCGCGGACGGGCGCCGACCAGCAGCGCGACGTTGGTGCCCGCGAAGCCGTCGGTCGGGTTGTCGAAGATGTCGATGCCCTTGAGCAGCGGGAACGCGCAGTCGTCCAGCTCCATCGCGGTGCCCTCGGCCGCCTTGACCGCCTGCGGGATCTCCAGGAGACGCAGCTTGACCGGCACGTCCGGGCCGAGCAGGTGCCCCGACGCGATGCGGAAGAGGAGTGCGTAGCCGATCTGGCCGGCCGCACCGGTGACGGTGACGTTGACGGGCGTGCGGGTCATCGTGGCGATCTCCTGCTTTGTGACGGGTGAGGGTTCCCGGCGTCAGCGATATCTCGTGATCGAGATACTTCCATCGGCCACCCTACTCCGCCCGGGCGCCCCCGTTGACCGGTCGGCGCGCCATGTGGGAAACGCCACCGGCGCGGGGCGGGTAGGTGGCCCCGCGGGGTCAGCCGGTGCGCTTGGGCACCCAGGGGAGGTCGACCACCGCGGGCGGGATGCTCAGGCCCAGCATCACCACCGCGGTGCCGAGCACGAGCATCACCATGACGTCGGTGAACCGGCTGCGGACCGCGAGGATGCCCACCTCGCGGACGCACAGCCGCAGGACCGCGGCGGCCGCGAGGGTCACGCCGATCATGACGGTGGCCGACCGGAAGCCGAACAGCGCGCCGACCACCAGCGACACGGCGAGCAGCGCGAGGACCAGCACCGCGGGCCATTCGCGCAGGCCCGCGGGTCCGCTCGGCGACGTGCCGCCTTCGGGGACGAACGTGCCGCCCGCGCCGCGCTTTCCGTCCTCGCGGCCGCGCGCCGCGGCCCGGCGGGCGGCACGTCCCGGCACCTCCGGTTCCATCGCCGTCACCCGCGTGCGGCCAACTGGCGCTCGGCGGCCTCGACCACGTTGGTGAGCAGCATCGCGCGGGTCATCGGGCCGACGCCGCCGGGCATCGGCGCGACCCATGCGGCCTTCTCGAACACCTCGGGGTGCACGTCGCCGACCAGGCCCTGCTCGGTGCGGGTGATGCCGACGTCGAGGACGACCGCGCCGGGCTTGACGATGTCCGCGCTCACCAGGCCCGCGACGCCCGCGGCGGCGACGATGATGTCGGCCTCCAGGGCGTGCCGGGTCAGGTCCTTGGTGCCGGTGTGGCACAGGGTCACGGTGGCGTTCTCGGTGCGGCGGGTCAGCAGCAGGCCGATCGGGCGGCCGACGGTGACGCCGCGGCCGATGACGCACACGTCCGCGCCGTTGAGCGGGATGTCGTAGCGGTGCAGCAGTTCGACGATGCCGCGCGGGGTGCACGGGAGCGGCGCGTCCTGGCCGAGCACGAGACGGCCGAGGTTCATCGGGTGCAGGCCGTCGGCGTCCTTGTCCGGGTCCATGAGTTCGAGGACGCGGTTGGCGTCGAGGCCGCGCGGCAGCGGCAGCTGGACGATGTAGCCGGTGCAGGTCGGGTCCTCGTTCAGCTCGCGGACGACCGCCTCGACCTCTTCCTGCGTCGCGGTCTCGGGCAGCTGCCGCTGGATGCTGGCAATGCCGACCTGCGCGCAGTCGCGGTGCTTGCCCGCGACGTAGGACTTGCTGCCCGGGTCCTCGCCGACCAGCACGGTGCCGAGGCCGGGCTGGATGCCGGCCTGCTTCAGCGCGTCGACCCGGACGGCCAGCTCGGCCTTGATCTGTGCTGCGGTCGCCTTGCCGTCGAGCTTCTGGGCCTGGTGCGCCATCGAGGTTCTCCTGATCCGCGGGGGTGCCGCCCGGGGCCCGCCGGGGCACGGCAGGCCGGGACTGGACTGGGTCGCCGGTTGAGTCACCGCAATTGTCCCGTACTCGGCATCTCGGCTTCACGCACCCTGCGCGGCGGCTCCGACAACCCTGCCAGGAAGTGCGACGCGAAACCCGGTGCGGGCGGTTGCGCGGCTTCGGTGAGCGCCCGCGCGAGGCGCTTGAGGTGCTGGCGGAGCACCGGGTGCCCCCACAGTTCCGGGAGTTCGGGCGGCACCGGGGCACGGCGTTCCTCCGCGGCGGAGGCCAGCTCCTGGAGGTAGCGGTCGAGGGCGGCCGCGTCGTCGCCGGGCAGGGCCTCCTCGGCGGGCACCGACGGCTTGAGCGGCGCGGTCATGAGCCGGAAGCCGAGGCGCTGGACGACGATGAGCACCGGCCAGGCACGTTCCGCCGAGGCGCGGCGGCCGGCGAGTTCGCCGAGTGCGGATTCGTAGGCGTTCCATGCGTCCACGAGTTCGCGGCGGACCGCGGTGCGCAGCCGCAGCCACCGGGCGTTCTCCTCCGCGTTGCCGGTCACCGCGGCTTTGAGCAGCAGGGCTTCGGCGCGGATGGCCCGGCCGAGTGCGGCGGGCAGCCGCCCGGTCGAGGCGCGGCGCCACAGCACGAAGCTGGTGAAGAGGCCGACGCCGAGGCCGAGCAGCATGTCGAGCAGCCGGGTCGGGGCGAGGTCGCCGACGTGGCTGCCGTGCAGCCCGGCGCCGACGAGGAGCAGCGGCACCGGGGTGATGCAGGCGACGCCGACCACGAGGTTGCGGCGCATGACGGTCTGCGCGGCGCCGTACAGCAGCGACACCAGGACGACGATGGCCCACGGGCCCGGCGACAGGTCGTGCAGGAACAGCACGACGATCGCGACGCCGAGGAACGTGCCGATGGCGCGCTGCAGGGCCTTCTCCAGGTCGAGGACGGCGTTGCCGCCCTGCAGGGCGGCCGCCGCGCCGATGGCCACCCACGACGGGTGCACGATCGGCAGGAGCGCCGCCAGCGCGGTCGCGGCGCCGACGGCCAGGCCGGTGCGGACGGACACCGGGACGATGAGCGACGCGGGTCCGGCGGCGGCGCGCACGAGTTCGAGCGCGCCGGGGCGTTCGCCCTGGAGCGGGGATGCGCCGGGGATCGCGCCTTGGGCGGAGGCTTTGGCCGCTTTGCGCAGCGCGGCGCGCAATTCGCGCTGCCCGTCGGTTTCCGCGTCGTCGAGGAACGCGGGGAGTTCCGGGGTGCGTTCCGGCTGCCCGACGGCGTCCGCCAGGCCGCGCACGAGGTCGCCGATCTGGGGCGGTAGCGGCCGGGAGCGTTCCTCGGCGAGGACTTCGCCGGCGTGGAAGATGTCGAAGACGCGCCGCACGAGCACGTGGAGGCGGCGGACTTCGCCGGACCGGCGGGCGTGCTTGCTGTCCGCGCCGATGAGGGCGACCCATGCGTCGTAGAGCGCGCCGGAGGCCTTGTGCCGTTGGGCGTCGAGCTGTTCGCCGCCGATCGCGTCGAGGAATCCGGCGACGGCGCGGAACGCGTCGGCGATGGCCACGTGTTCGGGATGGTGCGGGCGCACGAGCCGGCCGGACATGGACACCAGCCAGGCGCTCGCGGTGCCGAGGAGGAGCAGCCCGACGTCGACGGGGATGCCCGCCGGGTCCGGGGGCAGGAACGTGCCCATCGCGCACACCAGCGTGAACATGTAGCCGCCGGGGCGGCCGACGCGCAGCGCGCTGCACAGGAACGTCGCGGCGGCGGCGACCACGGTGAGCGTGCACACGCCCGGCCAGGCGTGGCCGGCGGCCAGCGCGCCGAGGGCGTAGGCAACGGCGAGGCCGAGGCCGACGGCGGCCAGCACGCGGGCGCGGCGGGCGTAGGGGTCGCGGGTCGCGTAGAGCACCGCGTAGCCGCCGACCGCGGCGGACGCGCCGTTGGCGACCCCGCCGACGGCGGTGACGAGCGCGAACGGGATGCCGACCGCGAACATCGCGCGGGCCCCGTTGGCCCACGCGAACTTGTCGCCGGCCAGCGTCACGATCGGCCGCAGGGTGCTGCGCGGATCGGGGGCGAGGCCCGGCGGGTGGGCGTGCGGGAAGGGCGGCAGCGTGCTCGCGGGCGGGACCGTCGACGATCCCCCCGGCGGCGCTTCGGACGGCTCCTCCGACCGTGGCTGCACGTCGGCCGCCTCAGGCGGGGGCGCCGCCGGGAGGGCGTGGGAAGGGGCAGCGGCGGACGACGGACCGGGCGGCAAAGCGCGCGGCGGCTCGGACGCGGCGCCGAGCTGCGGCCTGGTGTCCTCGGTCATGCGGCCCCCGGAACGATTCACAACAAAGCACAGCAAATCGTAGTGAATCTTCCGCCGATACGTTCCTTGTGCGTAGCTGTGACATCACGGTCGGCCAAGACACTGCCGTCCGGCACCGGGGACCGCTACCTTGCCGAGCCACGGCGTGCCCGACCGCGGGCCGCACCGCCGCGCGCGGACGAACCGATCGGAGGGACCCATGGGCATGCCCCCGGGACCGGACAACTACGGGCAGCAGCCGTACGGCCAGCAGCCCCCTCCCCCGCCCGGCTACGGCGCCCCTGCCTACGGCGCCCCGGGGTACGGCCAGCCCGGATACGACCAGCCCGGTTACGGCGCCCCCGGCTACGGCGCCCCCGCACCGGGGTACGGTGCGCCCGGCTACGGTGCGCCCGGCTACGGCTACGGGCCCCCGCCCGAGCTGCTCGCCGGCTGGGGAACCCGCGTCGGGGCAACGCTCCTGGACGGCTTGTGCGGCGCCCTCGTCGGCATACCGATGATCGCCGGCTACATCTGGATGTTCTCCAAGATGGAGAAGACCGGGGAAGTCGACATCAACGGCAACGAGACCATGTCGTACGAGGGTGGCCCGGGCCCGATCGCGCTGGTGGCCATAGGCGGCCTGATCGTGCTCGGCTTCATGCTGTGGCAGCTCTACAAGCAGGGCACCACGGGCCAGACCATCGGCAAGAAGGCGGTCGGCATCCGTGTGCTGCGCGAAGCGGACGGCTCGCCCCAGGGTTTCGGCATGGCCTTCGTCCGTCAGTTGGCGCACTTCCTCGACGGCATCTGCATGATCGGCTACCTGTGGCCGCTGTGGGACGCGAAGAAGCAGACGTTCGCCGACAAGGTGTGCAGCACTGTGGTGGTCAAAGCCGGCTGACCCGGGCCGACGCCTTCGGCCGTTTCGGCAAATCGGACAAAGAATCGCTTTGCCTCAGCTATCGGCGGTGATCCGCACGGATCACCGCCGATGGTATTTTTCCGCGGCGTTCGCGAAAACCATCCCGGAAATTCACCCCCGCGCGAATTGACTAAACCTGTCGCGACCTTGATTCTTTGAGAATCGACGGCTGGGGGGCCGCGCGCCCGGTGACGAGCCCGGGCAGCTGTTGGCCGCGTTCTTTCGCGAGGAGATCTCTTTTTCATGTTTCGGACGATGCGGGGCATATCCCGCGCGGGTTCGGCATGCGCCGCGACGGGCCTGGCGGCCGTCGCCGTGATCGGCATGTCGCCCGCCGCGTACGCCGACCAGGGCGGGATGCGGTTCCAGGGTGCGGTCAAGAACACGAGGGGTGACGTGACCCTCAAGGGCCGCGGCACCATCTCGACCGAGCTGATGGTGCTCAGCACCGGCGGCCCGCAGAGCCCCGAGCTGCTGGTCTACTGCATCGACCTCGAGACGCAGCTGCAGCGGAACGCCGACTACCGCGAGGGCACGTGGGCGGAGTCCTGGCTCAAGGACACCGCGAAGGTCGCGAAGATCAACTGGGTGCTGAACCACTCGTACCCGAAGGTCAACGACCTCGGCGCGCTCGCCAAGTCCGCCGGCTTCAAGCCGAGCAAGGGCCTCAGCGCGGAGGAGGCGGTCGAGGCGACCCAGGCGGCGATCTGGCACTACGCCAACGGCGCCGACCTGTCCGACTGGTGGAACGACGACGACGTCGTCAAGCTGTACGACTACCTCACCGGCAAGGCGAACTCCGGTGACGCCAACGAGCCCGGCGCCTCACTGTCGCTGACGCCGGGCACCGTCTCCGGCAAGGACGGCGACACCCCGGGCGTCGGCCCGGTCACCGTCAAGACCACCGGCACCGAGCCCGTCGCGGTCAAGCTCGACGGAAAGCCGGCGGACGGCGTCCAGCTCGTCGACAAGTCCGGCAACCCGGTCAACTCGGCGGCCGACGGCACCGAGCTGTACGTCAAGGTGCCGAAGAGCCAGAAGCCGGGCGAGGCGAAGATCTCCGCCACCACCAAGGCCGGCGTCAACATCGGCCGCGTGTTCCTCGGCGATAGCCGCAAGCAGACCCAGACGCTGATCGCGGCCGGCTCGCAGCCGTTCTCGACCAGCGCGTCGGCCACCGTCAAGTGGACCCACCAGGCCGTGCCGGTCCCGTCCGCGGCCTTCAAGGAGGACTGCGTCGAGGGCGGCGTGGCGGTCACGCTGAAGAACACCGGCGACGGGCCGGCGGACTTCACCGTCAACGGCAAGAAGGTCACCGTCCCGGGCGACTCCGAGAAGCGCGAGTTCGTCAAGGTCGCCGAGGACACCGCGTACAACGTCAAGGTGACCGGCCCGGGCGGCTTCTCCGAGACGTTCGCGGACACGCTCGACTGCATCGAGCCGGGCCCGACCGAGCCGACCACCCCGCCGACCACGGCCCCGGCCACCACCGCTCCGGCGACGACCGCCCCGGCCACCACGGCTCCGGCCACCACGGCCCCACCGACCGAGGCGCCGACCACCAAGGCCCCGGAAACCTCCGAGCCGCCGACCACGGCCCCGGCGACCACGTCGGCCCCCGCCACCTCGGCCCCGGCCACGTCGGCCCCGGCCACCTCGGCACCCGCCACGTCCGCCGCCCCGGCCACCACGTCCTCCGCGCCCGCGACCGAGGCGTCGCCGTCGGGCAGCAAGCCGCCGGCCAAGCCGATCGTCGACGGCGGCACCAGCCCGGAGATCGAGGTCCCGTGGCTGCCCGTGTCCAACAGCAAGGACCTCGCCGAAACCGGCGGCAACGACTCGAACACCGCGCTCATCGCCGGTGCCGCGGGTGCGCTGCTGCTGGCCGGCGGCGGTGCGGTCGTGCTGAGCCGCCGCCGCGGACGCCACCAGTCGTGACACCCGCCGGGTTTGCGGTGATCCGACCGCACCCGGACGGATATCCGGCTTAGCCGCCGGAAAGGGCCCCGCCAGTCGGCGGGGCCCTTTCCCGTTCCTATCCGGACGAATCACCCGTGGAATTCCCGGAGCGCATTTACTTCGAGATTTGTCGACAGACCGATTGGCCGGTGGAAATTCAATACCCGCCGCCTTAAGAAGGTAAAGCCCTTGGAACAAGGCTGTGACAATTCTCCGGACGTGTAGCGATCCGCCCCTAAGCTGCAACGCGTCGTTTCGGGCGTGAATTCGAGGGGAAGCGCCAGATGATCCGCATCCAAGAACGCAGGACGGCGGCCCGGCTGTCCGCAATCACCGCAGCGTCGGCTCTGGCGACCGTGGCCGCTCTCGCAGCGGCCGCGCCCGCCATGGCCGACGACGGCGTGCAGGCCACCTACAAGGGCTTGGCCTCCGGGCAGACCAACAAGGTCAAGCTCACCGGCCACGGCGAGAAGGACATTCCGGCCGGGCTCATGAACCTCCAGGTCAAGGGTTCGGGGGCGCCGACGCTCTCGGTCTACTGCATCGACCTGGAGAACCCGGTCGGCCAAGGCGACAACTACGCCGAAGGCAAGTGGGACGACACCTGGCTCGGCAAGCGCGCCGACGACGGCGGCAAGGTCAAGTGGATCCTGCTGAACTCGTACCCGACCAAGACGGTCGACCAGCTCAAGGCCGCCACCGGCGCGTCGGGCCTCAACGAGAGCGAGGCGGGCGCCGCCACGCAGGCCGCGATCTGGCACTTCAGCGACCACGCGGACCTCGACCCGGGGGCCGGCAAGAACGACCCCGACGTCAAGAAGGTCTACGACTGGCTGGTCCAGAACGCCAAGGTCGAGCAGGGCGAGGGCACCAAGTTCTCGCTGAGCCTGGAGAAGGACGACCTCTCCGGCAAGCCGTCCGACAACCCGGGCGTGGGGCCGTTCACCGTCAAGACCACCGCCGGCGGCAAGGACATCACCGCCAAGATCAAGGACGCTCCGGCGGGCACCAAGCTGGTCGGCAAGGACGGCAAGGAGATCACCGCCAAGGTCGGCAACGGCGACGAGCTGTACGTCAAGCCTCCGGCGGACAGCAAGAAGGGCGAGGCGACGTTCGAGGTCTCCGGCAGCTCCAGCGTCGACGTCGGCCGCGTCTTCAAGGGCGTCCGCAACGGCCAGAGCGTCGCGTCGCAGCTCCTGATCCTGGCCGGCAGCACGCCGGTCAAGGCCACCGCCGACGGCACCGCGAAGTGGGCGACCTCCGGGGCCCTCCCGGCGTTCACCGCCGACGAGAAGTGCGACGAGGGCGGTGTCGAGATCACCGCGACGAACAAGGGTGACGAGGACTTCACCTTCACGCTCGACGGCAAGCAGACCGTGGTCGCGAAGAACGGCGGCACGGTCAAGCAGCTGGTGAAGATCGCCGAGGACCAGAAGTACGACATCAAGATCGTCGGTCCGGACAACAAGGTCCTCAAGGAATTCACCGGCGTCGTGGACTGCAAGCCGGCCTCGACCACGGGCGGCGGCGGCACCCCGCCGACCACCGCGCCTGCGGCGTCTCCCGCGCCGAGCGGTCCGGAGCTGGCGCAGACCGGTGGCAACGGCTCCAACTCCACGCTGTATATGACCGGCGGCGCGGTGCTGCTGCTCGGCGGCGGCCTGGTGTTCTTCGTCGTGCGGCGCCGCACGGCCCAGTAAGCGCGTGACAGCCCGGTAGTACCGGGAGACCCGCACAACCGAAGGGCCCGGACACGCCGTGCGTGTCCGGGCCCTTCGCCGTTCGTCATCCTGCGGGAGGACTCCCCGGATCAGCCGCTCGGTTCGGCGGCCATTCGGCGGCTCAGTGGAAGAAGTGCCGCGTGCCGGTGAAGTACATCGTGATGCCGGCCTTGCGGGCCGCCTCGACGACAAGCTCGTCGCGCACCGAACCACCCGGCTGCACCACGGCCTTCACGCCGGCCTCGACCAGCACCTCAAGGCCGTCCGGGAACGGGAAGAACGCGTCGGACGCGGCGACCGCGCCGAGCGCCCGCTCCCCCGCCCGCTGCACCGACAGGCGCGCCGAGTCGACCCGGTTGACCTGGCCCATTCCCACGCCGACCGTGGCGCCGCCGGACGCCAGCAGGATCGCGTTCGACTTCACCGCGCGCACCGAGCGCCACGCGAACGCCAGGTCGCGCAGCGTCGCCTCGTCCGCGGCCTCGCCGGTGGCCAGGGTCCAGGTGGCCGGGTCGTCGCCCGCGGCCTGGAAGCGGTCCGTCTCCTGGAGCAGCAGCCCGCCGTCGATCTGCCGGAACTCGACCGGGGAGACCGGGGCTTCGGGAGCACGCAGCACCCGGATGTTCTTCTTCCGGGCCAGCGCCTCGACGGCGCCTTCCTCGTAGTCCGGGGCCACGATGACCTCGGTGAAGATCTCCGCGACCTGCTCGGCCATCGCCAGCGATACCGGGCGGTTGACCGCGATCACGCCGCCGAACGCCGAGACCGGGTCGCACTCGTGCGCGAGGCGGTGCGCCTCGGCCACGTCGGCGCCGATCGCGATGCCGCACGGGTTCGCGTGCTTGATGATCGCGACGCACGGGGCGTCGTGGTCGTAGGCGGCGCGGCGCGCGGCGTCGGTGTCGACGTAGTTGTTGTAGGACATCTCCTTGCCGTGCAGCTGCTCGGCGCCCGCGAGCCCGCCGCTGCCGCTGCTGTACAGGGCGGCGGCCTGGTGCGGGTTCTCGCCGTACCGCAGGACCGCGCGGCGCTGCTCGGCGGAGCCGACGAAGGCCGGGAACTGCTGGTCGTCGACCGGCGCGTACACGCCGGAGAACCAGGACGCGACGGCGACGTCGTAGGCGGCGGTGTGCGCGAACGCCTCGCCCGCGAGGCGCTTGCGGGTCGCCAGGTCGAAACCGCCGTCGGCGGCCGCGGCGAGCACGTCAGCGTACCGGTCCGGGCTGGTGACGACCGCGACGGACGGGTGGTTCTTGGCTGCGGCACGCACCATCGACGGGCCGCCGATGTCGATCTGCTCGACGCACTCGTCCGGGGTGGCGCCCGACGCGACGGTCGCCTCGAACGGGTAGAGGTTGACCACCACGAGGTCGAACGGCGCGACGCCGAGCTCGTCGAGCTGCGCGCGGTGCGACTCCAGGCGCAGGTCCGCGAGGATGCCCGCGTGCACGCGCGGGTGCAGGGTCTTGACCCGGCCGTCGAGGCACTCGGGGAAGCCGGTCAGCTCCTCGACCTTGGTGACCGGGACGCCGGCCGCGGCGATCTTGGCGGCCGTGGAGCCCGTCGAGACGAGTTCGACCCCGGCGGCATGCAGCCCCTGGGCGAGCCCCTCAAGCCCGGTCTTGTCGTACACGCTGACCAGCGCGCGGCGGATCGGACGCTTGTTCGGGGAGCTGTCAGGGGTGCTCATGATCCGAATCTGACCTTTCGAGCTTCGATGCGGTAACCCTCGCGGGCGAGGCGGCCCACGATGTCGACGAGCAGGGAGCGCTCGACTGTCTTGATGCGCTCGTGCAGGGCTTCGCCGCCGTCCGCGTCGTCGTCCGGTTCGACCGCGACGACGCCTTGGGCGACGATCGGGCCGGTGTCGACGCCGGCGTCGACGAAGTGGACGGTGCAGCCGGTGACCTTCGCGCCGTACGCCAGCGCGTCGCGGACGCCGTGCGCGCCCGGGAACGACGGCAGCAGCGCGGGGTGGGTGTTGAGGGTGCGCTCTTCGTAGCGGCGCAGGAACTCGGGCCCGAGGATCTTCATGAAGCCGGCCGACACGACCAGGTCGGGGGTGTACGCCGCGACCGCGTCGGCGAGCGCGCGGTCCCAAGCGGCGCGGTCCGCGAAGTCCGCGACCTTGACGACGAACGTGGGAACCCCGGCCTTCTCCGCCCGGGCCAGCCCGAGGATGTCCGCGCGGTCCGCGCCGACGGCGACGATCTCGGCCCCGTAGGCGGGGTCTGCGGCGGCGTCGAGGAGCGCCTGCAGGTTGGAGCCGGAGCCGGAAACCAGGACGACGAGCCGCGCGGGCCCGGGGGTGCGCGGGGCGTGTACGGCCACTGCGGGGCTCTCTCCGACCAGGGGGGCGAACGGTGGCGATCGGCGGCGCGGCGGCCGCGCGGCCCGCCGGCGCGGCGCCTGCCCCGCGGTCCCGCACGAAGGCGGTACGGGGGTCCGGGAACACGCGGGCGGTGCCCGATCGTCAGCAACGATAGCGTCACGGGGTACGGGGTACCGAACCCGGGAGGCGCCGCACGCCCGCCGACGGGTCGCGGCGGGTCCGGGCGGGCCGCCCGGCGGCGGCCGGGGACCGCGTCCGCGGATTGCCGCCCGCGCGCGATCCGCGGGTGGCGCGCACACGTACCATCCCGGGGTAAACGTTCACTTCGGCCGGCTCGACACAGCCAGGCCTGCGGCACGGAGGTAGGGCACTCTGCTGGACGGCGCCAGGCGTGGGATGTACGCGCGTGAGGCAAGGCAGGCGGGTGCCCCTTGGGGATCCGGCACGACGAGGGCGGGCACGCTGATGAATACCGGCAACGACACCGACGAACGGGACCCTTACGCCCCGCCGCCGGAGGGCGCACCCGACCGTCCGCCCGCCGCGCCGTGGAACGTCCCGAGCGCGGGCGGCTCGGGCGGCTCGGGCGGCCAGGGGCCGAACCCGGAGCCGGAGCAGCGCGACCCGTGGGGCCGGCCGCGCCAGGAGCAGCGTCCGGACCGCGACCGCGACCGCGACGAGCAGAAGCCCGCCGACCCGCGCCGCCGGAACGCCCGGATCGCGATGTGGCTCGGTCTGTGGGCGCTGCTCTTCGGGCTGATGGTGTCCCAGGAGATCGGCATCGTCATGGGCGTCGCCGCGGTGGTGCTGGGCGTGCGGACGCTGCGCGGCACGTCCGCGCCGCGGGTCGGCCCGCGGGTCGAGCAGGGCCCCGGCGGCACCGCGCACCACCCGGGTCCGGCGCGCCGCGTCGACCGCCCCGCCGTGGTGGCGCCGCAGGCCGCGCGCGGCACCGTCACGCGCCCGCCGGGGGCGATGGTGGGCCTGGTCACCGGGCTCATGGCGATCGTGTGGGTGCTCAGCGTGTGGAGCTTCCGGTGGTCGCACCAGGACTACTACGACTGCATGGACGCGGCGCTGACCAAGACCGCCGAGCAGTCGTGCAAGCAGGAACTGCCGAGCTACCTGCGGGACAACATCAACGACGTGGACCAGACGCTGTTCTGAGGACCGTCTCTGCGGACCGTCTCTGCGGACAGTCGGGGAGGCTGCCCCGGGGGCTGCCCGTCACACCGTCGGGTGCGCGCCCTGGCCCGGCACCGTCACCACGGCCGTGGTCACCTGCGCCGCGGCACGGACCGTGCGCCACCGCTGCCAGGCCGCCGCGAGCGCGACCACCGTCGCGACGACCGCGATTTCGGCGGCCACCAGGCCGGCGGTCGTCCACACGTGCGGGCCGACCCGGGTCAGCCGGTGCGCGCCCGCCGCGCCGGTCGCGAGCCACGCCGCCGCGGCGGCGAACAGCCCGGCCACCGGCCCGGACAGGGCGGCGGCACCGACCGCGGTGCCGAGCCGTCCCGCGGGGACGCCGCGGGCCGCGACGAGCCCGGCGACGATCCCCGCGGCGGCCGGGACCGCCGTGGTGCACCAGCCCAGCGTCGACGTGCCGGTCGGCAGCGTGCCCAGCAGCGGCAGCGCGGGCACCGCGCCGAGGCTGACCGCCGTGGGCGCGACGGTGGTGCCGACGCCGACCGCGAAGCCCGCGCCGGACGCGTAGGCGACCGCGCACACCACGGCGTTCGGCAGCAGCGCGACGCACAGCAGCGCCAGCGCGAACATGTCCGGCGCCCCTTGCGCGACGCGGTCGGCCAGCCGGGTCACGTCGCCGCCGTGCCGCAGCAACGAGGCGACCACGATGAGCGCGCCGCCGCATGCCAGCGCGCACGCCGCGGCGGTTCCGGCGCGGAGGGCGGCGCGGGCCGGTACGGCATACGGGCGCAGGCGGTCGGCGGCCGACGGCGGCAGCCGGTCCGGGAGGGTCCGGAAGGCGCCGGCCCGGAGAAGGCCGTACGCCCCCGCCACGGCCACGGCCGTGGCGGCGGCGACGGGGGCGCGTTCGCGCACCGGCTGGATCGCGGGGGTCGCGGCGACCACGGCGGCGAGATAGGCGAGCGCGGCGTACACCGCCGTGCACGCGCCGAGCGCGACGAGCGCCGCCTTCGGTTCGCGCGGTTCGCCGCCGGGCGGCCCCGCGCACCGGCGGCCGGCCCTGACCAGCACGACCAGCACGGGCACGGTCACGCCGAGCGGGACGATGCCGAGGCGCACCGAGCCGTCCGGCCCGTCGCCCGCCACGTCGAGACCGACGCGGTGCGCGGCGAGCCAGATCTGGCCTGCGGTGCGCAGGATCCCGCCCGGATCGCCGAAGCCTCCGGCGAGGGCGTCCGCGACCACGGCGGCGAGCACCGGCGCCACCGCGATACCGACGCCGAGGCCGGCCGCGGCGAGTCCGGCGAGCGCGCCGTCGAAGGCGGCCTGGGTGTGGACGCCGCGCGCGGCGTCGTCGAAAGGCTCGGCGCCGTCGGAGAGATCCCGCAAACCCTCGGTCTCCGAGGTCTCCGAGGTCTCCCGGGTCTCCGGCGTTTCCGGCCTCTCCGGCGCGTCCGCAAGGTCCTGGGCGGCGGGGTCCTGTGCGGCGGGTACAGGGGTGTCGCTCACGAGAACTCATGCTGCCAACGCGAGGGCGATCCGCCCGGTATATGACGTTCGCTCCGCCCGTGTCGGCCGATTCCGACCGCTTATCGGCGGATTCTCTCCGGAATCATCAGGCATATTGCATGACAATTCACCCGTCGGGGTAACCGCAGCCTTCCGACGATCCTGCGCGCACCAACGCGCGTCCCGGCGACAGGAGCACGGCAGGCATGGACACCGCGGGCTTCGACGCGTTCTACGACCGGACCGCCGCGGATGTCGCCCGCCACGTCTACCTGCTCACCGCGAGCCCGCACCGCGCCGAACACGTGACGTACCGCGCCTACGCCCGCGCCTTCGCCGAATGGGACACCGTCGAGACGCTGCCCGACCCCGACGCCTGGGTCCGCATGCTCGCCTCCGACATGGCCTTGGACCACCTGCACCGCGGCGGGCACCGGATCGGGGCGTGGATACCGCGCGCGGACGGCATCGCCCGCAGGGTCCGCCGCGGGGCACCCGAGCAGCCCGCGGACGGGCCCCCCGCGCCCGCGTCCGACGGGACCGCACCCGACGCACCCGACGTCCCGGACCTCACCGGCGACACCGACGCCGCCGCGGCCGCCGACCGGGCCTGGTCGGCCGATGTCGCGCTGCTGCGGGCCCTTCGCCGGCTGCCCGCCCGGCGCCGCCGGGCCGTGGTGCTGCGGCACCACCTCGGCATGTCCGTCGAACAGGTCGCGGTCGAAACCGAGGCGACGACCGGGACCACGGTCGACCGGATCTCCCGTGGCAACCACCAACTCGCCCGGCGCGTGGGTGAGTTGACCGGGCCCGACCCGGACTCGCCGGAAGCCCACGAGCGGCTGCACGCCGTGATGGCCGACCTGACCGGCCGGTACCGGCCGAAGCTGCGCGCCGCCCCCACGGTGCGCACCGGGGCACGCGTGCGGACGGGCGTGCTGGTCGGCGTCGTGTCCGCCGGCGTGCTGGCACTCGGCGGGTTCGCGGTCGCCAGCATGGCGAGCCCGGGGAAGCTCCCCGACGAACGGGCGGAAGTCCAGCAGTCGCTGGCCGCGCGGGCCGCCGCGGGCGACCCCCTTCGGGCGGACGCCACGGACCGGCCGCGCGACTTCCGCTTCGGGCACACGACCGCGCGCGCCCAGGACGTACCGGACGGCATGTACGAGCTGGTCACCGTCCAGAGCGCCGCCGACCACGACGGCGGCACCTTCCTGACCGTCGGCACCGCCCGGGTCGGCGAGGGCACCGCGGGCGTGCCGCCGCTCCGCGAAGTGCCGCTCGCCGAACAGGTGACCATCCGCGGCGAGAAGTCCTTCGGCAACCGCGAGCCCATGCTCGTCGACCCGCCGAAGTTCCTCGAGAAGCTCGCCCAGGGCGGCCTGGCCAAGGCGACGTTCCAATTGCACTACGACGACGACGCCCAGGTCGACAAGATCACCGAGTACTCCCGCTGACCGGCCGGCCCCGGGAACCGCGGCACCCCCGGAGCCGGGCATGCGAACGCCCCCGCCGGAATCCCGGCGGGGGCGTTCGGCCGTCGCGTGCACGCCGGCCTGCGGGGGCTTGTCAGCCCTCCATGATCGCGCGCATGAGGCGGGCGGTCTCGGACGGCGTCTTGCCGACCTTGACGCCGACCTCTTCGAGCGCGTCCTTCTTCGCCTGGGCGGTGCCGGCCGAGCCGGACACGATGGCGCCGGCGTGGCCCATCGTCTTGCCCTCGGGCGCGGTGAAGCCCGCCACGTAGCCGACGACCGGCTTCGTGATGTGCTCCTTGATGTACGCCGCGGCACGCTCTTCGGCGTCGCCGCCGATCTCGCCGATCATCACGATCGCGTCGGTGTCCGGGTCGTCCTGGAACGCCTGGAGGCAGTCGATGTGCGTGGTGCCGATGATCGGGTCGCCGCCGATGCCGACCGCGGTCGAGAAGCCGATGTCGCGCAGCTCGTACATCATCTGGTACGTCAGCGTGCCCGACTTCGACACCAGGCCGATGCGGCCCGGCTTGGTGATGTCGGCCGGGATGATGCCGGCGTTCGACTGGCCCGGCGTGATGAGGCCGGGGCAGTTCGGGCCGATGATGCGGGTCTTGTTGCCCTTGGCACCGGCGAGCGCCCAGAACGACGCCGTGTCGTGGACCGGCACGCCCTCGGTGATGACGACCGCGAGGGCGATCTCCGCCTCGATCGCCTCGACGACCGCGTCCTTGGTGAACTTCGGCGGGACGAAGATGACCGTGACGTCCGCGCCGGTGGCCTCCATGGCCTCGGCGACGGTGCCGAACACCGGTACCTCGGTGCCGTCGAAGTCGACCTTCTCGCCGGCCTTGCGCGGGTTCACGCCGCCGACGATGTTCGTGCCGGACGCCAGCATGCGGCGGGTGTGCTTCGTACCCTCCGAGCCGGTCATGCCCTGGACGATGACCTTGCTGTCCTTGGTCAGGAAGATAGCCATGTGAGTTCAGGCTCCCTTACTTCGCAGCCGCGAGCTCGGCGGCACGGTCGGCCGCGCCGTCCATGGTGTCCACCTGCTGCACGAGCGGGTGGTTGGCGTCGGTCAGGATCTGCCGGCCGAGCTCGGCGTTGTTGCCGTCGAGGCGGACGACCAGCGGCTTGTTGACCTCTTCGCCCTTGCTCTTCAGCAGCTCGAGCGCCTGCACGATGCCGTTGGCGACCGCGTCGCACGCGGTGATGCCGCCGAACACGTTCACGAAGACCGAGCGGACGGCCGGGTCGCCGAGGATGATCTCCAGGCCGTTCGCCATGACCTCGGCCGACGCGCCGCCGCCGATGTCGAGGAAGTTGGCGGGCTTGACGCCGGAGTGCTTCTCACCGGCGTACGCGACCACGTCGAGGGTGCTCATGACGAGACCCGCGCCGTTGCCGATGATGCCGACCTCGCCGTCGAGCTTGACGTAGTTGAGGCCCTTGGCCTTGGCCGCCGCCTCGAGCGGGTCGGCCGCGTCCTTGTCCTCGAGCGCCTCGTGCTCCGGCTGGCGGAAGTCGGCGTTCTCGTCGAGGGAGACCTTGCCGTCGAGCGCGATGATCTTGCCCTCGCCGGACTTGATCAGCGGGTTGACCTCGACCAGCGTGGCGTCTTCCTTGATGAAGACGGTCCACAGGCTCTTGAGGACCTCGACGATCTGGTCGTGCAGCTCGGCCGGGAACTTCGCGGCCTCGACGATCTCGCGGGCCTTGGCCTCGGTCACGCCCTCGTTCGCGTCGACCGGGATCTTGGCGAGCGCCTCGGGCTTGGTCGCCGCGACCTCTTCGATCTCCATGCCGCCCTCGACGGACGCCATGGCGAGGAAGGTGCGGTTGGTGCGGTCGAGAAGGAAGGAGACGTAGTACTCCTCCGCGATCTCGCCGAGACCCGCAAGCATCACCTTGTGGACGGTGTGGCCCTTGATGTCCATGCCGAGGATGTCGGTGGCCTTCTCGACCGCCTCGTCCGGGCTGAACGCCAGCTTGACGCCACCGGCCTTGCCACGGCCGCCGACCTTGACCTGGGCCTTGACAACGGCCTTGCCGCCCAGGCGCTCGGTCGCGGCGCGCGCGGCCTCCGGGGTGTCGACGACTTCACCGGGGAGAACAGGCACCCCGTGCTTGGCGAAGAGGTCCCTCGCCTGGTACTCGAACAGGTCCACGCGCGTCCGTCCTTGTGATCGCGGTTGTTGTCGGAAGACATCTCGCGCCACGTTCGTCGACCATGAAGGTCCGATGGAGGCCAGGATGGCTCGCCCCCAGGAACCTCTGGTGGACGGCGTCCGTACGCGCGGCTGATCCGCCTTGCAGAGTAACCGGGGCAGGGGCGTGGTCAGAACCGGGGGCTTGATCACACCGCCCGACGTGTCGCGCCGCCGTCCGGGACCGGCCTCCGCACCGGGCCGGATACGTCCCGTTTACACCCCATCCATCGTTGCGTACCCGGCACGCGCGTGCACCCTCCGGCCTCGGCAAGCCGCCGCAGTGTGGCGCAGCCCACGTCCCGATTGCGCGGTCAACCCTCCGGAACGGGCAGCGGGGTGCCCTGCACGGCGGCGGCCATGACTTCCGGGAACAGGTCGGGGGTGCACGCGAACGCGGGGCTGCCGAGCGCGGCGAGCGCCGCCGCGTTCTCGTGGTCGTACGCGGGCGCGCCCTCGTCGGACAGCGCCAGCAGGGTGATCACCTGCACGCCCGCGCGCTGCATCGCGGCGACCCGGCGCAGCATCTCCTGCCGGACGCCGCCCTCGTACAGGTCGCTGACCAGCACGACGATCGTGTCGGCGGGGCGGGTCACCAGGGTCTCGCAGTAGGCGAGGGCGCGGTTGATGTCGGTGCCGCCGCCGAGCTGGGTGCCGAACAGCACGTCGACCGGGTCGGTCAGCTGCTCGGTGAGGTCGACGACGGACGTGTCGAACACGACGAGCGACGTGCGCAGCGACCGCATCGAGGCGAGGACGGCGCCGAACACCGACGCGTAGACGACGGACGCGGCCATCGACCCGGACTGGTCGATGCACAGCACGACGTCTTTCTGCACGCCGTGCCGCTGCCGCCCGTAGCCGACCAGGCGTTCCGGGACGACGGTGCGGTGGTCGGCTTGGTAGTGCTTGAGGTTGGCGCGGATCGTGGCGTTCCAGTCGATGTCGCGGTGCCGGGGGCGGTGGATCCGCGCGGACCGGTCGAGGGCGCCTTGCACGAGGCTGCGGGTGCGCTGGGCGATGCGCTGTTCGAGGTCGTCGACGACGCGGCGGACCACGGCGCGGGCGGCTTCCTTGGCGTTCTCGGGCATGAGCCGGTTGAGCGAGAGGAGTGTGCCGACGAGGTGGACGTCGGGTTCGACGGCCTCCAGCATCTCCGGTTCGAGGAGGAGCCGGGTGAGGTCGAGGCGTTCGATGGCGTCCTGCTGGAGGATCTGCACGACACCGCTCGGGAAGTACTCGCGGATGTCGCCGAGCCAGCGCGCCACCGACGGGGCGGACGCGCCGAGCCCGGCCGCGCGCTGCCCGCCGCCGCGGCCGCCGCCCTCCGCCGGGGCGGGCCGGTAGAGCGCGGCGAGGGTCTCGTCGATGCGGCGGTCCTGGCCGGTGAGGGCGGTTCCGGTGCCGTCCGCGTCGCCGCCGAGGATCAGGCGCCAGCGGCGCAGGCGCTCGGCGTCGGGAAGGCCCGCGGGGCGCGTGCCGGGTGCGGCGGTCATCGGGCGGCTCCGAGCAGGTAGGCGGCCAGCGGGAGTACGGCGTCCGCGCGGGCGGGGTCGAACGGCAGCGCCGGCCCGTCGTCGCCGCGTGCGGCGGTGCCGGGGGCGCGGAGGCGTTCGCCGAGCGTGCGGCGTTCCGGAGCGGCGAAGGTGGCGAACGTGCGGCGCAGCAGCGGCAGGACGTCGGTGAACGCGTCGCCGGGGATGTCCGCGACCCACGCGTCGATCAGCGCGAGCAGCGCGTCGTCGTGCACGAGGACCAGGCCGCCGCCGGCGAGGAAGCCTTCGATCCACCCGGCGGCGTCCCGGAACGGGGTACCGCGGGTCAGCGCCCGGGACATGCGCGGGGCGGCGTCGGCGGCGGTGAGGCGGCCGGCGTCCAGCAGCAGGCGCACGGCGCGGCCGGTGAGGAGGCCGGGCAGGTCGGGGCGCTCGGCGAGGCGGGTGAGGGCGGCGTACCAGTCGTCGCGCGGGTCGGCGGTCCGCACACTGTGCGTCTCGACGGTGTCCGCGGTGGCTGCCGGGCCTGCCGTGTCCGTGGTGGCGAGGAGTTGCACCGCGTCGTGGACGGCGTCGAGGTGGCGGCGCATGTCGCGGGCGCCGTCGCCGTCGAGCCCCGCGCACGCGGGGACCAGGCCGACGCAGATACGCAGCAGGAGGCCGTCGGCGACGGTCGCCAGGGCGGCGGTGTCGGTGCCGCGGACGTCGCCGTAGCGCAGCGCGCGGACGAGTGCGGGGAGGGCTTCGGCCAGGCCCGCGACGTCGGTGCCGAGCGCCGCCTTGTCCTGGAGGGCGCGCATCACCAGCGGCAGCGCGTCGGGCAGGTCGGCCTGCAGGCACTGCTCGGCGACCGCGGTGAGGTCGGCGAGAGAGCCCGCGCACGCCGCGAGTTCGACGGCGTGCGCGGTCGCCGCACCGAGGACGGTGGTGCCCCACACACCCGCTTCGGCGACCCGGATGGCGAGTTCGGGCTGCCAGGCGAGCGTCCAGGTCTCCCGGAAGGTGCCGGTACCGCGCCGGGACGCGGTCGGCGTGCCCCACGGGATGTCGAGGAGAGTGAGCCGCGTGAACAGGCGGCTGCGGTCGGCGTCGAGGGTCTTGCGCAGGTCGAGTTCGAGCTTGCGGTCGGCCAGGGTCAGGGAGAGCCGTTTGCGCTGCACGTCGAGGTCGCGCTGCAGCGGAACGGCGGGCACGGTCACGGGGACGGCGCCGATGCGGTCGCCGACCACGATGTCGTCGTGGACGAGCGCGAGCGGGGCGTCGTCGCCGTCGCACATGACCGCGCGCACCGCTTCGAGGGTCTCGTCGAGCCCGGCGAGCGGACGGCCGCGCAGCGCGGCGAGCGTCTCGGCGTGCCGGACCGCCTCGATGACGTGCGCGGGCGACACGGGGCGGCCCGCCGCCCGGAACAGCTCGGCGACGCGCACGAACCAGGCGGGCAGCAGCCGTTCGCGGTCGTCCGTGGCGAACAGGTGGTGGTACCAGCCGGGCGACGGCACGCCCGCGCCGTAGCCGGAGGCCTGTCCGAGGCGGCGGTACGTCCACGGCACCCACGTCGTCTCGACCTTGACGCGCGGCAGCGCCCCGCCGCGCGCGAGCGCGGCGAACGGCGCCAGCACGGCGCGGTCTTCGGCCACCGGCCGGGACGCGGCGAGCGCGGGGACATGCCAGGCGCCGCACACCACCGCGACCTCGCGGAAGCCCTGCCGGTAGGCGGTGTCGATCGCGAGGCGCATGTGCGCTTCGCGGGCGGCTTCGAGGTCGGGGAGATCCTCGGCGGTCTCGGCGGTCTCCGTGGTTTCGGCGGTCTCGGCGTCTTCTGCGGTCGCCACCGGCCCGTCGGGGTCGGCGGGCCCGGGTGCCGACGTCGGTTCGCGCAGCGCGCCCATCGCTTCGGCGAGCAGCGCGAAGGGTGCGAGCGGGTCGGCGCCGCCGGCCTGGTGCTCGACGGCGTCCTCCCACCAGCGTTCCGGGTCGTCGTGTCCGGCGACGCGGGCGAGGACGGCGATGGGGTCGGTGCGATGGCTCTCACCGGGTATCGGCGGGTGTGACGTGTCCGGGGTTCCCAGGGTGTCCGGGGTGTCCGGGGTGTCCGGGGTGTCCGGGATGCGCGTCGGCTCGGGATCCGGTTCCGGTGCGGCGTTCCGGCGGGCGGCGCGGGCCCGGTCGAGGGCGAAGCCGCAGCCGGCCGGGAGATCGATGAAGCGGACCGGGACGCCGTGGTCGAGGGCGTAGCGGATGGCGGCCCATTCGGGGCTGAACTCGGCATACGGCCAAAACCCGGCCTGTCCGGGGTCGTCCTTCGCGTGGGCGAGCAGGGCGACGGGCGGCACCATCTCCGGGTCGGCGGCGTAGGACAGCAGCAGGTCGGCCTCGGGCGGACCCTCGACCAGGACGATGTCCGGCGCGGTGGCGGCGAGTGCCGCGGCGACCGCGCGGGCCGAGCCGGGCCCGTGGTGGCGGACCCCGAGCAGGTGCGGACGCCGGGGCGCCTTCGCCTTCGCCGGCTTCGGCATCAGGCGGCACCCGCTTCGCGGCACGCCCGGTAGAAGTCCTGCCAGCCGTCGCGCGACCGGACGACGGTCTCCAGGTACTCGCGCCACACCACGCTGTCCGCCGACGGGTCCTTGACGACCGCGCCGAGGATCCCCGCCGCGGTGTCGGACGGCCGCAGCACCCCGTCGCCGAAGTGCGCGGCGAGCGCGAGACCGCCGGTCACCACGGAGATCGCCTCGGCGGTGGACAAGGTCCCGGACGGCGACTTGACCTTGGTGCGGCCGTCCTCGGTCAGGCCCGCCCGCAGCTCGCGGAAAACCGTGACGACGCGCCGGAGTTCGGCGTGCGCGGCCTCGATCTGCGGGAGTTCCAGCGAGGCACCGAGCTGGGCGACGCGCCGGGCGACGATGTCGATCTCGTCGTCGGCGGTGGCGGGCAGCGGCAGTACGACGGTGTTGAACCGGCGGCGCAGCGCGCTCGACAGGTCGTTGACCCCGCGGTCCCGGTCGTTGGCGGTCGCGATGAGGTTGAAGCCGCGGACGGCCTGGACCTCGTCGGAGAGTTCGGGGACCGGCAGGGTCTTCTCGGACAGGATCGTGATGAGCGTGTCCTGCACGTCCGCGGGGATGCGGGTGAGTTCCTCGACGCGGGCGATGCGGCCTTCCGCCATGGCGCGCATCACCGGGCCGGGCACGAGCGCGTCGCGGCTCGGGCCGTGCGCGAGGAGCTGCGCGTAGTTCCAGCCGTAGCGGATGGCTTCCTCGGGCGTGCCCGCGGTGCCCTGCACGAGCAGCGTCGAGTCGCCGCAGATCGCCGCCGCGAGGTGCTCCGACACCCACGTCTTGGCCGTGCCCGGGACGCCGATCAGCAACAGCGCGCGGTCGGTGACCAGGGTCGTGACGGCGACCTCGACGATGCGGCGCGGGCCGACGTACTTCGGGCTGATCACGGTCCCGTCCGGCAGCACCCCGCCCAGCAGATACGTGGCGACCGCCCACGGCGACAGGTTCCAGCGCGCCGGCCGCGGCCGGTCGTCGGCGGCCGCGAGCGCGGCGAGTTCCGCGGCGAACGCCTGCTCGGCATGCGGACGGAGCGCGGCATCGGCGGGCGGAGTCGCGGGTGCGGAAGTGGTCACGGACAGCCCCCGAATTCGACGGAACGGACGAGGCCGCCAGGGGTGGGAAGGCCTGGCGACGGGTTCCAGGATGGCGGTCGGGGCTGACATCCGGGGGCGGGCGGTGTGCGGCAAGGCGACCATCCGCACGCCGAAAAGCCCCGAGCCGCCGCGCGGTATGCGCGGGCGGCTCGGGGCTTTCGTGGCGGTGTCGCTGCTTCGCCGCCGGTAGGGCCGCCGCTCCCGATCCGGTGCCCTCCCCGGCACGTTCTCGGACCGCGGCCGCCGGTCAGCGCGTGATGGTGCTCTTCCCCAGTGCGAGTCCCGTGAAGGCGACCGCCATCCAGATCGGCATCGTGATGGCGCCGAGCCCCGGCACCGACATGACCACGAAGCCGACCACCGGCGGCAGCATGGCGGCGACGGTGAACCAGCCGATCCACCGCGACACGGTGCGCTCGCGCAGCGCCATCCACGCGATGCCCCCGGCCGCCACCAGCACCGCGAACCAGCCGATCCAGGCGCCGAAGTCGTTGAGCATGTAGTAGACGTAGCGGCCCTGCTGGTCGAAGGCGTCGTCCTCGGGCCCGCCCTTGCCGTAGATGGCCATGGCGCCCTTCCAGCCGTAGCCGAGCGTCAGGGCCCCGGCCGCGGCGTTGAGCCCGCTCGCCACCACACGTGCCGCCGTGCTGCCCGGCACCCGCGGCTCCACGTGCCGGCGCCACGCCGCGGCGGTCACCAGCAGCAGCGCGACGGTCATGAAGCCGCCGAGGAAGCCGAGGCGCGAGTACAGCACGTCGATGTCGTCGACCTTGGCGATCGTCATCTCGTCGAGGTCGCCGCTCTGCCCGGCGCGGACGTCCAAGAAGACCGTCGACACCAGACCGAGAAGCCCGGCGGCCGCCCCCGTCAGCGGCCACAGGATCCGGCGTGCCGGGGCCTCCCCCGCCCCGGCACGCCCGCCGACGGGCGCGGATTCCGTGTACGTCATGTGGTTTCTCCCCCCACACATGTCCACCGCCGGACTTGCGTCCCCCCTGGCGGCTTCGTACCGGACGCCTTGCCCGGTGACGTTCCCACTGTCCGAGGGACGGCGTCCCGGGCACCAGGGACATCCGCCCCCGATCCCCGGGATTCCCCCCAGGCCGTCTGTCGAGCGCCGCGGCACTGCGGCAGCATGACCGTGTGACCAGCCCACTCCCGCACCGAGCGCCCGACGATGCCGCCGTGGGCGCGGGGTCGGCGGCGCGGGCGGCTGCGGGCGCGGAATCGTCGGCCCTTCCCACCCGGGCGAACGGTGCCGCCGGCCACTCCCGGCTCGCCGATCCGGCCCCGGTACTCGCCCGAACAGCGATCGAGCCCCTCTCCGCCGATCCGCCCGTCGGCCGCATGCGGGCCGCTGTCCGGCGGGTTCCCGAGCGGGTGCTGGTGCGGGTAGCGGCGGTGCTGGCCGTGGTGTCGGTCGTGTCGATGGCCGTGTATCCGCTGTGCCATGCGTGGGTGGGGCGGCGCGTCGACCTGATGCCGTTGTCGTACGGCGACGTGGTGCTGGGGTCGGCGTGGCCGGTGATCGGGGCGTTCGTGGTGCGGGGGCGGCCGCGGAATCCGGTGGGCTGGCTGCTGATGGTGCCCGCGTCGTACGGCCCCTACCTGCTGATATCGCTGTACGGCGTGACCTCCGCGCGCATAGCGGACGCGCCGCTGCCCGGCGGCAGTGCCGCGCTGTGGCTGGGGACATGGGGGTTCACGCAGTACTTCGTCGTCGTGCCGATGCTGCTCCTGCTGTTCCCGGACGGGCATCTGCCGGGCCCGCGCTGGCGGTTCGCCGCGTACGGGATCTTCGCGCTGGCCGGGATCGCGGCGCTGGCCGCGATGCTGCACGAGGGATCGGTCGACGTCACGGAGGAGGCCGCCAATCCGCTCGGCATCCCCGGCACCGGCTGGCTGCGCTACATCGTCGTCGTCATCGCGTTCACGACGCTGTTTCCGGGCACTTTGCTAGCCGCCGGGTCGGTGATCGTGCGGACCAAGCGCGCCGTGGGCGTGCAGCGGGCGCAGTTGCATTGGCTGGCCCTCGGCGGCATCGGCATGATGCTCTTCTGGGCGGTGTCGTTCATCCTCACCGGGTGGCAGCTCACCGAGGGCTTGTTCGCGCTCGGGCTGCTGTGCCCGCCGGTCGGCATCGCCGTCGCCATGCTGCGGTACCGCATGTTCGACGTGGTCGTGGTCCTCAACCGGACCGTCGTGTTCATCGTGCTGACCGCGCTGATGGTCGGCGCGTACGCGGGACTGGTGCTCGGGGTCGGCCACTTCGCGCCGAAGTCGACGGTGGGCATCGTGGCGGTCGCGGTGGTCGCGCTGCTGGCCGCGTTCGGGCGGGACGCGGTGCAGAAGGGCGTCGACCGGTGGCTGTTCGGGCACCGGTACGACCCGTACGCGGTCGTCGCCCGCGTCGGACGGCATGTCGCGCCCGCGTCCGAACCCACCGAGGCACTGCAGCGGCTCGTCGACGCGCTGCGGAAAGCGCTGCGGCTGCCGTACGTCGCGTTCCACGGGCACGGCGGTGTGCAGGCGGTCAGCGGCGACCCGGTGGCGGGCTGGCGGGTCGTCCCCGCGCCCGCACTGGGCCAGGACATCGGCGAACTCCACGTCGGTCTGCGGCCCGGCAACGAACGCTGGACCCCGGAGGAACAGGCCGCCGTCGAGGAAGTCGCCGCCCGCGCCGCGACCCTCGCCTATGCGGCAGGCCTCGTTGCCGACGTCGCCCGCAGCCGCGCCCGCATCGTCGTGGCGCGCGAGGAGGAACGCCGCCGCCTGCGCGCCGACCTCCACGACGGCGTCGGCCCGGCCCTCGCCGGCACCGCCCACCAACTCGACTCCCTCGCCCGCCGCATCGACGCCGCCGGCCACCCCGACCTGGCCGACCGCGCCCGCGGCATCCGCGACCGGCTCCGGCAGACCGTCACCGACCTGCGGTCGGTGGTGCACGGGTTGCGGCCGCCGATCCTCGACCAGCTGGGGGTCGCCGGTGCGCTGCGCGACCTGGTCGCGGGGTACGAGACGCCGCACTGCACCGTCGACCTCGGCCCCGGGCTGGACACCCTGCCCGCCGCGGTCGAAGTCGCCGCGTACGCGATCGCCGCGGAGGCCGTCAACAACGCCGTCCGGCACAGCGCGGCCGGGGAGCTGCGGCTGTCCGCCGCCGTCCGCGCCGGGACGCTCGTCGTCGAGGTAGCCGACAACGGCTGCGGTATGCCCGTCCATCCGCACGCCGGCGTCGGCCTGCACAGCATGGGCGAACGCGCGGGCGAAGTCGGCGGCCGCGTCGACGTCCTGCCGACACCCGGCGGCGGCACCATCATCCGAGCGAGCCTCCCGGGAGGACAGGAACAGTGAGCAACACGGTCCGAGTGCTGGTGGTCGACGATCACCCGGTGTTCCGCGCGGGCATGGTCACGGTGCTGGAGGACCTCGACGACCTTGACGTCGTCGGCCAAGCCGCGGACGGCGCCGAGGCCCTGGCGGAAGTCGAACGCTTGGCACCCGACGTGGTCCTCATGGACCTGCGCATGCCCGGCATGGGCGGCCTGGAGGCCACCGCCCGCATCGGCACCACGCACCCGGCGACCGCGGTGATCGTCCTGACGATGGACGAGGACGACGACTCCGTGTTCGCCGCGCTGCGGGCCGGCGCTCGCGGCTACCTGCTGAAGGAGGACGACGGCGACGACATCCGCCGCGCGATCCTCGGCGTGGCCCGCGGCGAGGCGGTGTTCGGCCCGCGCATCGCCCAGCGGGTCCTGGCGTTCTTCGCGGGCGCCCCGGCACACACCCGCGGAGCGGTACCTTTCCCGCAGCTCACCGACCGCGAGCGCGAAGTCCTCGACCTGCTGGCCCAGGGGCTGGACAACCCGTCGATCGCCCGGCGGTTGGTGCTGTCGGAGAAGACGGTACGGAACCGGGTGAGCGACGTCCTGGCGAAGCTCCGGGCGAGGAGCCGCGCGGAGGCGGTGGCCATTGCACGCGATGCCGGGTTGGGGACGGCGGGCTAGGGCACGCCCCCACCCCCGAACTCCCCCCGCATCACCGCGCGCTCCCGCAGCGTGCCCGCCAGTTCGCCGAACGCCCTCCCCCAGTACCCGTCCTCCCCCGCCTTCGCCGCCAGCTCCGCGAACTCCTCCGCCATCGCCGGGTCCAGGGACCGGGCCGCCAACCCCGTCACCCCGCTGAAGCTCCACGGGTACGCCGACTCCCGCGCGGCCTGGGACAGCGCGTCGGCGACCGCGCGTCCGAGCGGCTCCGGCCATACCGCCGGGCAGCCGGCGAGCAGTTGAAAGGCCTCCGACAGGCCGTGCTCGCGGACGTGGTCGGCGACGTGCACCGCGCGTTCGGTCACCGGGAGTACCGACAGCAGCCGGGTCGGGGCGCCGCGGCCGACCTGGGCTCGGGCCCAGGCCACGTCGCCTTGGGTCACGGCGGCGCGGGCCCAGCCGTCGCGTATGTCCCCCGCGGTGCGCCGGGGCAGCGGGCGCCGCAGAATCTCCGCGGGTGTCTCGCCGAAGATCTCCGTCCACACCGCCAGCGGGGTCGCGGCCACGATCTCGCCGAGCCACCATGCCCGTTCCTCGCGGCCGGTCGGGGACTTCTCCGCTATGCCGTCGCGCCGCATCGCCTCGTCGCAGGTCTCCGGCGGCACCACACTCACCCCCATCGCCGGGTGCACGCGCACGCACGCCCGTGCCCGGTCGGCCATCCGCCGGGCGAATGCCGACTCGGGCAGCGCCGACAGCAACGCCGCGGCCCCGGCCCGCACCGCCTTGCCGCGGTCGTCCAACGCCGCTTCCAAAAACGGCTCGTCCGCGGTGGACAGCCCCACCCGCAGCACCGCAAGGAACTGCGCCCGGTCCTCCGCAGGTTCGCCCCGCCACGTGGTGGCCAGCAGTTCCCGCGCCGCGTCGGCATCCCGCTCCCGAAGCGCGGTCACGTACGCGAGCCGCTCCCCGAAAAGCCCGTGTTCCCATACCCCGCCGTCGGGGGCGAGATCGGCGGCGGATATCCGCGTCAGCCACGTCCAGTCCGGGTTGAGCTGGGCCAGCCACCGCCCGCGGGGGCCGGCCAATGCCGCCACGTCCTCGCGGAGTTCGGTATGCGCGCGAGCCAGGTCGAGCAGCGCGGGGACTTCCGGCTCGGGGGCACGGCAACCGCGGGCCCGCGCCTCGGCGAGCCACTCGGGCAGCAGTTCCGCAATGGCCGTCCGGCGCTCGCCCGTGCCCGAGCCGAGCAGCACCCGCAGCCGGGCGCGGGCCCGGTCGGGCACACCCGGCCGGGGGTCCGCAGCGCTGCGCGGCGGGAGTCCGGCCCCGGTGCCCGGCAACCGGCCGGCGCGGCGGTGGACGACGAGCAGCGCCGCGAGGTCGAGCAGCCGTTCGGCCGGATCCGTGTGCCCGACCGCGGCCGCCGCGGCGCCCAGCGCACTGCCCGGCTCGATCTCCGGCACGCCTCGCTTCGCGGTGCCGACGAGTGCCGTCGAGACCAGGTCGCGCCACAGGACTTCGGTGTCCGCGGTCATGGTTTCCCCCGTTCGTTGCCTGCCCGAGCCCGGGCAAATCACCTGACCGATAGGAAATCAAGAAGCTCCGACATCCGCGACCAAGCCTGTGGATATCCACCCGCCTGGGGACAAACAGCCCACATCAAGGCAGCACGACAACCACACGAACGCCCGGTCACCAGCCCGCGGACGGGCCTTACAGCGGCACGGCCCGTCCCTCGTGCCACGCCGTCACCGGCGCGAACCCCCGCGCCCCGTACTCGCCGAAGACCGTCATCCCCGCCCCTCCGGACATCGCCGCGAGACGCCACAACGCGTCGTCCTGGGCACGCCCCCGGTCGACCGGCAGCCAGAACCCGTCGCTCGACACGACCCGCCACCCGAGCACATCGGGCACCGCGGCTATATCGGACAAGACCACCGGCCACGTCTCCAGCCACGGTTCGGCACGCAGCGCCTCCGCGTACGCCAACGCGGCCGCCTCCGCTCCGCAGCCCGCCGGCACTTCGGCCGGCTCCGGCGGCCCGTGCCGCTCGGCAAGGTGGGCGCGCAGCGGCGCCGCCGCGTCGTGGAACACCAAGTCGGCTTCCAGACGGGCCCCGACCGGCAGCGCGAGCGGCGGCGCCTGTCCCGAGCTGCCGAACGCCATCACCACCGCGGTACGGCCGGACTTCTCCCCGCGCAGCCAGATCTCCCGCCGCGTCAGCTTGTCGTCGTCGCTGTCCCGGCTCCCCAGCACCGTCCAGTGGTCCCGCACCGCGGAGCCTTCTTCGGCGGCGCGGCGCACAAGGTCCGCGGTCTTCTGATCCCAGCCCAGCCGCGTACGCACGGTCGCGGCCAAAGCGGCGTCGTTCTCGTCCAGCGCCCCAAGCCGATCGTGAGCACGCAACAGCAGCCACATGGCCGCGTAGTCCTCCAGCAAATGTCCCGGCCAGCCTTCGCCCGAGCCTGGCCGGGTCGCCGCATGGCGAAGCTGCCGTGCGAGGCCCTTCGCCTGCGCGTCGACCATCGCCGCCGCCATCGCCTCGAACGGCGCGTAGCCGGTGCGGTCGGCGCCCGCGAGCCCGGTGGAGACCTGGTCGGCGAGCCACCGGCCCAGCTTGTCGACGCCGTCGGCGACCTTGGCCGCGTGTTCGTCGGCACGCCGCTGCGCGGCGACCGGGTCCGCAGGCCCGTTCGCCTGGCGGGTTTCCCGCTGCTTCGCGCGCTCTTGACGACCCATCAGCCAGGTGGCGGCCCAGTCCGGCGCGTCGGTGGTCTCGGCGACGCCGTCGGCGGACCAGAGCAGCAGCAGGCCCAGCGTGTGCTTGCACGGCAGCTTGCGGCTCGGACACGTGCAGGACCACGCCGGTCCTTCCAGGTCCACCACCGTGCGGTACGCCTTCGCGCCGCTCCCCTTACACAGCCCCCACACACTGCTTTTGGCGGCCTTACCACCCTCATCCCCAGCGTCCTGGAGGCATATCTCCCCTGCCCCCAGTCCGGTCCACGGCCCGGGGGCCGCCAGTTTCGATCCGGCCTTCTGCGACGCGGCGTCGGGTGCGAGTCGGAGCACCTGATCCGCGGTCCAGCGTTCCAGCATGACGGTCACGGTACGGCGTGGGACCGACAGCTGTATCGCCGGTCCGGAAACAACCTGCGTGACGCTGACCTCAGGAAACCGCCCGACGTGCGCCGAGGGACGACCGCTCAAGGGTGGCGAACACGCCACTCCTTGGCGCAGATGGGCCGCGGTCAACCCCGCGGTCAACCCCGCCGCCGACCGCGGAGCAGGGTCAGACGTTCACGAAATCGCTTGTCCCGTGCGGCAATCCGCGAATACCCGGGTGTTAACAACATGTTTCATCCCATTCCCCCCGGGGATACCGACGAGTAGGACCGCGTTCGCGCTCCCCCTTCCGGAGCCCGGCGCCCGCGGCGACGCCGCCCCCGCGCCCATCCAGCCGACCCCGCACGGAGGTACGTCATGCCCGCATGCCCTGGCCCCGTGCTGGGCGCGGTCCGCGAACTCGCCTGGCTCGTCGGCCACCTGGCCCTCTACCCGACAGGCCTCTTCACCCCGCCCCCGGCACGGGAGCCGGCACGCGAAGCCTCCGCCGGCGACGGCCGCACCACCGCCCCGGTCGTCCTCGTCCACGGCCTGGCGGACAACCGCTCGATCTTCGCCGTACTGCGGCGGGCCCTGCACCGGAGGGGCTTCACCGACATCCACCCCTTCGACCACAACCCGCTCGGCGGCGACATCCGCAGCAAGGCCGAACTGCTCGACCACCACATCGCGCGGGTGTGTGCGCGGACCGGCGCGCCGTATCTCAACGTCGTCGGACACAGCCTCGGCGGCCTGGTCGCGCGCTATCACGCCCAGCGGATCGACGGCGGCGCACACGTCCGCACCGTCGTCACGCTCGGCACCCCCCACCGCGGGACACTGGCCGCCCATCTCCTCCGCGCGCACCCCTTGGTCCGCGAACTGTGCCCGGACAGCGCCGTCGTCGCCGAGCTGGCCCTGCCCGCACCGGACTGCACCACCCGATTCCTGGCCTATTGGGGCGATCTCGACCCGTTCGTCATTCCCCTGACATCCGGGGCAATCGACCACCCGGACCTCGATGCCGCGAACATCCGGGTCTCCGGCGCCGGCCACCTGACGCTGCCCGCCTGCCGCTCCATCGTCCTCGACCTCTGCACACTGCTGACCGGCACGCACAGTGCCGACCACCGCGAGGCCCTCGACGCCGCCGCCGCCACGCCGCTCGCCGCCTGACCGCGGTGCCTCGTGGAGCGTGCGACACGCTCGGGACGCGCGAAGGAAACACCACTGCGCATCATCAATGACGCGTCAGAAGACACGGCCGCAATCGTCAATACCTGATGAAGACGCGCCCAACACGCCATCGCGTTGCGCCGATTGCCCACCTTTCATCCGTTCGGGTGAACGAGGTGTAGCCCCACGGGTGAGTCGAGTCGGATTGTCCGCGCCGCATATCGAGGGCTAGAGTCCCGGTTTGATCGCACATCGCTAGTACCCCCGACACGAAGGCGACTCACGTGACCGACGGCCGCTATCCGGACGGAGTCCCCTCCAGTCCCGGCGCCCCGGACAACGGCACGGCCTACGGAACCGCCACGTACGGCAGCGGCGACTACCCCGCTTACGACGCCTCTTACGGCAGTGGCGGGTACGCGGTCCCGGCCTATGAAGGCACCTACGGCTCCGGCACCTACGCGGCCAACGGCTACGACAGCGGCGCGTGGGCGACGGGCGGCTACGAGGCATCGGCCTACACCCAGGACGCCTACGCCGGCACCCAGGACGCCTACGCCGGCACGCAGTCCGGCTACGACGCATCCGGCGGCTACGCCGCGGTGGCCTACGACGGTTCGAGCGGCGCCTACGCCACTCCCGCCTACGACGCCTCCTACGACAGCGGTGGCCACCCCCCCTACAACAGCGGCGCCTACGACACCACCGCCTACGCGTCGTACGACACCGGCGCCTACGGGCAAGCGAGCGTTCCGCAGCAGGCCTCCTACGAGACCGCCGCCTGGTCCACCGACACCATGACGGCCGCGCCGGACGCGCAGCCCGCCACCTGGTCCGACGACCCGTGGACCGCCGAGTCGACCGGCACCGCCTGGTCGGCGCCCGCGCCCGACATGTGGCACGGCGACAACCGCCGCAGCGCCGACGCGTTCACCGACTCCCGCAACGGCGCGCAGACCGCCGACTGGTACGACCAGCCCACCGCGCTGCAAGAGCCCGCGGACTACCCGGCCTGGTCGGCCCCCCGCACGGACCACGAAGACGACCCGGGTGCGACGCAGTTCGTCACCGCGGTCGACAGCGTGTCGCCGATGGTCCAAATCGACCCCGACAACGACGCGCGCACTCCGTCGACGCCCGACGAAGAAGGCACCGTCGCCTTCGCCGCGATCTACCTCGACGACGACACTGCGGCCGGCAAGGACGACAAGTCCGGCACTTCGAACGCGAACAAGGAAGCCAAGAGCGGCAAGGCAGAGAAGGCGGAGACCCGTGCCGCCGTCCTGACCGCCGACGCGGCCAACAGCCGTGCCGAGCGCCGCAAGACGACGCGCCGCTCCCGGCCCCTGGCCCGGGTCGCCGGCGGCTCTCTCGCGCTCGTGGGCGTCGCGGCGGTCGCCGTGGCGGCCGCCGGCGGCATCCAGGCCGCCGACAAGCAGGACCAGGCCGACAGCCCGGTCGCCGCCGGTGCCGACGTGCCGCTGGCCGCGTCGCCGCTCGACCAGCAGTTCGCCGACCTCCGGGACGGCGCCGAGGACTTCGCCGGCCGGGCGAGCCGCGAGCAGACCCGCATCGCGCTCCAGGAGCGGCAGGAAGACCTCGCCAGGCAGCAGGAAGAGGACCGCAAGAAGCGCGAGGCGATGCGGCCCAAGTTCGTGCTGCCGGTGCAGCCGGGCCTGTCGGCGTACTTCGGCCAGGCAGGCGGGCGCTGGTCCCATCTGCACACGGGCATCGACTTCCCGGTGGACCGGGGCACACCCGTCCGCGCGGTCACCGACGGCGTCGTGCGGACCGAGGTGAACTCCGCCTACGGCAACATGGTCATCCTGACCGCGCCGGACGGCACCGAGACCTGGTACTGCCACCTGACGCGGGCCAAGATCGCTTCCGGGCAGGTGAAGGCGGGCGACGTCATCGCCTACTCCGGCAACTCGGGCAACAGCACCGGCCCCCACCTCCACCTCGAAGTACGCCCGGGCGGAGGCGCACCTATAAACCCCATACCGTGGCTGCGTGCCCGCGGTCTCGACCCGACGGGCTGACCTGACGTCAGTCAATCAGGCCGGACCGACACGGCATCTCCGACAGACACACGATGGGCGGCGCTCCCGCGAGGGAGCGCCGCCCATCGTCATGTGCCCACAGGGGCTACAAGGGCCTACCCGGCACTACAGCTTCTCCACCGGCGCATACCGCAGCAGCAGTTGCTTGGTGCCGGACGCGCCGAAGTCGATGCTCGCCTGAGCCTTGTCACCCTCGCCTTGGGTGGCGACGACAGTGCCGAGCCCGAACTTGTCGTGCGTGACCCGGTCGCCGGCCTTGAGGACGATCACCGGGCGGTCCACGATGCGACTCGGCCCGCTGAGCCGGCCGTTCGCTCCCGCGGACCGCGGCGCGGACACCGCCGAACGCGTCGCGGACAGCGTCTTGGCGGCGGACGGCGGCTTCCCACGCCACTCGACGAGCTGCGCCGGGAGTTCCTCCAGGAACCGCGACTGCGGGTTGTAGGCGGGGGCACCCCAGGCGCTGCGGATGCGCGCGAGAGTGACGTACAGGCGTTCCCGGGCACGCGTGATGCCCACGTACGCGAGCCGCCGTTCCTCTTCGAGCTCCTTGGTGTCGCCGAGCGCCCGCATGTGCGGGAAGACACCGTCCTCCAGCCCGGTGAGGAACACGACGGGGAATTCCAGGCCCTTGGCGGTGTGCAGGGTCATCAGGGTGACCACGCCGCCGTCGTCGTCGGGGATCTGGTCGGAGTCGGCGACGAGGGCGACCTGCTCGAGGAAGTCGGCGAGCGTGCCCTCCGGGTTGGCCTGCTCGAACTCCAGGGCGACCGCGGCGAGTTCCTGGAGGTTCTCGACGCGGGTCTCGTCCTGTGGATCGGTCGACGCGTGGAGTTCGGCCAGGTAGCCGCTCTGTTCGAGGACGGCTTCCAGGACCGTGGCGGGTCCGGCGCCGCCGTCGACGACCGCGCGCAGGTTGTCGATCAGCTCGACGAAGCCGTTGACGGCGTTGAGCGAGCGGGTTGCCAGGCCGGGGGCTTCCTTGGCGCGGCGCAGGGCGTCGGCGAAGGCGATGCGCTCCCGGGACGCGAGGACCTCGACGCAGGCTTCGGCGCGTTCGCCGATGCCGCGCTTGGGCACGTTGAGGATGCGCCGCAGCGAGACGACGTCGTCGGGGTTGGCGAGCAGCCGCAGGTAGGCGAGGGCGTCGCGGACTTCCTTGCGCTCGTAGAAGCGGACTCCGCCGACGACCTTGTAGGGCAGGCCGACGCGGATGAAGACCTCTTCGAAGACGCGGGACTGCGCGTTGGTGCGGTAGAAGACCGCGACCTGGCTGGGTGTGATGTCGCCGGTGTCCGTGAGCCGGTCGATCTCGTCGGCGACGAACTGGGCTTCGGCGTGCTCGTCGTCGGCTTCGTAGCCGGTGATCGTGGCGCCTTGGCCGGAGTCCGTCCACAGGTTCTTGGCGCGGCGGTTGGTGTTGCGTTCGATGACCGCGTTGGCGGCGGCGAGGATGGTCTGCGTGGAGCGGTAGTTCTGCTCCAGCAGGATCGTCGTCGCGTCCGGGTAGTCCTCCTCGAAGTCGAGGATGTTCCGGATGGTCGCGCCGCGGAAGGCGTAGATGGACTGGTCGGCGTCACCCACCACGCACAGCTCGGCGGGCGGCACCTCGGCGAGGCCTTCCGCGTCGGGGTTGACGAGGTCGCCGTCGACGGTGCGCTTGGGGGCCTGTCCGGCGGCGCCGCCGACCAGCTCGCGGACGAGCGCGTACTGGGCGTGGTTGGTGTCCTGGTACTCGTCGACGAGGACGTGCCGGAAGCGGCGCCGGTAGTGCTCGGCGACGTCGGGGAACGCCTGGAGCAGGTGCACCGTGGTCATGATGAGGTCGTCGAAGTCGAGCGCGTTGGCCTGGCGCAGGCGCGACTGGTAGAGCGTGTAGGCCTCGGCGAGGCGGCGCTCGGTGTCGTTCTGCGCCTGGGCGGCGAACGTCTCGGGGTCGATCAGCTCGTTCTTCAGGTTGGACACCTGCGCGTTGAACTTGCGCGGCGGGTACTGCTTGGCGTCCAGGTCCAGGTCGCGGCACACCATGGCCATCAGGCGCTGCGAGTCGGCGGCGTCGTAGATGGAGAAGGTGGAGCTGAGGCCGAGCTTCTTGTACTGCTGGCGCAGGATGCGGACGCAGGACGAGTGGAACGTCGACACCCACATGGCCTTCGCGCGCGGCCCGACGAGGGCTTCGACGCGCTCCTTCATCTCGCCGGCGGCCTTGTTGGTGAAGGTGATGGCGAGGATCTGCCCGGGGTGCACGTTGCGGGCGCCGAGCAGGTACGCGATGCGGTGGGTCAGCACCCGGGTCTTGCCGGAGCCGGCGCCCGCGACGATGAGCAGCGGGGAGCCTTCGTGGACGACCGCGGCGCGCTGCTGCGGGTTCATGCCGTCGAGGAGGCGGCTGGGGTCCACGGCGGGCTTGGGGGCGCCGTTGCGGTAGTACTGCTCGCGCGGCTCGGCGGGCGGGTCGTAGGCGCCGTCGAAGAGGTCGTCGGGTACGGGGTCGTACTCGGGCGGCGGCGGGGGGACGTCGTCGTGCGCGGGTTCGGGGGGCAGCGGGATGTCGGCGTCGAACCCGGGCAGCGGCATGTCGTCGAAGAGGTTGCTCATCGTCTGCCGAGTCTACGAGCCGCGCGGGGTGCCGCGGCGCGCGACCGGGGGATCCCGGGGCGGCCGCGGCGGCGGCGACGGCGTCGGGGCCGGTTCGGGGCGAACTCAGGTCCACATGACGGCGATCGCGATGTTCGCGATCGTGAGCAGGCCGATGGCGCCGAAGACGCGGGTGTCGACCTTGTCCTTGCCGCGGTTGGCCCAGGCCAGCAGCAGGATGACCACGAGGACGGCCATCTTGGTGCCGATCTTGGCGTTGTCGACGGGCAGGTCGAGGGCGCTGCTCTTGCGGACCGCGACGAGGGCCAGGCCGGTGACGAACATCGTGAGTGCTCCGTGCGTCACGGCGGGGGTGATCCGGACGTCGCCGGTCTTCATCCCCTTCATCTGGGTGAGGAATCCGCCCAGCAGCGCACCGATCCCGACGATGTGCAGAACGACCAGGAGTTGCCGGACGACGTCCACAGAGTGCTCCTCAGGCTCGGTTTCCGATTGAGCCTACAAAAATCACAATCCGGACATCGAAACGGGTCCCAAAGTAAAGAATTGGTAACGTCCGCGCGAAATCCGCGACCCGCATGGGGGCCGTGACACCCCTGTGACTATTGTTCTCGGCCAGGCGGACGTACCCCCGTGCTCCACCCGGAGCGCACGCCCGCCACCGCCGAGTTCGGTATCGGCCGTGCGCCCGCCCCCCGTAGGCGCCCGGCACGCACCGGAGCCGGGGACCCACGTGTCACCCGAGGCGAATCGGCTGCCAGGGCCACCTGGCGTGCCGTAGGGCGTCTTCTTCCGCCCGAGCCTGTCAGCTAACCCGGTAGGCGGCCGAGGAAGGAGTGACGCTCGCGTGGCGTCTCATCGTCGTCCTGCGCAGAACCGCCGGTCGAAGGCGCTCACCGCCTCCCGCGGCGCTGCCACCTTGGCCACCGCCGCGGCCACCATGACCGGTGTCATCGCGTTCGCCGGACCGGCCAGCGCCGACCCCACTCCCACCTCGGCCCAGGTGCAGGAGCAGGTCAACCAGCTGAACCGCGAGGTAGGCAAGGCGACGGACGTCTACAACGGCGTCCAGGAGAAGATCGAGAAGCTCCAGAAGGAATCCAACGCCACGCAGGACCGGGTGGCCGAGGAACAAGCGTCCATGAACGCGCTCCGCGACCAGATCGGCCTGATCGCCGCGGACCACTACCGCAACGGGGGCCTGCCGCCCGAGCTGCAGCTCGCGCTGAGCGGCGACCCGGCGGACTACCTCAAGCGCGCGTCGATGCTCGACCAGCTCGACTCGCAGCAGGCCACCCGGCTCCAGCAGCTCGCCGCCCAGTCGCGGATGCTGCAGCAGGACCGCACCGAGGCCTCGACGCAGCTCGCCGAGCTGGAGAAGCTCCGCAAGGACCTCAACGAGAACAAGAACACCATCCAGGAGAAGCTCAACAAGGCCCAGCAGCTGCTCAACACCGTCTCGGCGGCCGAGCGCAAGGCCATCCTGGACTCCAACGACCACACGAACGAGCGGACGGACGACCGCAGCTCGCGCGACAACGCGCGCACCGACCTGCCGAACGTCCCGGCGTCCGAGCGGGCCGCCAAGGCCATCGCGTTCGCCCGCAACCAGCTCGGCAAGCCGTACGGCTGGGGCAAGGCCGGACCGTCCTCGTTCGACTGCTCGGGCCTCACCCAGCAGGCGTGGGCCGCGGCCGGCGTGAAGCTGTCGCGCACCACGTGGGACCAGGTCAACGACGGCCCGCGGGTCGCCAAGTCCCAGCTCCAGCCGGGCGACCTGGTGTTCTTCAACAGCGACAACAGCCACGTCGGCCTCTACATCGGCGACGGCATGATGATCCACGCGCCGCACACCGGCACGGTCATCAAGATCGCACCGATCAGCGAGATGCCGTTCTACGCGGCCATGCGCCCGGGTTAAGCCGATCGCGCCCGCAACAGCCCACGGTGCCCCGTCCCCCGTATTGGGGGGACGGGGCACCGTCGCGTTTCCCGGGCCTCCTCCGGCGTCGCCTGACCGCCGGGCGGCCCGGGACTAGACCAGGCGCCGGTCGGTGGCCCAGCGGGTCAGCTCGTGCCGGTTGGACAGCTGGAGCTTGCGCAGCACCGCCGACACGTGCGTCTCGACGGTCTTGACCGAGATCACCAGCCGCCGCGCGATCTCCTTGTACGCGTACCCGCGCGCGATCAGCCGCAGCACCTCGCGCTCGCGCTGGGTCAGCCGGTCGAGGTCCTCGTCGATCGGCGGCACGTCGGTGGCCGCGAACGCGTCCAGCACGAACCCGGCGAGCCGCGGCGAGAACACCGCGTCGCCTTCCGCGACCCGGCCGACCGCGCGGACGAGTTCGTCGCCGGTGATGGACTTGGTGACGTAGCCGCGCGCCCCGCCGCGGATCACCCCGATCACGTCGTCGGCGGCGTCGGAAACCGACAGCGCGAGGAACCGCACCCGGGCCTGCACGTCGGCGCACTGCTTGAGCACCTCGACACCGCCGCCGCCGGGCAGGTGCACGTCCAGCAGGACGACGTCGGGAAGCTGCTCGCGCACCACCGCGACCGCCGACGCGACGTCCTCGGCCTCGCCGACCACCTCGACGGCTTCGCCGATCTCGGCGCGCACTCCGGTGCGGAACATCCGGTGGTCGTCGACCAGCACGACCCGGACCCGGCCTCCCGGTGTGGATTCGCTCGCGGCTTCACTCACGACTTGCTCCTGTTCGCCTCGCTGCGAGCCATCTCCAGCTCGACCTCGGTGCCCTCGCCGGGTTCGCTGCGGATCACCGCGGTGCCGCCGTTGCGGCGCATCCGCCCGAGGATCGACTCTCGCACACCCATCCGGTCCTCGGGCAGCGTGTCGGGGTCGAAGCCGGGCCCGCTGTCGCGCACGAACACCGTCACGACGGTGTCCTCCACCTCGGCGAACACCTGGATCGGCGCGGCCGACGCGTACTTCGCGGCATTCACCATCGCTTCGCGCGCTGCCGCGAGTTGGGCGGCCAGGCGCTCGTCGACGGCGCAGTCGCCGACCGGCACGATCTCGATGGCGACGCCGTGCATGTCCTCGACCTCGGCGGCCTCTTGGCGCAGCGCCGTGGCGAAGGTCCGGTCGGGCTCCTCGCCGTCCGGCCGGTACAGCCAGGCGCGCAGTTCGCGCTCCTGGGCGCGGGCGAGCCGGGCGACCTCGCGCGGGTCGTCCACGTGGCGCTGGATCAGGGTCAGGGTGTGCAGCACGGAGTCGTGCACGTGGGCGGCGACCTCGGCGCGTTCCTGCGCGCGGATGCGGGCGCGGCGCTCGGCGCTCAGCTCGCGGGTCTGGCGCAGCAGATAGGGGCCGAAGATGACGAGGAGCCCGAAGAGCAACAGCAGCGCGCCGCGGAAGGCCGCGAACACGTCGCCGAGGCCGCCGCGGTAGGCGACGAAGAAGCCGATGCCGGTCGAGAAGACGGCGACGCCGATGGCGGTGCGGACGATGCCCAGGGTGCGCCGGCGGCCGTCCAGGGACAGCCAGCGGGTCCGCTGCGCGTCGTCGGCCTGCCGCCACACCAGGGCGACGCCCGCGGCGGCGACCAGGAGCGGCCAGATGACCGCCTTTCCGCTCGCCGAGGTGCCGCCGATCATCATCAGCATCGTGAACGCGAGCAGCAGCGTGACGATGGCGAGCGCGGCGTGCCGGCGGCGGCGTTCGCTCGCGGTGGGGACGGGTGGTTCGGCCGGGCCACCCTCCGGGACGTTGAGCCACAGCAGCCCGTACACCGCGACGCCGATGCCGGTGCCGGTCAGCACGGCGAACCCGACGCGTATCCACACGACGTCGATCGCGAACTGGTCGGCCAGCCCGCGGGCGACCCCGGCGACGATGCGCCGCGAGGGGTTCCGGTAGAGCGTGGGCGCGGCCCGGGGCGCCGGGGTGGGGGGCTCGGCGGGGTTGGCTGGGCGCGCGGGCTGCGCGGGGGGCGGTGCCGTAATCACGCGACCGATCGTCACACGCGGCGGGCCCCGGGGACATCAGGGTCCGACCCTGATTCCGTCTCGGGGTCGGCTCCGGGTACGACCCGGGGCCTTCCTGATAGGCGCGCCCGCGCGAGGCCGACACGATGGATCCCATGAGCGACCCCACCTCGACATCCACGCAGACCCCGCCCCCGCCGGGTGCGGACGGCGGCAGCCCGCCGCTGACCCGCGACACCCACGACCGTGTGGTCGCCGGCGTCGCCGGGGGCCTGGGACGCCACTTCGGCGTCGATCCGGTGATCTTCCGCGTCGTGCTCGCCGTGATCGCGCTGTTCGGCGGCCTCGGCGTCCTGTTGTACGGCCTGGGGTGGCTCCTCATGCCGTCCGACGACCGTCCGGTGCCGATGGCCCGCGACGTGCTCAACGGGCACAAGGTGAAGGAAGCCGTGCCCGCCATCGTGCTGACCGCGGTCGGCATCGGCACCTTCTTCTCCTACTTCGACGACGGCTTCATGGGCACCTGGCCGCTGCTGATCGTCGCCGGCATCGTGCTCGCCGCATCCCGCAAGAAGAGCCTCGCGGACGCGGTCGCGGCGGCCTCGCGGCGGCCGGAAGGCGACGCCGCCGAGTTCGCCGCCGCCCCCACCGCCCCGACCGCGCCCGAAGCCGCGGAGGCGGGCGGCGGTCCGCCGGTGGCGCCCGGACCGGCGCCGTGGTGGCAGCGCAGTGGGGCACGCGGCGGGGCACCCGAGCCCAAGCCGCCGGCCCGACCGCGCAAGCCCGCGTCCTTCCTCGCGCCGGCTGTCGTCTCGGCCGCGGCGTTCGCCGGGGGGCTGATGTGGTGGCTCGACTCCACCACCGAGTTCCACGTGCAACTTGAGGTCGGGATCGCCGTGATGCTCGCGATCCTCGCCGGCGGCCTCCTGCTCGGAGCCTTCTTCGGGCGTGCCCGGTGGCTGATCCTTCCGGCCGTGGTCCTGGCGGGCGTGCTCAGCATGCTGGCGTACCTCACCGTGCCGTTCACCGGCAGCACCGGGCAGGAGACGCACACCCCGGCGACGCCCGCGGCCGTGCAATCGCCGTACCGCATGAAGTTCGGCGACCTCCGCCTCGACCTGAGGCAGCTCGACCCGGTCGACGGCACGCGGATCACCGCGAGTGTCGGTGTCGGGAGCCTCCGGGTGTCGCTGCCCGACGACGTGCGTGCGGTCATCACCGCGAAGAGCGACATCGGAATGGTGCAGGTGGTCGGCCGCGACAACAACGGTCTGAAGGTCTCGCGCCAGGAGGTCGTCGAGCCGGTCCGGGGCACCCTACGCGGCACCGTCACGCTGGATCTCCGGGTCGGAATCGGTGAAGTGGTGGTCTACCAGGAGGGCGCGCCGATCAGGTATCTCCCGCCGACACCGCCGGCCGCGCCCACGACACCCGCCGTACCTGCCGTGCCGGCACTGCCCACTGCGCCTGAGGCGCCCTCGGTGCCCGGCGCCCCTGCGGACGTCGCTCCCCACGCGACGGTGTCCGCCGGATGACCACCACCGACACGCCCGAACCCGGTGGTCACCACCACCGCCCGCCTACCGCTCCCCCGCAGGCCGATTCCCCCAGGAGGGTTTCCGTGGAACGCCACGACTTCGACCCGATGGCCCTGATCGCGGGCGCCATCTTCATGGCGATCGCCGTCATGTATCTGCTGGACGCGCACGGTTCGGTCGACGCCCGTCCCGGGGTCACCCTCGCGCTCGCGGTGATCGGCGTCGGCGCTTCCGGCCTGGCCGGCGCGGTGTGGGCGATGGTGTCCCGGCGGAAGCGCCACACCCGCGAATTTGCCGCGGCCGACGCCCCGTCCGCGCCCGTCGACCTCAGCAAGTAGCAGCCGCACACGACGGAAATCGGGGGACGACCATGCACCGGCGGACGCAGCCGAGGGGCCCGGCGTACGGCTCAGTCGGCGATCTCGATCTCGTACGGGTTGGACTCCACTCCCGAGGCCGAGACGACGCACAGTTCCACCCGGCCGGGCTCCACGTCCAGCGGGATCGGCACCACGACCACCGCATCGCACGGGTTGGCGAAGCCGGTCTCCGTGGGGACCAGCGGGGCGTACTGGTGCATCGCACCGAACCGCACCACCACGCGGGCGAGTTGGTCGGGTTCGCGGACTCCCGCGCCGACCAGGTTGGTGCCGCGGATCTCGATGTCGTCGCCCTGCCGCAGCGCGTTGTCGAGGCTGCCGGGCACGTGCACGCGCACCACCGAGAGGATGACCGGGCGGTTGTTCTCGGTGAGCTTGGCGGCCAGGTACACCACCGCGGAGATCCCGGCGAGCACCACCAACGTGGCGGGGGCGTCCGGGAGTTCCTCCGGATCGCGAGCCAGGCCGACCAGCAGGAAGCCGGCGGCGACCAGGTTCACCAGGATGTACTGCGCATCGGCGAGGGCACTGCGGCCGGTGTCGTCGGTGACCAGGTCGCGCAGGAACGCCCGGTCGGCGTAGGGCTTCTGCAGCACCCGGCGGTTGACCTTGTCGCCGACCAGCCGTCGGACCAGCACCGCGACGAACAGCGGTACGGCGACCAGGACGATCTGGTCGGCCGCGACCTCGCCGAGGTGGTGCAGCAGCTCGGACCGGTCGCCGGGGCGGGAGGCGGCGGCAAGCCGGACGGCGAAGAAGACGAACACGTAGGTGAGCACGACGGCCCACAGGGCGGCGACGGCCTTCGAGGTGGACAGCCGCCCGTCGAGCCCGCGCACCGGCGCGTAGAGCCCGGCGCCCTCGCGGGTCCAGATCGCGACACCGGACAGCACGGCGACGGTGACCGCCGCGGCGGTGAGCGCCGCGGTGCGGGCCACCGTCCAGCCGGGGCCTATCGCGGTGAGGGCCTGCACCAGCACCAGCACGACCACGGCGGCCCACAGCCCGGCGAGGGTTCGGGTGCCGAGGAGGCGCAGCGCGGCGCGTCCGTGGGCGCGGCGCCGGGCGGCGACATCCTGGGAGAGGCCGCGCAGTTCGTCGTCGATCCACTGCCGGGTGGCGAACTCCGAGGGCGCGACCACGGCGGGGACGCCTTCGCCGCGGGCGAGGGCACGCCGGTGCTCGTCGAAGCCCTCTTGGGCGCGCCGGTACTCCTCGCGGACCACGCAGTGGCAGTCCGGTCCGTGCACGCTCAGGCCGTGCGCCATCAGGAACCCTCCCCTGGGAACGGCGGCGCGGCCGTCGGATGCACGCCGCCGCGCACCGGACGCGCACGTGGGCGTCGTGCTGCCGGAGGGCGCCGGACGTACGGGAATCGCACCTGCCAGGGGGCATTCTGCCGTATTCATCAGCCCCAGGAATTCACTCTCGCCACAGCTTTCTTACCGTGGGAAATAGTTGGACTTCCTAGTATCTTGAGGGGAGAGCCCTACGGCTCCTTTCCGCGCCATTACGTGTGTCCTCGGAGGCTCAGGTGCCCCTGTACGTCCCGGTTCGGCCCGTGCGGTTCGTCACCGCGTCCGCGCTCTTCGACGGGCACGACGCGGCGATCAACATCATGCGGCGGATCCTCCAGGCGCAGGGCGCCGAGGTGATCCATCTGGGCCACAACAGATCGGTGAGCGAGGTCGTCGACGCGGCCCTCGAAGAGGACGTGCAGGGCGTCGCCATCAGCTCGTACCAGGGCGGCCACGTGGAGTACTTCGAGTACCTCGTGGAGCGCCTGCGCGAGCGCGGCGCCGGGCACGTCAAGGTGTTCGGCGGCGGGGGCGGCGTCATCATCCCCGAGGAGATCACCCGGCTCAAGGCGTCCGGCGTCACCGTGTTCTCCCCCGAGGACGGCCAGCGGCTCGGCCTCGCCGGCATGATCAACACGCTGATCGAGGCGTGCGACGTCGACCTCGCCGAGCGGCCGGCCCCGCTCGACGCGCTGCTCGCCGGCGACCGCGCGGCCCTCGCCCGCACCCTGACCGTCGTCGAGAACCGCGGGCTGGACAACGCCACCCGGCAGGCCGTCGCCGAGGCCGCGGGCGCCCGCCCCGTCCCGGTGCTCGGCATCACCGGCACCGGCGGCTCCGGCAAATCGTCGCTCACCGACGAACTCGTCCGCCGGTTCCGCACCGACCAGCAGGACAAGCTCCGCATCGCGGTACTGGCCGTCGACCCGACCCGGCGGCGCGGCGGCGGCGCCCTGCTCGGCGACCGCATCCGGATGAACGCGCTGGACGGCGAACGCACGTTCTTCCGCTCCCTCGCCACCCGCAAGGCCGGCGCCGAACTCCCCGAGCGCATCGACGACCTGCTGCTCGCCTGCAAGGCGGCCGGCTACGACCTGGTGATCCTGGAGACCCCCGGCATCGGCCAGGGCGACGCCGCGGTCACCCAGCACGCCGACACCTCGCTGTACGTGATGACGCCCGAGTTCGGCGCCGCCTCGCAGCTCGAGAAGATCGACATGCTCGACTTCGCCGACGTGGTCGCGATCAACAAGTTCGAACGCCGCGGCGCGGAGGACGCGCTGCGCGACGTGTCCCGCCAACTCGTCCGCAACCGCGAGGCCTTCGGCTCCCGCCCGGAGGACATGCCGGTGTTCGGGACGAGCGCGGCGACGTTCAACGACGACGGCGTGACCGCGCTGTACCAGCACCTGGCCGGCCGGCTCACCGACCACGGCCTCCCGCTCGTGCCGGGCGTCCTGCCGCACGTCGAAGGCCGCACCTCGACCGGCGCCGCGCACATCGTGCCCGGCTCGCGGGTCCGCTACCTGGCCGAGGTCGCCGACACCGTCCGCACCTACCACGCCGACACCGCGACGCAGTCCGAGGCCGCCGCCCGCCTCCAGCGGGTGTCCTTGGTGCGCGCCGAACTCCCCGAAGCCGTCCCGTCCGTCGAGGCCCTGCACAAGGACGCCGAAGCCGCCCTCTCCCCCGCGGACCAGGCGCTGCTGGACGCCTGGCCGGCCACCGTCGAGGCGTACTCGGGCGACGAGCAGGTGGTGCGTATCCGCGACCGCGAACTGCACACCGCGCTGACCCGCGAGTCGCTGTCCGGCAGCAAGATCCGCCGGGTGGCGCTGCCCCGGCACACCGACCACGGCGCGCTGCTGCGCTTCCTGCGCGAAGAGAACCTGCCGGGCTACTTCCCGTTCACCGCCGGGGTCTTCCCGTTCAAACGGGACGGCGAGGACCCGGCGCGCATGTTCGCCGGCGAGGGCGACCCGTTCCGCACCAACCGCCGCTTCAAGCTGCTGTCGCACGGGAACGAGGCCACGCGCCTGTCGACGGCGTTCGACTCGGTCACCCTGTACGGCCGCGACCCCGACGAGCGCCCGGACATCTACGGCAAGGTCGGCACCTCGGGCGTCTCGGTGGCCACCCTCGACGACATGAAGGCGCTGTACGACGGCTTCGACCTGACCGCGCCGTCCACCTCGGTGTCGATGACCATCAACGGTCCGGCCCCGACGATCCTGGCGTTCTTCCTCAACACCGTCGTCGACGCCGAACTCGACAAGTTCCGCGCGTCCGAGGGCCGCGAACCCACCGTCCCCGAGGCCGAGTCGATCCGCGCGACCGCGCTGGCCACGGTCCGCGGCACCGTGCAGGCGGACATCCTCAAGGAGGACCAGGGCCAGAACACCTGCCTGTTCTCCACCGAGTTCAGCCTGCGCATGATGGCCGACATCCAGGAGTGGTTCATCCGCAACAAGGTGCGGAACTTCTACTCCGTCTCGATCTCCGGCTACCACATCGCCGAAGCGGGCGCGAACCCGATCTCGCAGCTCGCGTTCACCCTCGCCAACGGCTTCACCTACGTCGAGTCGTACCTGGCGCGCGGCATGGACATCGACGACTTCGCGCCGAACCTGTCGTTCTTCTTCAGCAACGGCATGGACCCGGAGTACTCGGTCCTCGGCCGGGTCGCCCGCCGGATCTGGGCCATCGCCATGCGGGACCGCTACGGCGCCAACGAGCGCTCGCAGAAGCTGAAGTACCACGTCCAGACGTCCGGCCGGTCGCTGCACGCGCAGGAAATGGACTTCAACGACATCCGCACCACGCTGCAGGCCCTGATCGCCATCTACGACAACTGCAACTCGCTGCACACCAACGCGTTCGACGAAGCGGTCACCACCCCCACCGAGGACTCGGTCCGCCGCGCGCTGGCCATCCAGCTGATCATCAACCGCGAGTGGGGCCTCGCGATGAACGAGAACCCCCTGCAGGGCGCCTACATCATCGACGAACTCACCGACCTCGTCGAAGCCGCCGTCCTCGCCGAGTTCGACCGCATCAGCGAACGCGGCGGCGTCCTCGGCGCGATGGAGACCGGCTACCAGCGCGGCCGCATCCAGGACGAGTCGATGCTGTACGAGCAGCGCAAGCACGACGGCACCCTGCCGATCGTCGGCGTCAACACCTTCCGCAAGCCCGACGCCGACGACGCCCCGCACGGCCCCCTCGAACTCGCCCGGGCCACCGAAGCCGAGAAGGAGTCCCAGCTCACCCGGGTCCGCGACTTCCGCGCCGCCCACCAGTCCGACGCGGCCCGCGCCCTGGCCGCGCTCAAGCACGCGGCCACGCACGACGAGAACGTCTTCGCGGTCCTGATGGACGCCGCGCGGGTGTGCACGCTGGAGCAGATCACCAACGCGTTCTTCGAGGTCGGAGGCCAGTACCGGCGGAACGTGTAGCGGCCGCTACGCCGACTCGGACGCCGCGGCCGGCACCGCGGGCTCACCCCCGCCCGCGACCGGCCGCGTCCCCGTCCGCATCACGCCCGCCCCCGCGGCAAAGCCCACGGTCAGCGCCGTCACGACACCGAACGACACGGCCAGCGACGTCGCGTGCGCGATACCGCCGATCAGCGACGGCGCCACCAGACCCGACGTGTACGTCACCGTCGCGACACCCGCGATCGCCTGGCTGGTGTTCGGCCCACTGCGCCCGGCCGCCGCGAAAGCCAGCGGCACCACCACGGCGACCCCCAGCCCCAGGAAGGCGAACCCGGTCATCGCCACGGCCGGATGCGGCGCCGCCACCACCAGCAGCCCGCCCACGGCGGCGAGCAACCCGCTCGCCCGCACGGTCCGCACCGCTCCGAACCGGTCCACCACCCGGTCCCCGACCAGCCGCGCTACGGCCATCGTGAACGCGAACCCCGTGGTCGACGCGGCCGCCAATCCCGCCGACGAGTCCAGGACGTCCCGCAGGTACACCGCCGACCAGTCCAGACTCGCGCCCTCCGCGAACACCGCGCAGAACGCGACCCCGCCGATCAGCAGCGCCGACTTCGGCGGCAGCGCGAACCGCGGCGGCGGGTCCTCCTCGGGCTCCGCCCGCACGTCGAGCACGCCCTGACAGGCGATCAGCCCCAGGCCGGTCAGCACGAGCGCCGCCAGCACATGGTGCAGCCGCGCATCGACACCGAGGTGCGCCGCCAGCGTCCCGACGCCGGAGCCCACCAGCACCCCGACACTCCACATGCCGTGCAGACTCGACATGATCGACCGGCCGAGCCGGCTCTCGGTCTCCACCCCGATCGCGTTCATCGCGACATCCGGCATCCCGGCCGCCGCCCCGTACACGAACAGCGCGGCGCACAGCACCACGAGATTCGGCGCCAGCGACGGCAGCACGAGCGCCAGGCACCACAGCGACAACAGCCCCCGCAGCGCGGCCCTCCCCCCGAACCGGTGGCTGACCGTCCCCGCCAACGGCATGGCCAGCGAGGCCCCCAGCGCCGGAAACACCAGCGCCAAGCCCAACAGCCCGGCCCCGACCCCGACGTGGTCCTGGATCCACGGCACGCGCGTGGCGAAGTTGCCGGTCACGGCTCCGTGCACACAGAACACGGCAGCAATCGCCCACCGCGCGCGACGGATCCGCCGCGCGTCATCCACGCCACCAGCTCCTCCGGCCTTCGTCACTTTGCTCACACACTCCACCCATCCATCCAACCAACCGACTCATTCGAACGAGTGATCCATGGGTGATTCCCTGCGCAACGGCGCCAGTACGCCCTGTGATGGGTATGTCTCGATGGAGGAGGGCACATGACCGTCATGGTCGAAGCAAAACCGGACAACCACATCCCCGATCTCCTCGATGACTTCGACACGGAGTTCTTCCGCGTCGAGTACGTCGAGGGGAGGATCACGGTGACGCCGTCGCCGGCGCATTACCACGAACACATCACGCACAACGTGCTGTGGCAGCTGTGGCAGGCCAACATGATGAATTCCGGGATCGGCGCGCGGGGGTTCTGCAAAACGGCCAACTGCGGGGATACCGCCAAAGGCAACCACGTCATCCCCGATTTCTGGGCGGCCCGGCGCGACTTTACCGAGCAGGAGATCACGGCTTCCGAACTCCACAGGAACTGGATCTCCGCCGATGCTCTCGACCTCGTCGGCGAGGTCACCAGCACCCACCGCCGCGCCGACACCCGCGACAAACTCACCGCCTACTCCCGCATGTCCATCCCCCACTACCTCCTCATCGACCGCACCGAGCACACCGTCACCCTCTACTCCGACCCCACCGGCGACGTGGACGTGCCCGCCTACGGCACCAAGCACACCGTCAAGTTCGGCGACCCGGTCCCGATGCCCGACGGCTACCCGACCCTCGACAGCACCACCTGGCAATAAGCCGAAACGGCCCGCCGTCCCCGGAACTTCCGGGTACGGCAGGCCGTTTTCACGTCTTATGCGGGCGCAGGGGTCACTCCCACTCGATCGTCCCCGGCGGCTTGCTCGTCACGTCGAGGACCACGCGGTTGATCTCCCGGACCTCGTTGGTGATCCGGTTCGAGATGCGGGCCAGCAGGTCGTAGGGCAGGCGCGACCAGTCCGCGGTCATGGCGTCCTCGGAGGACACCGGGCGCAGCACGATCGGGTGACCGTAGGTCCGGCCGTCGCCCTGCACGCCCACCGAGCGGACATCGGCCAGCAGCACCACCGGGCACTGCCAAATGTCGCGGTCCAGGCCCGCCTTCGACAGTTCCTCGCGGGCGATCGCGTCGGCGTCGCGGAGGGTTTCCAGGCGGTCGGCGGTCACCTCGCCGATGATGCGGATGCCGAGGCCGGGGCCGGGGAACGGCTGGCGCCACACGATCTCGCTCGGCAGGCCGAGGGCCTCGCCGACCGCGCGGACCTCGTCCTTGAACAGCTTGCGCAGCGGCTCGATGAGCTGGAACTGCAGGTCTTCCGGCAGCCCGCCGACGTTGTGGTGCGACTTGATGTTCGCGGTGCCGGTGCCGCCGCCGGACTCGACGACGTCCGGGTAGAGGGTGCCCTGCACCAGGAACTCGACCTGCTCGCCGTGCGCGCCCGCCTCGGCGACGACCTCGGCCGCGGCCTGCTCGAAGACCCGGATGAACTCGCGGCCGATGATCTTGCGCTTCTCCTCGGGGTCGGTGACCCCGGCGAGCGCGTCGAGGAACCGTTCGCGGGCGTCGACGACCTTGAGCGAGACGCCGGTGGACGCCACGTAGTCGCGCTCGACCTGGTCGGCCTCGCCCTTGCGGAGCAGGCCGTGGTCGACGAACACGCAGGTGAGCTTGTCGCCGACGGCGCGCTGCACGAGGGCTGCGGCGACCGCGGAGTCGACGCCGCCGGACAGGCCGCAGATGACGTGCTTGTCGCCGACCCGGGCCTGGATCTCGTCGACCTGCTCGTCGATGACGTTGCTCATCGTCCAGTCGGCGTGCAGTCCGGCGCCGACGTGCAGGAAGCGCTCCATGACCTGCTGGCCGTACTTCGAGTGCAGCACCTCGGGGTGGTACTGGACGCCGTAGAGCTTGCGCTCGTCGTCCTCGAACGCCGCGACGGGCGCGCCGTCGGTGGTCGCGGTGACCGCGAAGCCGGCCGGGGCGGCGGCGACCGAGTCGCCGTGCGACATCCACACGGACTGCGCGGCCGGCTGGCCGTCGAAGAGCGTGGACGCGGTGTCGGTGACGGTCAGGTCGGTCGCGCCGAACTCGGCGAGGCCGGTCTTGGCGACGTCGCCGCCGAGCGCGCGGGCCATCGCCTGGAAGCCGTAGCAGATGCCCAGGACCGGGACGCCGGCCTCGAACAGCGCGCGGTCGACGCTCGGGGCGCCGTCCGCGTACACCGACGACGGGCCGCCGGACAGGATGATGGCGGCGGGCTTCTTCGCGAGGATCTCGTCAACCGGCATGGTGTGCGGGACGATCTCGCTGTACACCCGGGCCTCGCGCACGCGGCGGGCGATGAGCTGCGCGTACTGGGCACCGAAGTCGACGACGAGAACGGTTTCCGTTCCGCTCGCGTCCGGACTGGTCGAGGTCACGAAGGGCCTTCCGGCGATGGTGCGGGGGGTCGACCCCAATTCTACGGCCCGCCCGGGAGGCCCCCGGGCCCACCCGGGAACCGGCCGCCGCGGGCCCGCGCCAACCGTTCCGGTCTCGGTATCCGGATGGCGCTGGCAGCGCTGCGTGACGGCACGGCATACTGGCGGGCATGTTCACGGCCGCGCACATCTTTACCTATGGTTCCGGGCACCCCGGCGCCATCGCTGCCGCCTGAGCAACAGGCTTCGACGACGCCCCGGGTTCCTGGAACCCGGGGCGTTTTCGCGTGCGCCGTCGGGTACCGGGACCGGGCACCACCGACAGGAGAACGCCCATGACCGCGCCGCAGACCCCCACACCGACCGCCGACGCCGCCGGCCCGGCCGACACCACCGGGACCAAGGCGGACGACCGGACGCCCGACCAGGTCATCGCCGACGCCCGGACCCGCATCGACGGACTCGACCGCCGCATCATCGACCTGATCGCCGAGCGCGTCGCCGCCTCGCAGGAAGTGCAGCGCACCCGGATCGCCGCGGGCGGCCGCCGCGTGCAGCTGTCGCGCGAGATGGAGGTCATCGCGCGCTACCGCGAGGCGCTCGACAAGCCGGGCACCGAGGTCGCGATGGCGCTGCTCGAACTGTGCCGCGGCCGGATCTGACCCGGAGCGGGCACCACCCGATCTGCCGATTTTCCGCGGCGGGACCGACAGGTTCCGCCCGCAACCCCGGGATCTGACATCCGTTCAGGCCGGGGAACTGCCGGGATACGGAGCGGACGTCACCTGAAAGAGGACGTCCGCTGACCCGACCGCGTAACCTCCCCGCGCCGCCGGTCGTTGTGCCTGCTGAGCCAGCCCGCCTGCAGGCGGCCCTGGTGCAAGACCGTCGGCGCGATGAGGCATGCCCGAGGAGGCTGCCGTGGGACCTCGCGTCGGCGCCGTGACCGGGACGCAGGGGACAGCAATCCGGTCACGACCCCGCCGGCGGCCGGTGTCGGGGACGCCCGACATCGGCCGCCGAGCCCAGGCGGAAGCCACCACATACGTGACGCTCCGCCGAGAGCCTCCACACTATCTGTAGTTGGGGCGGCCGTGGGAGAGACGGCGCACATTCCGGGACACCGCGCCCGCGGCGCGGCATCCCGGACCTCCCGGATCAGCGCCGGATCAGCGCCGGATCAGCGCACGCCGAGCGTTTTCATGATCCGCAGCGACAGCGTCAGCGAACGCGACCACTGCTCGTCGGTCATGCCGAACGGGGCCGCGATCGGGATGAGCCGCTGGGTGGCGACGGTCTGCGCTTCGGTGAACTTCATGATCCCGTCGACGCCGTGCCGGCGGCCGAGTCCGGAGTCGCCCATGCCGCCCATCGGGGCGCCCGCGCTGCCGTAGGCGGCCGCGTAGCCCTCGTTGACGTTGACGGTTCCGGCGTGCAGGCGGCGCGCGACCTCCTCGCCGCGGCGGGTGTTGCGGGTCCACACGCTGGCGTTCAGGCCGTACGCGGTCCCGTTCGCGCGGGCGACCGCGTCGTCCGTATCGGTGAACGTGTAGACGGACACCACCGGCCCGAACGTCTCCTCGGCGCACACCGCCATGTCCGGGTCGACCCCGTCCAGCACGGTCGGCTCGTAGAACAGCGGTCCGAGGTCGGGCCGGGCGCGGCCACCGGTGAGGACGGTAGCGCCGAGTTCGCGGGCCTGGTCGACGTGCCGCGTGACGGTGTCGAGCTGGCGGCGGGAGACGAGCGAGCCCATGTCGGCGTCCCAGCCGTAGCCGGCGGCGAGGCGCATGCCTTCGACGCGGGCGAGGAAGCGTTCGAGGAACGGGTCGCGGATGTCGGCGTGCACGTACATGCGCTCGATCGACACGCACAGCTGCCCGGCGGACGAGAAGCACGCGCGGACGGCGCCTTCGGCGGCGCGTTCGAGGTCCGCGTCGGGCAGCACGACCATGGCGTTCTTGCCGCCGAGTTCGAGGGACGCGCCGACCAGGCGGGCGGCGGCCTGCTGGGCGACCTGGCGCCCGGTGCGGGTCGAGCCGGTGAAGCACACGTAGTCGGCGCGGCCGATGACGGCGGGGCCGATGACCGGGCCGTCGCCGACGACGATCTGCCACAGGTCTTCGGGGAGCCCGCATTCGGTGAGGACGTCGAGCGCCCACAGCGCGGTGAGCGCGGTCTGCGTGTCGGGCTTCATGACGACGGCGTTGCCCGCGATCATCGCCGGGATGGCGTCGCCGATGGACAGCGACAGCGGGTAGTTCCACGGCGAGACGAGGCCGACGACGCCCTTGGGATGGCGTACCTCGACGGCCTTGGTGAGCACCGGCAGCGCGCCCGCGCGGCGCCGGGAGCGCAGGTAGCCGCGGGCCCGGCGGCCGTAGTGGCGGCAGGTGAGCGCGACGTCCAGGACTTCCTCGAACGCGTGCTTGCGGACCTTGCCGGTCTCCGTCTGGATGATGTCGAGGATCTCGTCCTGGCGGGCGAGGAGCCGGTCGTGGAAGCGGAGGAACACGGCGGCGCGGTCGGCGACCGGGCGTTCCGCCCAACGGGCCTGCGCGGCGCGGGCCCGCTCGTAGGCGGTCACCACGTCCTCGTCGGTGGACTCCGGGAGTTCCGCGATCGGCGCGCCGGTGAACGGGGCGCGCGTGGTGACGCGGGTCGGCATCGGGCCGGTGACGACGCGCCGCACGAGGCGGTCGACCGGGAGCACGGGGTGGATCGCAGAGGCCGCGTCGCGGGCAGTGTCCGTCATGCGATCAAGCCTAAGCGGGGCTACTTTCCGGTAACAAGAGCCCGGGGCAGGGAGTCGCGTCCGGCGCGGGCCCGTGGTCCGAGCCCGCGCCGGTCGCGCTCAGTCCTGCCGGAAGTTCGCCACCACGTTGTTGAAGACCTTCTGCGACGGCGCCCAGTTGTCCTCGAACGAGGCGACGTAGATGGCGTAGTCCGAACCGCGGTCGGTGCGGATCCCGAGGTCCATCGCGTGGCTCGGCCGCAGGTCGCCGCTCTGCGGGTTGAAGGGATTGCCCTTCCAGGTGAACTCCCACACCGCGGCGTCCCAGCCGGGGACGCCGATCGGGTGCGGGCCGAGCTGGAGCCGCTGGTAGTTCTGCTTGATCTTCGCGAAGTTGGCGTCGATCTCGTTGAAGTTGTCCAGCGGCGCCTTGCCGACCGTGTCGGTGCCGATCCGCAGCAGGGTGCGCTTGTTCGGGTCGGTGTAGTCGATCTGGTTGCCGTTGGCGCTGCGCGTCCATCCGTTGGGGACGAACAGCGAGAAACCGGCCGGGTCGTGCGTCCAGGTGTAGCCGGCGATCGGCGCGGGGTCGTTGCCGGCGCCCTGGCTCGCCCCGGTGGGCGGCACGATCGGCGGGCGGCTCGCGCCCGACGGCGGCGTGAGCGTCGGCTGCGTGCTCGCGGTCGGTCCGGTCTGGCCGCCGGGGCCCGGCTGCGCGCCGGGCGACGCCGTTGCGGTGGGGGGCGCGGTGGACACGCCGGGGCCGCTCGCGTTGTCCGACTTGTCGTCCTTGCCCTTGAATACGACGACCGCCACGACGCCCGCCGCGATGACGGCGATGACCAGGGCGGTGACGCCCAGCACGAGCGGCTTGCGGGACGGCCGCGCGGGCGGGCCGGACGGGTTCGCCCGGGTGTCGGGCGCGCTGTTCCCGGACACGTACTCGGCGGACGGCCAGGCGACGCCGGGCCCGCTGTCCGGGTGCGGCCCGCCGGCACCGTACGGTCCGGCGCCGTACGACCCGGTCGGCTGCTGCGGCACGCCCGGGTAGCCGCTGCCGGCCCCCGGGTACGTGCCGTGCGGCGGCCCGTATCCGCCCGACGCGGGCGGCATGCCCATGGCCCCGGCGGTCAGCGTCGGCGACCCGGCGTAGCCCTGCGGCCCCGAAGGCGACCCCGACGGCGGACCCGACGGCGGACCCGAGTACGGACCGGGGTGACCCGAGTGGGGACCCGAATGCGGGCCCGAGTGGGGCCCGGACGGCGCGCCCGACGGCGGACCGGACTGCGGAGCCGACTGCCGACCGGACTGCGCCGACGCCGGGTCGGAGTCCGGCCCGGCCTCGGCACCCAGCCCCGCGACCGCGCCCAGCCCGATGTTCGGCACACCCGACGGCACCGCACGGGGGTGGGACTGCGTGAGGTCGCCGCGGACGACGCCGGACAGCATCCGGTCCACGTCCTTGGCCGGCAGCCGCCGGTCCGGGTCCTTCTGCAGCAGTCCCTCGATGACCGGCAGCAGCAGGCCCGCGCGGCGCGGCGGGTCGGGCTCCTCGGTCAGGATCGAGTTGAGCGTGCTGATCATCGTCGGCCGGTCGAACGGGTTGCGTCCTTCGACTGCCATGTAGAGCACGACACCGAGCGACCACAGGTCGGCGGACAGGTTGGGCCGCAGCCCCTGCGCGCGTTCCGGGGCGAGGAAGTTCGGGGACCCGACGAGCATGCCGGTCGCGGTCAGCGTCGCCGAACCGGCCTCGGTGGCGATGCCGAAGTCGGTCAGCACCACCCGGCCGGACACCGTGACCAGGATGTTCGCGGGCTTCACGTCGCGGTGCAGCACGCCCTTGGCCTCGGCGGCGAGCAGCGCGTTGAGGACCTTGAGGCCGACTTCGGCGGCTTCGGCCGGGGAGAGCGTGCCGCGGGTCTTGAGGATGTCCGCGAGGGACTCCGCCTCGACGAGCTCCATGACGATCCACGGGATGCCGCCGTCCTCGACGACGTCGTAGATCGTGATGACGTTCTCGTGGCCGATCCGGGCCGCGGTGCGCGCCTCGCGCAGCGTGCGCTGCTGCTGGATGTCGCGCTCTTCGTCGTCGAGGTGGTCGGGCAGCCGGAGTTCCTTCACCGCGACCTCGCGGTGCAGCATCTCGTCGACCGCCCGCCAGACCGTGCCCATGCCGCCGCGTCCGACCACGCTCGTCAGCCGGTACCGCCCCGCCACGATGCGCGCCTGACCGGGCGACGCAACGTCCGCCATCGTTCCTCCCCGCTCCTCGGTGGGCCGACCTCCCCCGAACGGCGCCACCGGGTTCCCTGTGTCGCCCGGTCAGACTACGGCCTACGCACCACTCCGGTTGCGTGGCGGCCCTCGCCCGGGCCCGCACCGACCCCGGCAACCCGCCGATCCGGCACCGGGAAATCGCCGGTACGCTCGGTGCCGCTCATGACGCTCCCGCCACCGGACGCCACGTCCGTACCCCGCCCGGACCCCGGTTTTTCCGCCGCGATCGTGGCCGCGACCGTGACCCGGCTTCGCGCCGCCGGCTGCGTGTTCGCCGAGGACGAAGCCGCGTTGCTCGCCGAAGCCGCGCACGACACCGTGCATCTCGACACCCTCACCGCCCGCCGGGCCGCCGGGCTTCCGCTCGAACACGTGGTCGGCTGGGCGGAGTTCTGCGGGCTGCGGATCGCGGTGGACGAAGACGTGTTCGTCCCGCGGCGGCGCACCCAGTTCTTGGCCCGGCACGCGGCGGCGCTTGCCGCGCCCGGCGCGGTCGTCGTCGACCTGTGCTGCGGCGCCGGCGCGATCGGCGCCGCGGTGGCATCCGCGGTGCCGGGCGTCGAGTTGTACGCGGCCGACATCCACCCTGCCGCGGTTCGCTGTGCCCGCGGCAACCTCGCCGCGTACGGCGCCCGGGTGTTCGAGGGCGATCTGTTCGCGCCGCTGCCCGCGGACGTGCGCGGCCGGGTGGCGGTGCTGACCGCGAACACGCCATATGTGCCGACCGCCGAGATCGGCCTGCTGCCGTCCGAAGCCCGCGACCACGAGCCGCTCGTCGCCCTCGACGGCGGCTCGGACGGCCTGGACCTGCAGCGCCGGATCGCCGCCGAGGCCGCCGCGTGGCTCGCCCCCGGCGGCCATCTGCTGGTGGAAACCAGCGAGGAACAAGCGGCCGAGGCCGTCGCGGTGTTCACCACGAGCGGCCTGACCGCGCGCGTGGTCGAGGACGAGGACTTGTACGCCACGGTCGTCGTGGGCACGCGCCCGACCGCGGGGGCCTGAGCGGCGCACCCGCGCCACCGGACCGCCTTCGAGCCCCCGCCGAGGGGAGAGGGACGGCACCAGACCCGTCGGGCGGCCCGGTCGGACCCGGCGACCACAGGTCTGAACAGCGGCGGATGCCCCGGTCCCGGTGAGCGTCAGGGGCGCGCCATCACGCGCTCCCGACGTCCCGGCTCCGGTCCTCGCCCCCGGCCTCTCACCCGGTCGCGTCGGCCTTCGTTCCCGCCCCCGCGCCCGCCGTGGAACCGCTTCCCGCACCGGACTTCGTGGCCCCGCCGGAACCGGACGAGCTGCCGGAGCCGGCCGACGTCGTGCTGCCCGTCGGTGTCGTGGTCGGCGACTTGCTGGTGGTCGGCCACGTGGTCGAGGTTGTCGGCCTGCTGGTGGTCGGCTTCGGCTTGGTCGTCTTCGGCGCCGACTTCGTCGGTTCGGTGTAGTCCGAGTCGGCCTGGCCACCGGTCGGCTCGTAGGTGGCCTGCTCGGTCGTCGGCGTCACGGTGACGCCGCCGGCGACCGCGTTGTCGGACGGCGCGGCCGGCGACGACACCGTGCCCGCACCGGCGGACGGCCCCATCCCCGGGCGCCCGTCGCCGCCCTTGTCGTTGCTGCCCAGCGCACTCGGCACGATCCAGAACGCCGCCGCGACGAGCGCCGCGGCCACCCCGGCGAGCACCGCGTACGCCCCGCGCGGCCGTCGCCGCTGCGGATACGCGCCGCCCGGCCGGCCGTCCTCCTCGATCGGCCGCGTCGTCCCGTGGAACCCGCCGATCGGGAACGGCTGGGGCGTGTCCCCCGACCGCGGATGCCCGACCCCGCCGGGTCCGGAGTCCGCCGCCTGCCCGTGCGCCGCCGTCGGCCACGCGTCCGATCCGCCGTGACCGCCGGCCGGTGCCTGCTGCCCGGTCGGCCACCCGTCGGGCGGATAGGCCGTACCCCCGACCGCGGCCGCACCGGCCGCCGCGCCCACCCCCGCGCCGCCGAGGACCGCCGCGCCCCTGCCCGAACCGGAACCCGGTCCGGAACCCGAACCGGAACCCGGCCCCGACCGCGCCCCGGGGCCAGGGCCGAGGGTCGCGCCGAGCGGCCCGTGCGGGTCCTCGACCGTCGCGGCCGACGCGAACGCGTCGGACGGCCGCGGCGGTGCCGGAATCGGCGGCGGAACCGCCGTCGCCCCGGCCGTCGCACCCGCCGCCACAGCGGCGGCCCCCGCGACCGCGCCGGTGCCGTGCTCCGACTTGCCCTTGAGTGCCGCGGTGAGCAGCCCTTCGACGGCGTCCTCGTCCGGCCGCTCGTCCGGGTCCTTGCGCAGCAGCGCGTCCAGCGCGGGGCCGAGCGCTCCTGCGTACCGCGGCGCCGCGGCCTCGTCCTGGAGCACCGCGGTGAGCGTTTCGATCGCCGACGTCCGCTGGAACGGCGAACGCCCTTCCATCGCCTGATACAGCGTCACGCCCAGCGACCACAGGTCCGAGGCCGGTCCCGGCCGCCGTCCCAGGACGCGCTCCGGCGCCAGGTACTCCGGCGAGCCGATGAGCATGCCGGTCGCGGTGAGCGTCGCCGAGCCGAGGACCGTCGCGATGCCGAAGTCGGTGAGGATGACCCGGCCGTCCGCGCCGAGCAGGATGTTGCTCGGCTTGACGTCGCGGTGCAGCACGTCCGCGGCGCGCGCGGCGCGCAGCGCGGCGAGCACCTTCAGGCCCACCTCGGCGGCTTCGCTCGGGCCGAGCCGCCCTTCGTGCTCGATCACTTCGTCGAGGGAGCGGGCGCGGACCAGTTCCATGACGATCCACGGACGCCCGTCGTCCTCGACGACGTCGTAAATGGTGACGACGTTCGGGTGGGTCACCCGGGCCGCCGCGCGGGCTTCGCGCATCGCGCGTTCCCGCCGGACTTCCTGCTCGCTCGCGTCCAGGTCGTCCGGGATACGGACTTCCTTGACCGCGACCTCGCGGCGCAGCAGTTCGTCGACCGCCCGCCACACCGTGCCCATTCCGCCCCGGCCCAGCGCTTCGCCGAGCCGGTACCTGCCGCTGACGAGGCGGCTTTCGCCGCTGCCCTCCGTCACGGGTCCCTCCCCATTGGACCGTGGCTGCTACCCCCTGGGGACAACGTAGAGAGAACGCCGTTGGTTCGATAGCCGGGAAATCCGTTCAGAACCGCTTGAGGACCGCACCGTGACGGAACAGGGACAGACTCAACGGCTGGTGGTGAAGGTCGACTTCGCTTCGTCGAAGGCCGCGCGCAGGGCGGTCGACGCGCCGTCCGGGCCGGAGACCCAGAAGTCGTACGTGTGACCGCCCGCGGTGTAGCGCATGTTGATCGACCGGCGCTGCGTCCCGCCGTCGGACCAGGTGAACTCCCAGAGCACCGCCGGGTTTCCGCGGAACGTCGTGGAGTCGAGGCGGACCCGCTGGTAGCCGGGGTAACTCGCGGTCGACGAGCTGCCGGTGCCGCCCGCGTCCTGCGCGGACAGGTCGGCGTACGGGTCGCCCGACGCGTCGCCCGGATCGATCCGCACGCCGAGCCGCGAAAGGCTGTCCGGCGAACGGAAGAAGATCCGGTCGCCCTGCGGATCCCGGCCGCTCCAGCCGTCCGGGACCGAGACGCTGAACCCCGCGGGGTCGTCGACCCGGCGGAAGCCGGCGCGCGCCGCGGAGCCGGAGCCGCCGGACGGCGAGGACGTGGCCCGGTCGGCCGGCGACGCTCCGGACTCCGGTCGCCCGGTCGCCGAACCCCCCGGTGTCACGGGCGAAACCGTCGGCGACGCCGCCCCGCCGACCGGCGACGGGCCGCCGGCCGACGACGGCAGGGCCGCCGGCGCGTTGCCGGCGGCCCCGGCGCTTCCCGAGCTCTTCCCGCCGCTGTCGCTCCCCGTCGACTTGAGCAGCAGCGCGACGGCGATCACGACCCCGGCGAGGACGACCGCACCGACCGACAGGAGCAGCACGCGCCGCCGTGGGGCAGGCGCCACCGCACCGGGGTCGCCCGGCGTCCCGACGCCGGGGGCCGAGGCGGGCATCGGCGGCGGCGCACCTGCCCCGGCCACGCCGACGGTCGGCAACGAGGCCGGCATCGGCGGCGGCGCCGAGGAGCCGCGCGCGGGCCCGGCAGCGCGCGCCGCCGACGGGCCGCCCGCGGAGACCGCTCCGAACGCGGCGGACGCGCCCGGTTCGGGCCGGGTCGGCTGCGGCGCGGGGACGCCGTCCACGGTCACCGCGTCCTGGCGCTCCCCCGGAGCATCCGCACCGGACTGCGGATGCCCGGTCGATGTTGCGTCGTTCGCGGTACCCGCCACTCCCGCTGCCGGGCCCGGGCCGGCGGCGGCACCGGCACCCACGCCCACACCCGCACCCGCACCCGCACCGAACCATGTCGCTTCCGTGCCCGGCGCGGATCCGGCCTCGGCCGCGCGCCCGCCCGGCGACGACCCCGGTCCCGCGGCCTCCACCTCGGCCAGCAGCCGCAGGGCCTCGTCGGCGGTCATCCGGGCGTCCGGATCCGCGGTGAGCAGCCCGGCGATCAGCGGCGCCAGCGGACCGGCGTGCCGGGGCGGGTCGTAGGTCGCATCCAACACGGCCTGGAGCGTGGCGAACTCGCCGTTGCGGCGGAACGGCGAGCGGCCTTCGAGCATTTCGTACAGCGTCGCGCCGACCGCCCACAGGTCGGACGGCGGCCCGGGGCGCAGGCCCTGCGCACGTTCCGGGGCCATGTACTCCAGCGTGCCGATCGTCGTGCCGGTGGCCGTGATGGTCGTCGCGCCGACCAGCGTGGCAATGCCGAAGTCGGTCAGCACGGCGCGCCCGTCGCGGGAGAGCAGCACGTTGCCGGGTTTGACGTCGCGGTGCACGACGTCGGCCGCGTGCACCGAGCGCAGCGCGTCGATCAGCTGCCGGGTGAGGCGTGCCGCGTCGCGGACCGGCAGGCGGCCTTCGTCGAGGTCTTCGGCGAGGGTGCGGCCGGGCACGAATTCCATGACGATCCACGGCCGCCCGTCGTCCTCGACGACGTCGTAGACGACCACGACATTGGGGTGCACGACCAGCGCCGCGGCACGGACCTCGCGCATCGCCCGGGCCGAGCGGCGGGCGCGTTCCTCGTCGTCGAGGCCCTCCGGGACGCGGACTTCCTTCACCGCCACATCGCGGTCCAGGACGGTGTCGGCGGCCCGCCACACGGTGCCCATCCCGCCGCGGCCGAGCATCTCGGTCAGCCGGTAGCGGCCCGCCACCGTGCGGTCTCCGGTCGGACCTGTCATCTGCGCTACCCCGCCCCGCGAACGCCGCCGATTGCCCCGCCGCCCCACCGTACCGGGCGGCCGCGGCGGCGGTCAGCGGACGATCGCCAGGTTCTCCTTGGCGTGGTCGAAGTACGCGGCGGCCGTCGGCCACAGCTCCTCGCGGCAGCGCACCGTCATCCAGTAGCGCACCCCGTCGCCGGTCCGCACGACGAGGTCCTTGCCGTGGAAGGCGGCGCCGTCCGGGCCGCGCCACACGTACTCCCACTCGGCGGCGTCGTGCCCGCGGTAGTCCATCGAGGCGAGTTCGACCCGCCGGTAGCTCTCGCTGTCCCGGTAGTCGCGGGACGTGAGCGTGCCGTGCTCGCGGTGCAGCACGGACTCCTCGGGCGGCATGACGATGCCGCGGTCCACGGTCACCGTCACCGAGATGAGCCGGTCCGGGTCGTGCACGGTCAGGCCGCTGTCGCTGGGCGTGCAGCTCCAGCCTTCCGGCACCGGCAGCGCGAACCCGAGCCCGGAGCCGGTGCGTAGGCGGCGCAGCACCGCGCCGTCGATGAGCGGGCCGAGCAGCAGGCAGCCGCCGACCACCGCGAGGACTTCGACGAGGTTGGGATTGATGTGCCGGAGTTCGAGGACGCCGCCGCCGATGGTGCCGATCAGCATCGCCGCCGGCACCGACCGGGACAGCCGCCGGTGCGGCAGCACCAGCCACACCGCGAGGACCGCGGCGAGCAGCGAGATCGTGTACATGCCGGCCCACGAGCCGTAGTCGGCGAGCCACCGGGCCACCGCCGCGCTCATGATCGCGACGACCACCAGCACGGTCGCCCAGTGCCGGATCCACCAGCGCGGCCAGCGCCGGTAGCGGGCCCGGAAGCCGCCGCCGCGCCGCGCCCGCGCGCGTTCCCGGCGGCCGGGCCTGCGGTCGTGGCGGCGGTCCGGCTCGGCCGGCCGCTCGTGCTCGCGGACGGTCTCGCCGACGTGCGTGCGCTGCACCCGCAGATTGGTCTCGGTGACGGACCCGTGCGCGACCGGCTCCTCGGCGGCGGGCTGCGCGGTGCCGCCCGTGGTGCGGCCGCCCGGGTGCCCGCGCGGCGCGGTCTCCTCGACGGTGTGCCGCACGGCCCGACCCGGCGGCCCCGTGTGCACGGCATGCCGGCGGCCCGTGGCGCCGGTGCCCCGGGCCCGGCCGGGCAGCGCGCGGCCGGGCTGGGTGCCGGCGGGGGCTGTGTCGGCGGCCTCGATCAGGCGTTCGCGCAGCAGCGGCGCGTCGGCGCGCGCGGTCGGGTCCTGCACGAGCACGCTGCGCAGCGCGGGCATGAGCGACCCGGCCTGCTCCAGTTCGGGGAACTTGGCGGCGGCGACCGCGGCCAGCGTCGCCGCGTGGGTGGCGCGCTTGTACGCCGGTTTGCCTTCCACGGCCTCGTAGAGCGTCACACCGAGCGACCACAGGTCCGCGGCGGCCGTCGGCTGCTGGCCGTCGACCTGCTCGGGGGCGAGGTACTCGGGGGATCCGACGAGCGCGCCGAGCTGGGTGAGCGTCGCGCTGTCCTCGACCGAGGCGACGCCGAAGTCGGTGAGGACGACGCGGCCGTTGCGGGCCAGCAGCACATTCGCGGGCTTCACGTCGCGGTGCAGCACGCCCGCGTCGTGCGCCGCGTCGAGCGCGGACAGCAGCCGGAGGCCCATCTCGGCGGTCTCTCCGGCGGGCAGCGGCCCGTCCTTCTCGATCGCCTGGGCCAGCGACAGGCCGCGCACCAGCTCCATGACGATCCACGGGCGGCCGTCCTCGTCGACCACGTCGAAGATCGTCACCACGTTGGGGTGGTCGATCCGAGCCGCGGCGCGGGCCTCGCGGAGCATGCGGGCGGACAGCGTCTCGCGTTCGTCGTCGTCGGTGTGGCCGGGGACGCGCAGCTCCTTGACCGCGACCTCGCGGTCGAGGACCTCGTCGAGCGCACTCCACACGGTGCCCATGCCGCCCCGACCCAACCGCTCCCGCAACCGGTACCGGCCCGCGAGCAACCGCCCGTCGGCGTCCGCGTCGCTCATGCGCGTGCTCCTGTGCTGGGGTTGCCGAACCCCGTGCGCGGACGGGATTCGCGACCATTCCAGTCAACCATCCGAACCACCGGTACAACGCGCTGTCGGCGCCGAAGGTGCCCGGTTCGCCGAACCCGGTCAGGCGAGCGGGACGACTTCCTCGGCGCCCATCCGGACCGCGTCCGCCGTCCGGTCGTCCGGCTGCTCCTGGGATTCGCGCTCCGCTTCGACGCGCTTGAGGTAGTAGTCGACCTCGCGGCGGACCTGCTCGTCGGTCCAGCCCAGCACCGGCGCCATCAGCCGCGCGCACTCCTCGGCGACGCGCACGCCCCGGTCGAACGTCTCGATCGAGATGCGGGTGCGCCGGTCCAGCACGTCCTCCAGGTGGAGGGCGCCCTCGTGGGTGCACGCGTACACGGCCTCGGCGCGCAGGTAGTCGTCCGCGCCGGGCAGCGGCCGTCCCAGCTCCGGGTCGGCTTCGACCAGGGCGAGGACCTCGTCGATCAGGGAGCCGTACCGGTTGAGCAGGTGTTCGACGCGGGCGACGTGCAGGCCGCTGCCCGCGGCGATCGACGTCCGGGCGTTCCACAGCGCGTGGTAGCCCTCGGCGCCCGCGAGCGGCACGGTCTCGGTGCAGCTGGGCGCCACCTTGCGGTCGAGCCCGTGCACGGCGGCGTCGACCGCGTCGGCGGCCATCACCCGGTAGGTCGTGTACTTGCCGCCCGCGACCACCACAAGGCCGGGCACCGGGTGCGCGACGGTGTGCTCGCGGGACAGCTGGCTGGTGGCGTCCGACTCGCCGCGCAGCAGGGGCCGCAGGCCGGCGTAGACGCCTTCGACGTCCTCCCGGCCGAGGGGCACCGCGAGCACCGCGTTGACCCGTTCGAGCAGGTACTCGATGTCGGTGCGGCTGGCCGCCGGGTGTGTCTTGTCGAGGTCCCAGTCGGTGTCCGTGGTGCCGATGATCCAGTGCCGCCCCCACGGGATGACGAACAGCACGGACTTCTCGGTACGCAGGATCAGGCCGGTCGACGAGTGGATCCGGTCCCGCGGCACGACCAGGTGGATGCCCTTGGAGGCGCGGACGTGGAACTGGCCGCGTTCGCCGACCAGCGCCTGCGTCTCGTCCGTCCACACGCCCGTCGCGTTGACGACCTGCCGCGCGCGGACCGCGTACTCGCGCCCCTGTTCGACGTCGCGCACCCGCACGCCCACGACCCGCTCGCCCTCGCGCAGGAACCCGGTGACGGTGGCACGCGACGCGACGTGCGCACCGTAGCCGGCCGCCGTGCGGACCAGTGTCATGGTGTGCCGCGCGTCGTCGACCTGCGCGTCGTAGTACTGCACGGCGCCGACCAGCGCGTCCTTGCGCAGCGCGGGCGCCAGCCGCAGCGCGTGCCGCCGCGACAGATGGCGGTGCCCGGGCAGGCCGCGGGTGTGGCCCGTGGAGAGGCCCATGGTGTCGTACAGGGCGACGCCGGAGCCGACGTAGGCGCGCTCCCACCCGTGGTGCTGCAGCGGGTACAGGAACGGCACCGGCCGCACCAGGTGCGGCGCCAGCCGCTGCACCATCAGGCCGCGCTCCCGCAGCGCCTCGCGCACCAGCGCGAAGTCCAGCATCTCCAGGTAGCGCAGGCCGCCGTGGATCAGCTTGCTCGACCGGCTCGACGTGCCCGACGCCCAGTCGCGCGCCTCGACCAGCCCGACGCTCAGGCCGCGGGTCACCGCGTCCAGCGCGGTCCCGGCGCCGACCACGCCGCCGCCGACCACGACCACGTCCAACTCCCGCTCGGCCATCGCCTCAAGCGCCGCCTCGCGTGCCCGCAATCCCAACGCCGTGGTCTTCAACGCGCCGTCACCCGCTCCCGTCGCCCGCCGTTCCGCTGCCCCGATCATCACCCGGCGGCGCGCCCGCCGCTTCCCCGCCGCGCTGAGCACGCACCCCTTCCATGTGGGCCATTCGGGTGAACGGCCGCCAACGGGCGGGTACGGTGAAATACCCGCGCGAGAGCGAGGTACCCGTGACGCCGTCCTTACCCGACAGTCCGCTGGTGGTATGCGACCTGGACGGCACGCTGCTGCGATCCGGCGGCACCTTGTCGGACTACTCCCGCATGACGCTCCAAGCCCTGACCGCGGCGGGCGTGGCGCTCACCGTCGCCACCGCGCGCAGCCTCCCGGCCATCACCACACTGCTGGCCGGCGTCGAATTCCCGCTCCCGGTCATCGAGTTGGGCGGCTCGTACCTGTCGGACGCGGCCACCGGACGGCATGTCTCGCGGCATTCCCTCGACCGGGCCACCGCCGCAAAACTCGTCGCGGCCGTCCTGGCCGCGGGCCTCGAACCGGCGCTCACCACCTGGGACGGCCGCGCCGACCGGCTCCACCACGGCGATCTCGCCGACGAAGGCGCCGCCTGGTACGTCGCCGAGAAGCGCAAATACGGCGATCCACGGCTCCGGCACAGCCCCGACTTCGGCCGGGTCGCCCGCGAGGAAGACGTCGCGCTGGTGCGCTTCGCGGTACGCCGGGACCGCGAACCCGAGGCCCTCGAACTGCTCGCCGGCTTCGGCAGCGCCGGAACCACCGTCCAGAGCTATCCGATCGGCTACCTGCCCGGCTGGGTCGAGTTCGCCGTGCACAGCGCACGCGCCGACAAGGGCCAGGCCGTCCTCGCGCTCCGCGACCGGCACGCGCTCACCGGCCCGGTCGTGGCGTGCGGCGACCACCTCAACGACCTGCCGATGTTCGCGGTGGCCGACCGCCGCGTCGCGCCCGCCAACGCGCACCCGGACATCCTCGCGCTGGCCACCGACGTGGTCGGCCCCAACGACGAGGACGGCGTCGCCCGCTTCTTGGCCCGCGAGTTCCTCGGAACCTGAACCCGCGGCCCGCCGTCACGGCGACCCGTCGGCGCACGAAAACGGCCCGGCTCCCCCTCGGGAAGCCGGGCCGTTCCGCGCCCGTGCGGCCGCGAAGCCGCACCTGCTCAGCTCTGCGGCGCCACCGTCACCTCGACCTGCTGGAACTTCTTCAGGTCGGTGTAGCCGGTCGTCGCCATCGCCCGGCGCAGCGCGCCGAACAGGTTCATCGAGCCGTCCGACACGTGCGACGGCCCGTTGAGGACCTCGTCCAGCGTGCCGACCGCGCCCAGGTCCATCCGCCGCCCGCGCGGGAGTTCCGGGTGGTGGGCCTCGGAACCCCAGTGGTGGCCGCGGCCCGGCGCGTCGGTGGCACGGGCCAGCGCCGAGCCGATCATCACGGCGTCCGCGCCGCACGCCACGGCCTTGGCGATGTCGCCGCTGGCGCCGACGCTGCCGTCCGCGATGACGTGCACGTAGCGGCCGCCGGACTCGTCGAGGTAGTCGCGGCGCGCCTCGGCCACGTCCGCGACCGCGGTGGCCATCGGCACCGCCACGCCCAGCACGCGGCGGGTGGTGTGCGCGGCGCCGCCGCCGAAGCCGACCAGCACACCCGCCGCACCGGTGCGCATCAAGTGCAGCGCGCCCTGGTAGGTCGCGCAGCCGCCGACGATGACCGGCACGTCGAGGTCGTAGATGAACTGCTTGAGGTTGAGCGGCTCGGCCCGGCCCGACACGTGCTCGGCGGACACCGTGGTGCCGCGGATCACGAAGATGTCGACGCCCGCGTCGATGACCGCCTTGTGGTACTGCGCGGTGCGCTGCGGCGACAGCGCCGCGGCGGTGACCACCCCGGAGTCGCGGATCTGCTTGATGCGCGCGCCGATCAGCTCTTCCTTGATCGGCTCCGCGTAGATCTCCTGCATGCGGCGCGTCGCGGCGGCCTCGTCGAGGCTGCCGATCTCCTCGAGCAGCGGCGCCGGGTCCTCGTAGCGCGTCCACAGGCCTTCGAGGTTGAGCACGCCGAGGCCGCCCATACGGCCCACCGCGATCGCGGTGTCCGGCGACACGACGCTGTCCATCGGCGCGGTGAGGAACGGCAGCTCGAACCGGTACGCATCGATCTGCCAGGCGATCGAGACCTCTTCGGGGTCGCGGGTCCGCCGGCTCGGGACGATGGCGACGTCGTCGAAGTGGAAGGCACGCCGTCCTCGCTTGCCCCGCCCGATCTCGACCTCAGTCACGTTGCGCCTCTCCTGCCGTTCTCGGTGGTGGGACCCTGCACGCGCACGTGCGGCGCTGATGCGCCGCGCGTGTCCGGGCGCCTGTCCTGATTTCCGCCCGGATGCCCCCGGACAAGCCTACGGGGCGGCCCGAACCCGAAGGTTCCCGACCGCCCCGTGACCGCAAACCCGCGGCGCCGGGCAAGGACCCGGCACCGGCGGCGGCGAGCGCCGCCGCGGATCAGCGGCCGTGGTAGTTCGGCGCCTCGACCGTCATGTGGATGTCGTGCGGGTGCGACTCCTTCAGACCCGCCGCCGTGATCCGGACGAACCGGCCGCGCTCCTTCAGGTCCGGCACAGTCGGGGCGCCCGCGTACCCCATCGAAGCGCGCAGGCCGCCGATGAGCTGGTGCGCGACCGCGGACAGCGGGCCGCGGTAGGGCACCTGGCCCTCGATGCCTTCCGGGACCAGCTTGTCCTCGGACAGCACGTCGTCCTGGAAGTAGCGGTCCTTGGAGAACGACTTGGCCTGGCCGCGCGACTGCATGGCGCCCAGCGAACCCATGCCGCGGTAGCTCTTGAACTGCTTGCCGTTGATGAAGATCAGCTCGCCGGGGCTCTCCTCGCACCCCGCGAGCAGGCTGCCGAGCATCACGGTGTCCGCACCCGCGGCGATCGCCTTCGCGATGTCGCCGGAGTACTGCAGGCCGCCGTCGCCGATGACCGGGACGCCCGCCGGGCCGCACGCGAGCCCGGCCTCGTAGATCGCGGTGACCTGCGGCGCGCCGACGCCCGCCACCACGCGGGTGGTGCAGATCGAGCCGGGGCCGACACCGACCTTGACGCCGTCGACACCGGCGTCGATCAGCGCCTGCGCGCCGTCCCGGGTCGCCACGTTGCCGCCGATGACGTCGACCTTGGTGTTGGCCTTGACCTTGGCGATCATCTCCAGCACGTTGCGCTGGTGGCCGTGCGCGCTGTCCACCACGATGAAGTCCACGCCGGCCTCGACGAGCGCCTGCACACGGCGGAAGCTGTCGTCGCCGGTACCGACCGCGGCACCGACCACCAGACGGCCGTCGGCGTCCTTGGTCGCGTGCGGGTACTGCTCGCTCTTGACGAAGTCCTTGACGGTGATCAGGCCGCGCAGCTTGCCGTCCGCGTCGATCAGCGGGAGCTTCTCGACCTTGTGGCGGCGCAGCAGCTCCATCGCGTCCGCACCGCTGATCCCGACCTGGCCGGTGACCAGCGGCATCGGCGTCATGACCTCGCGGACCTGGCGCGCGTGGTCGACCTCGAAACGCAGGTCGCGGTTGGTGACGATGCCGAGCAGGCGGCCGTTCTCGTCGGTGACCGGGACGCCGCTGATGCGGTAGCGGCCGCACAGCTCGTCGGCGTCGCGCAGCGTCGCGTCCGGACCGATGGTGATCGGGTCGATGACCATGCCGGCCTCGGACCGCTTCACCAGGTCGACGTGGTTGGCCTGGTCGGCGATCGACAGGTTGCGGTGCAGTACGCCCACGCCGCCCTGGCGCGCCATCGCGATCGCCATGCGCGACTCGGTGACGGTGTCCATCGCCGACGACAGCAGGGGGATCCGCACGGAGATGTTCCGGGTCACCCGGGACGTCGTGTCGACGTCGCTCGGCACGACGTCGGACGCGCCGGGCAGCAGCAGCACGTCGTCGTAGGTCAACCCGAGCATCGCGAACTTCTCGGGTACGCCGTCGGCCGTGAGACTCATGACACCTTCCGGTTGTTCCGGTTCGAGGGGTACGCCCGGGAGCCGCCCGCTCGCCTTGATCGACACCGTGGCCGCGCGAATACGGCGGCTCCACCGGAGCTGCTGGTCGGACGCGCGGGTACGACAGCCCGGTGGTGTGCCAGGGGGATGGCCCCCCATGCTACTCGGCTCCAACACCGCCCGGACCCGGGAGCTTCCCGCTCCCGTCAAGGCCTTCGCGGGCCCGGGATTCGGCCCGTTTCCGCGAACCGCACGCGCCGGGTTCACGACCGGGCCCGGATCCGCGTCCGGGCCGGGCCTGGTCAGCAGCGGTCGGTCACCGCGCGGCGTCCGGACGGCACGCCGTCGACCTCCGCGACCAGCGCGTGGAACAGCCGGGCCAGCCGGTCCGTGTTCGGATGCCCGGTGGTGCGGGCGCGCAGCGTCTCGACGAGTTCGTCGTCGCGGCGCAGGAGTCCCAGATCGGCGAGTGCTCGCGGCGATGAACCGCCGACGTGCACATGCCGCATCCCGGGAATCCCCGCGTTCACGCCGTCTTCTCCTCCTCGGCGAGCGCCCGCAGCCTGGACAGTGCGCGGTGCTGGGCGACCCGGACCGCACCCGGCGACATGCCCATCGCCCGGCCGGTCTCCTCGGCGGACAAGCCGACGGCCACCCGCAGCACGAGGAGTTCGCGCAGATTGTCGGGAAGACGGCCGAGGAGCGCCCGCGCCTGCGCGGCGTCGCTGCGCCGGACCACCTGGTCTTCCGGGCCCGGGTCGTCGTCGATCGCCTCGGGCAGGTCGCACGTCGGCACGGCCGCACGGACCGCGGCACGCTGCACGTCGACGACCTTGTGCGCGGCGATGCCGAACACGAACGCCTCGAAAGGCCTGCCCTCGTCGCGGTAGCGCGGCAAGGCGGACAGCACCGCCAGGCACACTTCCTGCGCCGCGTCGTCCGCCGCGTGCTCCGCGCCGGGCACCCGGCCGAGCCTGGCCCGGCAGTACCTCAGCACCAGCGGGCGTACATAGGCCAGCAGTTCGTCGGTGGCCTGGAGGTCGCCCGAAACGGCCCGGACGACCACGGCACGCATGCCGTCATCGACCCGGGTCTCGGCCCTCTCCGGTCTGTCCGGCATGCGCTCGGCGATCCCGCCCATGAGATTCAGTATGCCGGGCTCCGGCCCCTGCGGTTCGCGCCAGGTCCGTCGCGGCGCGAATCGCAGGGCCGGAAACCCCGCGCGGTCACCGCACCAGACCCCAGCGGAAGCCGAGCGCGACCGCGTGCGCACGGTCCGACGCGCCGAGCTTTTTGAACAGCCGGCGCGCGTGCGTCTTGACGGTGTCCTCGGAAAGGAACAGCTCACGGCCGATCTCCGCATTGCTGCGGCCGTGGCTCATACCCTCCAGTACCTGGATCTCCCGCGCGGTCAGCGTCGGGGCGACACCCATGTCCGCCGAGCGGAGCCGGCGGGGCGCGAGCCGCCACGTCGGGTCGGCGAGCGCCTGGGACACCGTCGCGCGCAGCTCGGCGCGCGACGCGTCCTTGTGCAAGTAGCCGCGGGCCCCGGCGGCGACCGCGAGGGCCACTCCGTCGAGATCCTCGGCCATCGTCAGCATGATTACCCGCGCACCGGGGTCGCCCGCGAGGAGCCGGCGTACGGCCTCCACGCCACCGAGCCCGGGCATGCGCACGTCCATCAGCACCAGGTCCGAGCGTTCCGCGCCCCAGCGGCGCAGAACTTCCTCGCCGCTCGTGGCGGTGGTCACCCGCTCGACGCCGGGGACCGTGGCCACCGCGCGCCGGAGCGTCTCCCGGACCAGCGGGGAATCGTCGCAGACCAGGACGGTCGTCATCGCCGGCCTCCGCAGCAGATCCGCGTCACGTTGAGCCTCCACGCCTGTACGTTCCGTTGCCTACGCGGTCGGTGTTCCCGGAGTGTCCCCGGTGTGCCCCGGCTCGTCGTGCCCGGGACTTGCGAACCGCCGACCGTCTCACCCACCCCAACGACCATCACTCGAAAGGGTTACGGGGTTTCTTCGGGGGCCGTGGGGCCGCCCGCTACCACAACGAGCCGACCCCTCCGAAGGGCACGCCGACACAGTGACCTTTCCGAGCGACACGACCTCACTCTCGCGATCGACCCGGCGGGCGGCGCGCCACGGGCGCGCCAGGAGGGGGCTCATCGGCTGCGGCGCAGCAGGCGTTACGCCCGGGACACGTATTTTTTACTGGTTTTCGCGCATAAGACCGATATCTGCATGGAACTGATCATTCTGTGGCGCTTTCGGATCGTCGTTTGATCGATCGGCCCGTAGCCCCGCCACACTCCGCCACACCAAGCCACACCCCGCGACACCAATTGCCCCTGAAACCGAGGGACGACTCATGGCTGATTTCTCACGGCTCCCCGGCCCCAACGCCGACCTGTGGGACTGGCAGCTCTCCGCCGCCTGCCGCGGCGTCGACAGCGCACTGTTCTTCCACCCGGAAGGCGAACGCGGGGCCGCGAGGGTCGCGCGGGAGGCCGCTGCCAAGGAGGTGTGCCAGCGCTGCCCCGTGCGCGCCCAATGCGCCCAACACGCCCTCGCCGTACGCGAACCCTACGGCGTCTGGGGCGGCCTCACCGAGGACGACCGGGTCGAGATGGACGGCCGTCGCCGCATGCTCAACAGGACCGATGTGACGACCGCAGGCTGATCGAGCGCAGACGACGGTGACCCCGCCCCGGAGGCATCCGGGACGGGGTCACCGTCGTGGTGTGCAGGTCGCCTGCTGCTGCGTGCTGCCGTGCGTGCGGTCGCCCGCTCCCGTCGTACGACGGGTGTCACGTGTCACCCGACGCGTGATCGTTTTTGATCATCTCCGATCCGGATTGCTCGCCGCAGCGCGCGCTCCGGCGTGTGCTCCGGGGTGCGCCTCGGGCACGCGCCGGGGTCGGCTCCGGCGCCCGATGCCCCGCGTGTGCTCCGGTTCAGCCGCCGAACGCCGACAGGTCCAGCTCCCAGACCTTCGGCCAGTCCTTGGCGTGGAACAGCGCGTCGGTGCCGCCGTCGCAGAACAGCACCGAGCCGACGAAGAACGACGAGGTCGGGCCGAGCAGGAACGCGGTCAGCTCGGCGATTTCCTCGGGGCGGCCGCCGCGGCCGATCGGCAGCGGGAACATCTTCATGCCCTCCGCGGTCAGCGGGTCGACCTTGCCGGCCGCGACCATCGGCGTCTCGATGAGGCCCGGCGCGATCGCGTTGAGGCGGATGCCCGCGCCGATCCACTCGTCGGCGACGGCCTTGGTGCGCACGTAGTACGCGAGCGCCGCCTTGGCCGCCGGGTAGGAGCCCATCGGGTCCTTGTCGGCCGCCTCGCGGGCCGCCGCCTCGTCGCCGGCCAGGCACAGCTCGGCCAGCTCCACCGGCCAGTTCGGCTGGCACGTCGTCGAGTTGGAGCTGATCAGCACCACGGACGGGTTCGTGCCCTTGGCGAGCAGCGGGTAGAGGCCCTCCAGCACCTCGATCGCGCCGAAGTAGTTCACCGACACCATCAGCGAACCGGGGCGGCCGGTCGCGGCGGCGAGGCCCGCGAACGGCACGAAGCCGTCGAGCGATTCGCCGGCCAGCTCGGTGACCTTGGCGATCGCCTCGGCGCGGCCTTCGGGGGTGGAAAGGTCCGCGTTGACGTCGGTGTTGTGCAGGTCGACGCCGATGACCCGGTGGCCGTCCGCCTCAAGGCGGGCCTTGCTGGCGGCGCCGATGCCGGATGCCGCACCGGTGATCGCGTACGTGCCCATCGTTCTCCCTCTGTTCGCCGCGCTGTTCGCGCAGGTCCGTGCTGTACCGGACCGGAACCCGTCTCTGACGACCAGTCAGACGACCGGCCCAGGCGCACTCTTCCAGAACATCCGTGCACCTGGAAGAACCGACCCGCTAGATGCCTGCGCACATACTTCCCCGGGGGTACCTGCCGCGTCGGGTACGACGCCGGGCGGAGCGGGCATGCCGAAGGGCCTCGGCCTGCCGGGGAGGGAGGGCGGGGGCCGGCGTGGGGCCGGGGCGGGGTAACCCCTGTCCCGCCCGGCGACGGAAGGGGGGGCGTGCGGGGGGGTGGGCGGGCCCCCCCGCTCTGGGGTTGGGGGGGGGGGGGGGGGGG